>NZ_JBFPKP010000029.1:0-67926 GCF_040948855.1 Paraburkholderia sp. BR10882 | reverse complement strand
CGCCAGCCAGCGCTGCCGCGAACGCCGCCGCGCCGTGCAGCGCGTGTGGCGTGGCGGTGTCGACGATCACCGAGATCAGCGTGCCGCCGACGAAACACACGAGTCCCGTGCGGCCAACGGTCACGACGGCGGGCACGCGCGCGGCGATCCGCGCGATCGTGCCGCGATGGACGAAATACGCCGCCACCATGGCAATGCCGATGAAGTTGACGACGCGCGCGAAGGCCAGATGCTGTTTCATTGCCCCAGGCATGGGTTGAATCAGGAGGAACCATTTAACCGCCGCGAACAGCACCACCGCGGCGAACGCGCATCGTACCAGCCAGCGCGCGGTTTCCGAGGTCTTGAAGCCGGGCGGAAGCGGGTGCAGCCGGCAGAGCATGCCGAATACGAACATCAACTGCCACGCGAATGGGTTGAACGGCCAGTTCGCGAGCGTGCTCGCGCCGATGAGCGCAGCCAGCAGCGGCGCGAAGGCCCAGAGCAGCAGGCTGCAGATCAGCGTGGCGAGCGGCGCGCGGCGGGCGAAGGGGACGGCTGCGGGCACGCACAGCGCAAATATGACATACATCGGCAGCACGCTGGACAGATACGGCTGGCGGGCGAGCAAGACGACGTGGAGGGTCTCGCGCAGCGGATGCGTGGCAAACGACGCCCAGCCGCTCAGGTCGGCGGCGGCAGGATTGAGGTTCAGGAGCGCGAGCATCGCGCCAGAAAGCAGCGTGAGGAGGGCGGTCAGCAGATAGGCGCGGTAGATCTCCCAGCTGCGGCGCAGGAAGCGCGCTTGCGCGGCGCTCATGCCACGGTGCGCGCGCACGACCATAAAGGCCGCGGCCGACGCGTACCCGCCGAGAAACACGAACACTTCGGCGGAGTCGCACAGCGCGTAAGCGTGCAGCGTCAGCTGCGCCAAGGCGCTGCCCGGTATGTGATCGAGCACGATCACAATCAGCACGACGCCGCGGAAAAAGTCGACTTCGATCGAACGCCTCTGGCGAGACTCCATGGTGCCCTCGCAAGCATCGCGGCGGCGCCAGCTCAGGCTGGCGTCGACCGCTCGATGAATGTCAGGGCGGCGGCTCACCTATCGTGAGCGTCGCCCTTGTGCGTACGAGGGCATCTCGCAGGTATCGTTCCCTGCTCGCGGCGTGGTTGGCGCTTTATGCGCCTGATATGACACGCGCGCCATGTCGGCGCCATCTGCATGCCAGCTATGTGGCGATTGCGGTGTCCGGCGGCGTGTTGCCTACTTCGCTGCGGCGGCGCGCTCGATTCCGGCGATGTCGATCTTGCGCATGGTCATCATCGCTTCCATCGCGCGCTTGCCGGCTTCGCGATCGGCGCCGAAGACGCATTCGAGCAGGCGCTTTGGCGTGATCTGCCACGAAAAACCCCAGCGATCCTTGCACCAGCCGCAATCCGATTCCTCGCCGCCGTTGCCGACGATGGCGTTCCAGTAGCGGTCGGTCTCTTCCTGGCTGTGGGTCTCGACCATGAAGCTCACGGCCTGGTTCGCCTGGAAGTTGGGGCCGCCGTTCAGGCCCACGAAGCGCCGGCCGAGCACCGTGAATTCGACCACCAGTTCCGCCCCCGCACCGATGCCTGGTATCGGGGATACATGGGCAGCCCCGACATGGCTGTCCGGAAACGTCGCGGCGTAGAACTCCGCCGCTTCGCGTGCTCTACCTTCATCGAACCACAGGCAAGTCACAAGTTCCGCCATCACGATCTCCTTTGACAAGGCGTCTCATTGCCGACGCGTAGCGCACATTGTGACAAAGCCTCGGCGTTATGGGGGATTTTTGATTTTTGCTGATGGAGTACCGCGGCTAGTCGATGCAGCGTTCGATCGCGAGGGACTGGGCGTTGTGTGCATCTATCCTGTCGTGTTCCGAAAATGATTCGGAGTACGATGCAACACACAGCGCAAGATTAGCGCGAGTGCTGTGTGGCGCGAACGTGAGCGCAAGCGTGAATGCCATGACTGCCGCAAGGACAATAGCGCCGCCGCGCAAGGTCGTGCGCAGAGCGGGCGATAAGGGGAAAACGGCGCTAAAACGCGAAGTGTGTTCGACGATGGTTCGGAACATGACGGGCTCTTTGCGGTGAACGTCGAGGGCATGACGTCACGATAGGCAGGCCCGGCAGTCGCGACAAGACCCAGCCGCGCGGCAAAACATGGAGCCACGCACCGCGGGATCGAGGGACAAACGACTACTTCAGGAATGCTTGACGATAGACATTCGGCGCGGCGCCGAATGCATCGCGGAAGCGATGGCTGAAGTGGCTCGTGTTCGCGTACCCGCACTCTGCGGCAATCTGCGCGAGCGGCAGAGCAGTCGTGCGCAACAGCAGGCGGGCGCGCTCCAGACGCTGGGCGGCGATCCACGCATGCGGCGGCCGCCCGAACGAGGTGCGAAACATGCGCGCGAGATGGTACTCGGAAAGGCACGCGACATCGGCCAGTGCGCCGAGCGTCAGCGTCTCGCCCAGGTGGGCGTCGATATAGTCGCGCAGCCGCCGCCGTGTCGATACGGCGAGGCCGCCCTTGAGGGCCGCGCCCGCGCACCGCACGCCCTGGCTGCGCAGCAGCAGGCTCAGCACGTCGTGCGCCGTTTCGTTGCTGCGTAAAAGTCCATCTGGATCGGCCCAGTTTTCGTTGGCCAGCGCCTGGCAGAGCACGGCAATGCGTTCGTCTTCGAAATACGTGCGGTCAGCGAGAGTGAGTTCGCGCGGTTCCTGGTCGAGCTCGCGCACCGCGCGCTGCGTGAAGTGCTCGGGCAGGAAATACAGGTGCATGAAATGCATGTGGCCGCGCACCCACCAGCGCGATTCATGGTCGCCGGGCAGCGCGCAGAGGCGGCTTGGCGCGCCGTACACGCCAGGCAGTTTCTGCCGCTCCGTGCGGTAGCCGCCGTCGAGATAGCACGACAGCGTGTGATGGCCCGGCCGGTCATAGACGGTTTCGGCCTCGCGCGTGACGCGCGTCCACACGGCGGCCGCGAGCTGGTCGCCGAGCCACGCAAAGCGCTCCAGCGTCGCATTGGCCTCGCTCAGCGTGCGGCACACCGAATGCAGCCCAAAGGGCGTATTGGCGAGGGCGGGTGCGGGAAGCGGCACCTGGGCGTTCATGGTCGGGGCGGCGTGCTGCAAGGCGGTGATGGGGTCCACAAAGCGGGTAGTCAGAGCGGCTTTTGAAAGTATACGCTCGCGCCCCCGCCGTTGCTGGCCGTGGCCGGGCGCAGGCAAGAAATGCGCAATCCTGGACAAGTCCGCGCCGGCCCCGTGCGCCATAGTTGTGGCATCGACTCGAGGTCCTTTCCCGCGATGAATCTCTTACTCTACGTGCTCACCGTCCTGATCTGGGGCACCACCTGGATCGCTATCAAGTGGCAGCTTGGCGTCGTGCCCGCGCCCGTTTCGATCGCCTGGCGTTTCGGGCTCGCGGCACTTCTGGTGTTTGCGCTGCTGGGCGTGATGCGCCGCCCCGTCTGGCCGCCGCGCGCGGCGTGGCGCTATCTCGTCGCCCAGGGGCTGGCGCTGTTCTGCCTCAATTTCCTGTGCTTTTACTATGCCGAGAACATCGTGCCGAGCGGGCTCGTGGCCGTGGTGTTTTCGACCGCGCCGCTCTTGAATTCGATCAACGGACGCATTTTCATGGGGCGGCCGCTGCAACCCTCCGCCGTGGGCGGCGCCGTACTGGGCCTGATCGGGATCGTTTGTCTTTTCCTGCAGCAGATGGCCGGCCATATCGGCGATCAGACCGCGTGGCTCGGCCTCGCCGTGGCCTTCCTCGGCACGCTGTGCTTTTCCACGGGCAATCTGCTATCCAGCCGCATGCAGTCGATGGGGCTCAATCCGCTCGTCACGAACGGCTGGGCCATGCTGATCGGCACCGCTGTGCTCGTGGCCGGCAGTGCCGCGGCCGGATTGCCGTTCAGGCTCGAAATGGATGCGCGCTATCTCGGCGCGCTGGCCTGGCTCGTCGTAGCAGGGTCAGTGATCGGTTTTACGGCCTATCTGACGCTCGTTGGCCGGATCGGGCCCGAGCGCGCGGCGTATTGCACGGTCTTGTTCCCGATCGTCGCGCTGGCCGTTTCGACGGTCTACGAGGGCTACCGGTGGTCCTTGCTTGCGGTTATCGGGCTTTTGCTGGTCGTCTCGGGCAACCTCGTAGCGTTCGATCTGACGCGGCGCCTGTTCGCGCGGCGCGCGCCGGCAGCGTGAGCGGGCTTCAGCGCGCCAGGCTCGCCTTCAGGGTGTTGGCGTAGCGCCGAAATAGCCAGGCGGAACACGGCGCGCCCAGATAGAGCGCGCCGAAAGCAGCGAGTGCGGTGCCCAGCAGATTGTGGGTGTCGAGCGAAGCGAGAGCCTGGTGCCGCGTCGCGAGGCCGGGTGCGGCGACGACGACCGAGGCCGTGAGCGTGGGTAGTCCTGCGACACCTGGATGGGCCAGATGCTCCAGCAATGCCCGCGCGTATCGGTCCACACTTCCCGTATCCAGGCAGACGAGCACCGGAGCGAGGATGGCCAGTCCCCAGGTTCAGCCAAGATATCGCCAATAGCTCGGGTAGGTGAGGAGCCGGAACGGCGGCGTGCGGTCGGGGCTCAGGGTGTTCACGGCGGACGACGAAAGCCACGCGTAGGGCAGTAGCAAAACCGCAAATACGGGGTGGTGACGGAAATATCGCCAGCCGTCGCGCCATGCGCCCTTCACGCACTGACCCAATATGATCGACTCCATTCGAATCCCTTGTGCGTTTTTATTTGCGGTTGCCTCGAAGCGCCAGCGTGGCGTTTATGTGTTTTGCATCATTCGCCGCTGGCCGGACGGCCGCGTCGATTGTGACGGGCTGTGGGCGACGAGTATGTGGAATGGCACACTGAGATTTTCGGTGAGTTATTCAATTCAATTTCAAATCCCTACATTTTTATTACGACTGCGTAAATGCAGCGTTCATAAACTAATGGTCTGCGCTAAAGATTCGTCTAAAGGTTGCCGATAGCCTTTTAAGAACAGAATTAATACGATTGCAAACACGCGGCACGCCGGCCGCTCGGGGGTTACCGCCAACGCATGCGCGTGCGGGGAATGAACGAATGCAAAGCAGATGGCCCATCTCACCGTGCAGCACACGCCTGCACACGCAATTCACGCTCCGGACGAGCGCGGTCCTCACGACGGGATTGACGTTCGCGGGCGCTATCAAGCGCAACGGCATGGACGCGACTCTGGCTCGCGGGTGTCGACATGACATGGTAAACGCCGCGAAATCCGTTCAGTGCATCGCGTGATCTTCGCCGGGGACAGGGACAAGACAAGGACGGGAGAGGCCTGCAATGAAGGTTCACGCTAGTGCGCTTACGCTGCTGCACTGGTTGGCGCAACGCGAAAGCGCGTCGGTCAGCGAAATCACTGCGTCGGGGTTGATGAATTCGCGCGAAGCGTCGGATGTCGTGCGCTACGCCATGCGCAACGGGGCTGCCGAACGCATCAATAAGGGCGCGAGTGCGCGAGGATCCGCGCGCTACCGTTCTACCGGCGTCCCACTGCCGGAGCCACGGACGACGCCGGCCGGTGCGTCATTCGAAGGCTTGCTGAGCGCCTGGGGAATCGCCAAGGAGCCGCCCGAGCTTCCCGCGGTGCGTACGCGCGTGTACCAGATCGAAGATAACAGCCAGGATAATCGAGGCAGAGATCGCCTCGGCAAACTAAAGCTCAATGATTGAAACCAACTGCGAGCAAATTGGGGCGACTGGGGAGACTAGAGAAATAGATACACCGTTCAGCGGACCCGGCAGGGCATTTCGGGTAGTCTCCCGGGACACCCCGGCGTGAAGTGAGGGTTCGATTCTCGCCGTTGATTTTCGCAAGGATGGCAACGGCAAACCTGCGCCGATGTGCGCGATAAAACCAACCATAAAAAGGGTTCTCTCCTGATGTCGAATCAGATCTTGCACGCCGCGCTTTGCGCGGCGTTCAGCTGTGCTGCGCTCGGTGCGGCGGCACCTGCCTCGGCTGCACTCGGCGGCATGCCCACGCCCGCGCCGGCTGGAGCTGTCTCCAGTTCGGCCAATGCGGCCGTCGTCCATGCTGCATCGGGCGTCTCGGGTACCGCGAGCGCCGCCTCGTACACGGTGACGCAAACGACTTTCGCCACCGGCACGGTCGTCCGTGAGTACGCTACGGCGGCGGGCACAGTATTTGGAATTGCGTGGAGTGGGCCGATCATGCCGAACCTCCCCGTACTGCTCGGCACCTACTTCACGCAATACGACAGTGCGCGCGTCTCGCAGCGCACCGCTAATCCTGGCCGTGGTCCGCTGGCCGTCGAGCTTCCCAATCTTGTGGTTCATTCCGGCGGCCATATGGGCGCGTTCTCCGGGCAAGCCTATCTGCCGCAGTCGTTGCCGACGGGCGTGAGCGCCACCGACATCCAATAACAAACTAAAACAAGGCGAACCATGTTGAGTATCAATGGGAAACTGGCCCGAATGCTGGCTGCATTCGGTTTGGCGGTGACTGTCGCTCTCGTCGCGGGTTGCGGTGGTGGCGGCGGATCGGGCAATTCGTCGGCGGGCACGTCGACAGGCAGCGGCGGCACGGGCGGTACGTCCAACAGCACGGTCCTCGCTGCCGGCGCCCCGGTATCGAGCTTGCCCGCGACGCTCGCGAGCAACCAGGTTGCCGTGACTGTGGCGTCGGGCGTCAAAAACGCCCCGAACATTCCGACGGTCAGCGTGACGATTTGCGCTCACGGCACGAGCACGTGCCAAACGATCAACGACATCCAGGTCGATACGGGGTCGTGGGGGTTGCGGCTCACGCTGGATGCGCTGAACAGCACCATGCAGGCGGCGTTGCCGGTCGAGACAGTGAGCGGCAAATCCGTTGCCGAGTGCTTCGGTTTTGCCGACGGCAACACCTGGGGCTCCGTTCGTACGGCGGATGTGACGATCGGCGGTGAAACGGCTTCGAGCGTGCCCATCCATGTCATGGGCGATCTGCCGCAAACGGCGGCTGGCGGCACTAACGACGGCTGCGCAGTTGGTACGCTCAACGACACGTCGTCGTCAATCGCGGCGCACGGCATTCTCGGCATCGGCCCCGCGGAATACGACTGCGGCAGTGGCTGCGCAACCACGCCGAACGGCGTCTATTTCGGCTGCACGGGGTCGGGAAGTTCGACGAGCTGCACGGACCTCGCGGTAGTGGAAGCGTCGCAAGTGACGAATCCGGTCCGGTTGTTCCCGACCGACAACACGGGCGTGATCCTGAACATGCCGGCCGTGACGTCGTCGGGTTCGACGAGCGCAACCGGGTTCCTGACGTTCGGCATCGGTACGCAGTCGAACAACGTAGTGCCGACTTCCGGCATTCAGAAGCTCACAACCGACCATTATGGCAACGTGCAAAGTGCATCACTGAGCGGTACGAGCGTGTCGGCGGCATTCTTCGATACGGGCTCAAACGGTCTGTTCTTCCCCGACAGCACGTTATCGTCGACGATGTGCACGCGCGCGATCGGCTTCTACTGCCCCGCTTCGACGGTGTCGCGGACGCCTTCTGTCACAGGGTTCAACGGCACCAACGTTTCGGCGGGGCTTAGCATCGCCAACGCGCTGAATTTGTTCGAGGACGGTGGCTTCGCGTACGGGAACGTCGGCGGGATCATGACGGGCGTCGCCTTCGATTTCGGCATGCCGTTTTTCTATGGCCGCACTGTGTACGTCAATTACGATCCGAGCACTGATGGCAATCAAGGCGTCGCTACGTCGGCCTACGTTGCCTTCTAAGTCGTAGTGCCGAATCCGCGAGCGGCCGCAGCGCCGCTCGCGGATATCTCAGCGGCCATACATCCTCGGCGGTGCGCTACCGCGCCAGCCGCGCCCGCAAAAACTCGATAAAGCGCTGCGTCTTCGCCGGCAGCAGACGCGTTTCCGTAATCGCGTAGACCGGCGTGGGCGTGCCATGCCATTGCGGCAAAATCCGCCGCAACGCTCCGCTGGCCACCTCGTCGGCCACGATTTCCGCTGGCAGCAGCACGATGCCCATGTCGAGCGTAGCGAGGCGGCGGATCATGCCGACGCTGTTGAGCGTAAAGCGTCCGCCCACCTTCACCATGCTCGTGCGCTTTGCGTCGTGCAAGGTCCACGTGTCAGCCCTCAGGATAACCAGGCATTCGTGCCGTTCCAGGTCGGCCGGCTTGCCTGGCTCGCCCGCGCGCCGGAGATAGCCCTGCGACGCATAGAGATATGGTGTGAGCGACGCCAGCGGACGCGCAATGAGTTGCGAGCTCTCGGACTCGCCCATGCGGATCGCCACGTCGAACGGATCGCTCACCAGATCGACACGCCGCGGATTCAGTTCGAAATCGAAGGAGATGGCTGGGTAGAGACTGGCGAATTCGGCGATCAGGGGCGCGAGGTAGTTGACGGCGAAATCGACCGGAAACGAGGCCCGCAGCACGCCGCTGGGCTGCGCGACCATGTCGCCTAGCTGCTCGTGCGCGAGGCGGGCTTCATCGACGATGCGCTTGCAGCGCTCGAAGTAGACCTGACCCGCTTCGGTCAACTCGATCTTGCGCGTCGTGCGATGGAGCAGGCGCAGTCCGATCGCCTTTTCCAGGCCGCTGATGCGGCGTGAAAGGGTGGAATTCGGCATGCCTGTCGCGTCGGCGGCACTGCGAAACCCCTTGGCTTTGACGACTTCCACGAACAAGGCCATGTCGTTCAGTAGTTCCACCTTGACTGCTCCATCAATGGATCAATGATATCCAAATTACCATATTTATCCCAATCGTGAAGCAGGCGATGATGCACCATCCAAACCAGTCGAGGTGATCATCATGAGCAAGCTTTTCGAATCCGTACGCGTCGGACGTTACACGCTGCCAAACCGTCTGGTCATGGCGCCCATGACGCGTTCGCGCGCGCTGGCCGACGGCACGCCCGGCGAACTGGCCGCCGAGTATTACGCCCAGCGTGCGAGCGTTGGCTTGATCGTCACCGAAGGCACGCAGCCTTCGGATGAGGGCCAGGGCTACATGACGACCCCGGGCATTTATAGCGACGCGCATGTCGCCGGATGGAAAAAAGTCACCTCCGCCGTGCATGCGAGAGGCGGCCATCTCTTCATCCAGCTCATGCACGCCGGCCGCATGTCGCATCCCGACAATACGCGGCACCACCGCGTGGGCGTCGCGCCTTCCGCCATTGCGCCGGGTACGGCCATGTTCACGGCCAGGGGCATGCAGGACATTCCCGTGCCGCGTGCCTTGACCATCGAAGAAATCCGCCGCACCGTCGACGATTTCCGCACCGCCGCCCGCTACGCCGTTGATGCCGGCGCGCACGGTGTCGAAATCCACGGCGCGAATGCCTATCTGGTTCAGCAGTTCTTCGCGCCGAGCGCCAATACGCGCACGGACGAATACGGTGGCCCGATCGAAAACCGCGCACGCTTTGCGCTCGAAGTCGCGGCCGCCATTGCCGGCGAAATCGGCGCGGACCGCACGGCTATCCGCCTTTCACCGGGCACGACGCTGTGGGGCATCGACGAAGGCGCCCAAGGCCCCGATCTTTATCACTATCTGGTGGCCGAACTCGACAAACTGGGGCTCGCCTATCTGCACATCGCGCATCAGGGCGACGAGGCGCTGCTGGCTGACATTCGCAAGCTGTGGAAGGGCGCGTTGATCGTGAACCGGGCTGGCCGCCCGCGCGAACAGATTGGCGCAGATGTGGCCACGGGGCTGGCGGACCTGGAATCCTACGGTCAGATGGTGCTGGCGAATCCCGATTTCGTCACCCGCCTGCAGCGCAATGCGGCGATGAACGCGGCGGATCGCAACGGCTTCTTTGGGGGCGCCGCGCAAGGCTATACGGACTACCCGAGCTTGAGCGAAGTGGCTAACGCCTGACGTAACGAGAAGGCGCGGGGCGTGCGTTGCATTCGCCGCGCCATTACAAACCGCCTGCCTTGCGCGGTTACGCAATGGCTCATTCGAGCGGTCCCGCGAGGGCGCGCCGATACCACGCATGGAAATGGCGCATGCCGTCTTCGAGCGGCGACTGATACGGCCCGGCGTCGCTGATGCCGCGCCGGTGGAGCCGCAGTCGTCCCGCATCCATACGCTCGGCGATCTCGTCGTCCTCGATCATCGTCTCCAGATACGCCGCGCGTTGAGCTTCGATGAATTCGCGTTCGAATGCCGCGATTTCTTCGGGGTAGTAGAACTCCACCACGTTGAGCGTTTCCTGCGGGCTCTTCGGATACAGCGTCGAGACCACGAGCACGTGCGGGTAGAGCTCGATCATCTGCGTGGGGAAATACGCGAGCCAGATGGCGCCGAACTCGGGCGCCTCGCCGCCGCGATAATCGAGCAATCGATCGTGCCACGCGCGATAGATTTCCGAACCCGGCTGCGCAAGCGCGGCGTGTACGCCCACGCGCTGCATGCTGTACGTTTCGGCGAATTCCCAGTCGAGCGTGTCGCAGGCCACGAAGCGCCCGAGGCCTGGGTGGAATGGCGCGACGTGATAATCCTCCAGATAGACTTCGATAAAGGTTTTCCAGTTGTACCGGCAAGTATGCGTTTCGACGTGATCGAGCACGTACCCGGAGAAGTCGAACTCGGGGCGCATGAACACGCGCGCCATGTCGCGCGCGGGCTCGCGGGGTCCCTCATAGAGCATCCCATGACAATTTCGCAGTTCGAAACGTTCGAGATTGCGGCACGGCTTGCGCTCGAACTCGGGCGCGCCGATCAACTCGCCGCCAGGCGCGTACGTCCAGCGATGCAAAGGACATACGATGTTGCCGCCGCTCGCGGCGAGATTGCCTTGCGCAGGCGGGCCGCCGCTCGCAGCGACGTTGCCGGCCTTGCCGCCCAGCATGAGCGACTGGCGATGACGGCAGACGTTCGAGAGCAATTGCACGCCGTGTTCGCCGCGCACCAGCACGCGGCCGCCTTCGTCCTGCGGCAGGTGCCGCCAGTCGCCGCGCTCGGGCACCGACTGTTCGTGGCCCACGTATAGCGCCGAGTGAGCGAAGATACGCGCCATCTCGCGCTCGAACAGCGTCTCGTCGAAATAGGCGCTCGCGGGCAATTGCGCATGCACCTCCTCCGTATCGGTCGGCAGCGCGAGATGCGCGAGGTCACTGATATCGTTCATCGGTCGGTTTCATCCTGTTTCGTGTTGCGCGTTCAGGCGCACGATGCGTTCATGCTTTGCGAGCCGCGGGCAGGTGCTGCAGAGTTCGCCGTCGCGGCGGCGATAGTGGTAACAGCAGGTGCGCCGCTCCAGCGCGAGTGCGTTTGCGCCGTCCGTGCGCGAAAACGGGAAATAGCCTGAGCAGCCTTGCAGGCCGAGCGCTGCGAGCCACTGCTGGCCATGCGCCTCGACCTGTGCGTCGCTCCATTCGGGACGCGCCTTGCGTGCCGCTAGTAGTGCGGCGAGCACTACGTCGGCTTGCGTGGCACGCGCTGCTGCCGGATTCAGGCGAATCACCGGCATCAACTCGTCGTGCATCTGCTCGCAGCACGAGACGATTTCGCGTGCGGCGTGCGTGATCGATGCGTGCGTGTCGCCCTGCGCCGGTTCGTGATCGCGTATGCGGACCTCGCGGGTCCAGCCCTCGGCAATGGGTTGCGCGATGTCCGCAAGCGAGAGCGACACGCCTGCCGCATGCACTCCGATCACGCTCAAGTAGAGCGGTTGCCAGATCAGGATGCCCCAGCAGCGCGACGACCAGTACGGGCGGCCCGCTTCAGGGTAGGTGCGCGACCAGAAGGCAACGAGCGCATCGAGCGCAGCGCGATTGGCGTCCCCGCCAGGCGGCGCCGGGCGCGTATGCACGATGCCTTGCGCGGGGCGCGCGGCTACCACGCCCCGCAACCCCGGTACGAGCCGCGCGGCGAGCTGCAGCATGTCGTCGAGCGCGCGGTTTGCCGCCATGCTATGCCGCGACCGCTTCGGCGTTCATGCCATTCGCTTGCGCGGCGTCTCGCGCCGCGCCGCGCCTGCCCGCCAGCGGGTTCTGCAGATTGCCCGCCATCTTCAGATTGCCCGCGGGATCGGCGAGATTGACCATCTGCAGGTTGTTGCCGAGTTGCAGACGGTTCAGGCACGAGTGCAGGAACTCGGGCGCGAAGAGGTCGTATTCGGCGTATTTTCGCGCGAGTTGCGGGTGCTCGTCCTGATAGCGTGCAACGCAGCGCGCCACCGTGTCCCAGAAGACGTCTTCCGTGCAGCAGCCGTGCTCGACGAGTACCTGATTCATGTAGCGGAAGAAGCCATCGAACACGTCGATGAAGATCGCGAGCAGCTTGACGCGCTCGGGCACGTCCACGGCGAGGCGCTTGACGTTTTCCGGAAGCTGCGCATCCTTGTTGAGGATGGCGGATTCTTCCGCAATGTCCTTCATGATCGCGCGCACGGGCACATGGTTTTCAAGCACGAGGATGAGATTTTCGCCGTGCGGCATGAACACGAGATCGTGTGCGTAGAAGCAATGGACGAGGGGCGCGAGATATGCCTCCATGTAGCGCTCGAGCCAGGCTTGCGCCGTGAGCCCCGAAGCCTCGATCAGCGCCGGCAGCAGCGCTGCGCCATGGCGGTCCGTATGCAGCAGCGCGGCCATGGTCATGAGCCGCTGGCCGTCTCCCGCGAGACTGAGCGGATTCTCGCGCCAGAGCGCCGAAAACATCTTCTTGTAGGGGCTGTCCACCTGGACGGCCGCTTCGTAATAGCGATTGCGAAAGCCGATGGACGCGACTTCGCGCAGGATGGTGAGCCCTTTGCCTTGCAGATACGCGTCGCTCGCCACGAGGCCTTTGATGAAGTCGTTGATGGCGGGCGTGCCCGACATGTAGTACGGCGAGAGTCCGCGCATGAAGCCCATGTTGAGAATCGAGAGCGACGTCTTCACATAGCGTTTCGAACGGTCCGAGAGATTGAAGAACGTGCGGATCGATTGCTGGGCCTGATAACGGTCCGCGCCGAAGCCAAGGCAAACGATGCGGTTGGTCGCGACATAACTTGCAAACGCGATCGAGAGTTTGTTGAACCACTGCCACGGGTGCGCCGGCATCAACCGATAGTCGGCGAAGTCCACGCCGCGCGCTTCGACGATCGAGCGAAAGCGCGCGATGGTCTCCACGCCCAGTTCTTCTGCCATGAGCTGTTCGTAGTCGAGGTCGGCTGAGCTGTGGAACGCGGCGTTCTCCTTGTGCACGGCGAGCCAGACGATTTGAATCGGCGAGCCTGCCTCGGGCGCGAACGCGCGATAGTCGCCCGCGTCGAAGCCGAGCCTGCCGTTGTTGGCGACGAAGCCTGGATGGCCCTCGCTCATCGCGGTTTCGATCGACTGGAAATCGGCATCGAGGAGTTCGGCTGTGTCCGGGCCATCTTTCACCGCTTTATAGGCTGCGCCATACAGCGTGCTGCTGATTTCATCGAGGTAGATGGGCAGCATCTCCTCCTTGATGCCAAGCCGCGCTTTCACGTCGAGGATGAAGGCGAGGGCGTCGAGCGGTTGCGGCGCGCCGTCCTGCGAGCACACGATGGTCTCGGGGCGAATGCTCCAGTGGCGCAGTGCGAGCAGGCGCGCGTCGAAGGTGTAGACGCGGGTACCGTCGTCGGATTCGAGCGCATAGCGCGCGTAGTGCTCGCCGGGCGCATCGCCCACACGCTGTGGCTCGACGATCAGCTCGTGCGCGTACTCGGCAATGGCCTTGCGCACCAACATGCGGTTCGCGTGCTGCCACACCTCGGGTATGAGGTGGGCGGTAGCCTCATGGGGCGTGAGGAGCACATGTTGCATGGAAGCCTGGGTTGCGACGTGATTCATGTTGCGATGTCCTTATGGAATTTAGTGATCCTGCGTAATGGCGGCGTAAAAAGCGGATCGCGTGCAGAAAGCGAGCGAGGCGGTCTTCTCGCGAAACGCGACGTCCTTCGTATACACGAAGCCCATCGCGCGATTCAGGGCGTGGATGCGTGCGTTGCGCGCATCCGGCTCGACGACGATGCGCTGCGCGCCAAGGCGCTCGAACAGGAACGCCATGAGCGTTTCGAATACGTGGCGCGTGTAGCCCGATATGCGCCGGGCCGCGGGGCCGACGAACAGATGCATGCCGAGGTCGCCCTCGCACACGTCGTAGTGCTCGCCGATCTCTTCGTGAGCCGGGTCGTAGGTTTCGAACAGGAAGGCGGGTACGCCATCCTGCGAACCGAGCCAGGCGCGCGCGTGCCCCGAGTCCTCGATAGCCTGATAGAACGCGGCCACCTCCGTCACGCTCTTGTCGCGCATGTTCCAGAACGCGGCGCGTTCTTCGATGAACCAGCGGTGCAGCGTGGGCGCGTCGCGTTGCGCGTCGAGCGGGCGGATGTGAAAGGCCTCGGGCATGGCCATGCGTGCAGCCGGGACATGACACAGCGCGATTTCGTCGGCAGCGATTTCAGTTCGCACGGGCGGTGACTCCTGTTTCGGCAATCGGGTTGGAAAGGGCCGAGTCCTGGGCGCGCGGCCGGGCGAGCAGCCACACGCTCGCGAGCGCCGTGAAAACGAGGCCCACGGACGCCACGAAGAACGGCGCACGCAAGCCGGCTTCGTCGACGATCGCGCCGGCCGCGAACGAAGCCAGCAGCACGCCGAGGTTCTGGAAGAAGTTGATGACGCTGTAGTCGGCGGCATACGAGGCGGGCGTGCTCAGTGCGAACATCGTCACGTCGAGCTTCACGACGATCTGGAACAGCGCCCAGCCGAACATCACGCGGCCCACGACGATCCACAGCGGCGCCTCCACGCCTTGCAGCAGCATGCCGGCGGTGCACAGCAGCAGGTTCGCGAGCATGTGATCGGGCACGCGCTTGCCCTGGGTGGCGAGGCGCTTGTTCAGGCGCAGCGCGACGAGCGCGACCATGCCGGGAATGGCGAACACGAGCCCCGGAACCAGTTCGCCGGGCGCATGAGTGACGGCTTGCCAGTACGACGCCATGAACGGCCGGATGAGATACACGCAGAAGTCGAACGCGAGCATGAGCAGTGCGAGACGCAGGATCGGCATGCGCGCACCCAGGCCCGCCTTGACCGGTGCTTCGTCGGCAGAATCCGCAAACCGGCAGCGCCGCGCAATGCGGTGGGTGCGGATCAGGGCAAGGCAGATCGCCATCTGCACGAAGTCGCCGGCGGCCATCGCGAAGATGCAGTGATGCGCGTCCCAGACCTGCATGACGAAGCCGCCCGCCACCGCGCCCGCAATCGCGCCGAAGTGCACCACCACCGAAAGCACGCCGATGGTATGCGCATGCGATTCTTTCGCTTCGAGGCGCATCATGTACGGGTACATCAGCAGGTAGCTGCTTTTGCACATGAACATCGCGAGCGAGAGTACCCAGAAGAGCGGCACCGTCGCCGCGAAATAGCTCGCGACCGAAAGCACGCCCGCGGCGCACTGCGTATAAACGAGCAGATGCATGGCGTCGAGGCGCTTCGCAATGCGCGCCCAGAGCGGCAGCGTGAGCATCACGACAATGGAGATGAACGCCACGTAAGCGCCCGCATGCACGGGACTCGTCACGCCATAGCGCGCGGCGAAGAACTGCGGGTAGAAGGGGATCAGGATCGCATCGCTGACGACGGCGAAGGTCGTCATCAGGATGATCGTGCTGCGCAGCTTCATTGCGCCTCCAGCGGCATCTTCACGAACGCTTCCGTGTCCGGCACCGAGAAGTCCTGCAGCGCGATGCGCCGCTCGATCTTGTAGTGCTCCACACCGGTCAGCTCGCGCAGAATGCAGGAGTTGCGATAGCAGCTCATGCCGAGGTCGGGGTTGGTCAGGCCGTGGCTGTAGAGCCCTGCGTTCTGCACGAAGATCTCGCGCCCGCTTACGTCGATTGCATAGTTGCGCGAGAGCCTGTAGCGCCCCTTGTCGTCCCAGCGGATGCGTGCGCGAATGCCCTCGATGAAGCCGGGCACGTTCTGCCCATAGCCGGTCGCGAAGATCGCGCCGTCCGTCACGTGGGTGTATTGCACGCCCTCGTCGCGTTGCACGAAGCGCAGGTGAAAGCGGTCTTCGATACGGTCGTGACGACAGGCGCTCAACTCGGAATTGGTGATGAGTCGCGCGCTGTTGCAGCCGCGGCTGCGGCGGTCGTCGAGCAGGTCATAAATCTGGTTGATGAGCGAGGCGTTCACGCCTTTGTAGAGACTGTCCTGCTTGGCAATGATGTTTTCGCGCACGCCATCCGGCAGGTTGTAGAAGTAGTCGATATAGTCGGGCGAGATCATTTCCAGCGTGAGCTTCGTATTTTCCATCTGGAAGAAACGCGGCGAACGCGTGATCCACGTGAGCGTGTAGTCGTGCTCGTCGCTTTCCTTGAGCAGGTCGTAGAAAATCTCGGCTGCACTCTGGCCGCTGCCGATCACGGCAATCGAGCGCTTTTGCTGCAGCTCGGCTTTGCACGCCACGTAATGCGCGCTATGGATGCAGCGCTCGCGCAGCTCGGCGCAGCACGGCGGCAATTGCGGCACGGAACCCACGCCGATCACGAGGCGCGCGGCGCGATGCATGAACGGCTGGCCGGTGCGCACGTGCCGCCCGCGCACCAGGTAATGGCCTTGCTGCGTGTCGTATTCAACGTGTTCCACGCTCGAGCCGAACGCGATGCTCGACAGTTGGCTGATAGCCCATTTGCAGTAGCGGTTATATTCGGCGCGGCTTAGATAAAAGCGCTCGCGAATGTAATACGCATAGAGCTTGCCTTCCTGCTTGCAGTAGTTGAGGAAGCTGAACTTGCTTTTGGGATCCGCGAGGCTGACGAGATCGGCGAGAAATGGGTTTTGCAGCGTCGTGTCGTCGATCAGCATGCCCGGGTGCCAGTCGAAGTCCTCGTTGCGTTCGAGGAAGAGGCCGCGCAGATCGCGGATCGGATCGGCGAGGCAGGCGAGACTCAGATTGAACGGCCCGAGGCCGATCGCCACGAAGTCGAGCACGGGCGAGGTTGGACCTGGTTTGACATTAGTTGTACTCATGATTGAACTTTCACCTGGAGCGGAAAGGACCATGTCGGGTTACCTCATCGAAGGACCAAGACGGCGAGAAGGCTAACGAGGCGCAACGCGCAACCGTTTACGCGGCGCGTGACGCTTCGATGAGAATGAGAGTGATTCGCGTTTGATGATCATAGGAAAGACGCCGCCCAATGGCAAGAGCGAAACGCACAGCGTTGAGGACGACGAACTATCGTGTCTGCCCAATACGCATCGAGCCTGGCAGGGGCGATCCGCGGCAAAGTCCGGCTGGGCTGGGGCGGGCGGGGGATCGGCTTGTTTCGGGAGGCAGCGGGGTTCGCGGTCGCGCCGCCTCATTTTTGGCGTCAAATCACCTGACAAAAACCCTGCGCTTTGCAGGGGTTAGCGGCGCGCAGGAAATATTTCGGCTCTAATCGCGCGCGATTCGCGTGTGCGGGACCACGACGATCCCAAACGTCTCGCGCCTTCTGCGCTCACTCAGTCTTGCGCGGCGGCGGGCTATGCCGCGCGAGAAATCGATCGAGCTGGCCGGCGAACACCTTGCTGTCACGCGCGCTGAACGGCGCCGGACCGCCCGTTTCGATGCCTGCATTGCGCAGTTGATCCATCACGTCGCGCATCGTCAGCCGTTCCTGAATGTTTTCGCGCGTAAACCAGTTGCCGCGCGGATCGAGCGCTTGCGCGTTCTTTTCGAGCACTGCGGCGGCAAGCGGTATGTCGGCGGTAATCACGAGGTCGCCGGCCTCGACCAGTTCGACGATACGGGCGTCAGCCGCGTCGAAACCCGCCGGCACCTGAATCGACTTGATAAAGGGCGGCGGCGGTGTGCGCAGATATTGGTTTGCCACCAGCGTCACCAGGACTTCGGCACGCCGCGCGGCACGAAACAACATGTCCTTGATGACGGCGGGGCAGGCGTCAGCGTCGACCAGCACTTGCATGTAGGGAATCCCGGCACAGTAAAGCGCGATCATATCGCAATGCCGGCGATGCGCCGTGCATTGCCCGACGTTTCCTGTCGTTTCCTGTCGCATTCCGAATGCACCGCGTTTTCCTTGCATTTGCCTGCATACCTGCCAACATTGATTTCGCAATGGAGCCGGATACGCCGACCTGACACTGCGAAGACGGAGCGGATATGAGCGACGCCACCCACGGGTTCGATGCCGCTGGGGAACACAGGGAGACAAACGGGCTGCGACTGGGTGCGCTCGTTGCCCTCGTCGTGGGCTCGATGATCGGCGGCGGCATCTTTTCGTTGCCGCAGAATATGGCCGCTTCCGCGGGTGTGGGCGCCGTACTGATTGGCTGGGTCATTACGGCCTTCGGCATGCTGGCCCTCGCGCTCGTATTTCAGACACTCGCCAACCGCAAGCCGAATCTCGATGGCGGCGTCTACGCATACGCCAAGGCCGGATTCGGCAATTACATGGGCTTCGCCTCGGCCTGGGGCTACTGGATCAGCGCGTGGCTCGGCAACGTCGGGTACTACGTGCTGTTATTCAGTACGCTCGGGTATTTCTTCCCTGTATTCGGCGAAGGCAATACGTTACCCGCAATCGCCTGCTCCTCGGTGCTGCTGTGGAGCGTGCATTTTCTGGTGCTGCGGGGCATCAAGGAAGCGAGTTTCATCAATCAGTTCACGACGATTGCGAAGATCGTTCCACTCGTCCTGTTCATTCTGATCTGCCTCCTCGCGTTTCGGCTGGATGTCTTCTCGGCCGATATCTGGGCGCGCTCGAATCCGGCGCTGGGCGGTGTGCTGGATCAGGTCCGAAACATGATGCTCGTCACGGTCTGGGTGTTCGTCGGCATCGAGGGGGCGACCGTTTTCTCGGCACGTGCCGCGGATCGCAAGAGCGTCGGCAAGGCCACGGTGATCGGATTTTTCGTCGTGCTTCTCGTGCTGGTGCTCGTCAATGTGCTGGCGCTCGGCATCATGACGCAGCGTCAACTCGCGGGGCTGAAGAATCCCTCGATGGCAGGCGTGCTTGAACACGTTATCGGACATTGGGGCGTGGTGCTGGTGAGCGTGGGGCTTGCCATTTCGTTGGCCGGCGCGCTGCTTTCGTGGGTCATGCTGTGTGCGGAGATTCTGTTTTCGGCCGCGCGCGACCGCACGATGCCCGCGTTCCTGCGCAAGGAAAACGCGAGACAGGTGCCGGCCAACGCGTTATGGCTGACCAACGGCATGGTGCAGCTGTTTCTGCTCATCACGCTGGTGTCGAAGGGCACGTATCTCTCGCTCATCTATCTCGCCACCTCGATGATTCTCGTGCCTTACTTCTGGTCGGCGACGTACGCGCTGCTGCTTGCCATTCGCGGCGAGACTTACGAGTTGTCGCGACCGGAACGCCGCAGGGATTTGGTGATTGCTGCGGTTTCCGTGCTCTACGCTGTCTGGCTGCTTTATGCGGGCGGCGTGAAATACCTTCTCCTTTCGTCGCTGCTTTATGCGCCGAGCGTCGTCTTGTTCGCCAAGGCGCGGCGCGAGGCCGGGGAGAACGTATTTACGCATCTGGAGAAATTCGTATTCGCGGCCGTGCTCGTTGCCGCGATCGTGGCAGGCTACGGCTTGTATCGCGGGCTGCTGAGCCTTTGATTGGGCCGCCGATAGTCGAAAGGGACGCTTATACCAGCAGACACCATAGCGCGAGGAGCGGAGTGGCGCCCGAGCGCATGGCGTGCAGGCTGTTGGGCGGATTGCGAGCAGCGAAACCCGAGTTGCAAGTCATAGGAAAGCGCGCCCGTCCGCCGAAACCAGCGAACGGGCGCGCAACGCGTTTCAAGCCAGCGCTTTGGCGTGAAAGGCCATATGCTCGCCGATAAAGCTGGCGATGAAGTAATAGCTATGGTCGTAGCCTTCACGAACGTTGAGCGTCAACGGTTGTCCCGCCTTTGCGCAGGCAGCCTGCAGCAATTCCGGCCGTAGCTGCGCATTGAGGAATTCGTCGCCGCCGCCTTGTTCGACGAGTAGCGGCAAGCGTTCGCGCGCGCTGCCGACCAACGCCACGGCGTCATACTGGTTCCACGCCTCGCGGTCATCGCCGAGGTAGGCGGTGAGCGCTTTTTCGCCCCACGGCACCTGGCTCGGCGCGACGATCGGCGAGAATGCGGATACGCTGCGATAGCGGCCCGGATTGCGCAGTGCAACCACCAGCGCGCCGTGCCCGCCCATCGAATGCCCGCTGATCGAGCGCGCCTCGCTCGCCGCAAAACCCGCCTCGACGAGGGCGGGCAATTCGGAGACCACGTAGTCGTACATGCGGAAATGCTTCGCCCACGGTTCCCGCGTGGCGTTCACGTAGAAGCCCGCGCCCTGGCCGAGATCGTAGTCGGGCGAATCGGGCACATCGCTGCCACGCGGACTGGTGTCCGGCGCGACGACGATGATCCTGTGCTCCGCCGCGTAGCGTTGCACGCCCGCCTTGGTGATGAAATTCTGTTCCGTGCAGGTCAGGCCCGAAAGCCAGTACAACACGGGACATTTCTGCCCGCGCATGGCAGCCTCGGGCAGATAGATGCCAAACTTCATGTCGCCGCCAACGGTGGACGAGGCGTGCTTCCAGACCTCCTGGCTGCCGCCGTGGCTGACGTGTCGTTCAATGCGCTCCATAAGCGTTTCAGGCCTCCCGGTAAGTGCCTTTGGCTTTCGCAGCCTGAGTGGAGAGAATGTCCATGAGCGCGGGGCTCAGACAACCGTACGGCTCGAGGCCCTTGTCGCGCAGCGTCTGGCGCACGTTGGCCATGGCCGAAGGCGGTGTGCCGCTCTCGATGATCGAGGACACGAAGGCTGCGAAGCCGGGGCCGTCCCAGCCCGCGTCTTTCGACGGGCAGCGCAGCGTGCCGCCCGCGAAGCTTTCGGCGCCTTTCTGGATGCCGCGGTCAACCGTGGGGTGAATGGCCGAGGCCATGGTCTGCCTCCTTCCTTGCGTGTCAGTAGTGCACGACGGTCCGGATCGATTTGCCCTCGTGCATCAAGTCGAACGCTTCGTTGATGCCCGAGAGCGGCTTCGTGTGGGTGACGAACGGCGCGAGCTGGATCTTGCCCGCCATCGCGTCTTCGACCATGCCCGGCAGTTGCGAGCGTCCTTTCACGCCGCCGAAGGCCGTGCCGAGCCAGCGGCGGCCGGTCACGAGCTGGAACGGGCGCGTGGAGATTTCCTGACCCGCGCCAGCCACGCCGATGACGACCGACTGGCCCCAGCCACGATGCGCGCATTCGAGCGCCGCACGCATCACGTTGACGTTGCCGATACATTCGAAGCTGTGATCCACGCCCCAGCCCGTCATGTCGACGATCACCTGCTGGATGGGCTTCTCGTGATCCTTGGGGTTTACGCAGTCGGTGGCGCCAAAGGCGCGCGCCAGATCGAACTTGCCCGGATTGGTGTCGATGGCGATGATGCGGCCGGCCTTGGCGAGCTTCGCGCCCTGGATCACAGCAAGTCCGATGCCGCCCAGGCCGAACACGGCGACGCTATCGCCTTCCTGCACCTTGGCGGTGTTCTTCACCGCGCCCAGACCCGTGGTCACGCCGCAGCCCAGCAGGCACACCTGCTCGGGATTGGCTTGCGAGTTGATTTTGGCGAGAGAGACTTCGGCCACCACGGTGTACTCGCTGAACGTGGAGCAGCCCATGTAGTGATAGAGCGGCTGGCCGTTGTAGCTGAAACGGCTTGTGCCATCGGGCATCACGCCCTTGCCCTGGGTCGCGCGCACGGACACGCACAGATTGGTCTTGCCGCTCTTGCAGAACAGACACTCGCCGCATTCGGCGGTGTAGAGCGGGATGACGTGATCGCCGGGCTTCACGCTGGTGACGCCCTCACCCACTTCCACGACGATCCCGGCGCCCTCGTGGCCGAGCACGACGGGGAAGAGGCCTTCCGGGTCGTCGCCGGAGAGCGTGAAGGCATCGGTATGACAAACGCCGGTATGCGTGATCTTGACCAGCACCTCGCCCTTGCGGGGCGGTTCGACGTCGATCTCGACGATCTCGAGGGGCTTGCCCGGCCCAAACGCAACTGCAGCACGCGATTTCATAGTAGTCCTGTAAAAAAAGAAGGTCGGCCGAATCGGCGCGGGAAAAATCCCGCGGTGAGCTAGCGTAAATAGGTTCGAACGAGGGTCACGACATCGTCGATCGATCCCGGGGACTCCGCTGATCCCGCAAGGTGGGTAAATTCTTCGCGCAGGTGGCTTTCGAGCACACCGGCCATCACGCCGTTGATCGCGCCGCGAATCGCCGCCAGTTGCTGGAGCACCGGCGCGCAATCGGCGCCTTCCTCCAGCGCGCGCTCGAGCGCGTCCAGCTGGCCGCGAACCTTGCGCACGCGCGTGAGCACGCGCTTCTTTTCTTCGGGGGAATGGGGCATGACGGCATCGATTGAAGATACTGTGGGGCAGTATAGGCGAATACTGGCAGGGAGTATACGTTTGCATCGATGTTGCCAACGTGATGCCAGGTGAATATCGGGGCTGTTCCCGCAGGGCATGCGGCGCATAATGAGCCCGTGATGCGCAGTTTCGAGGACCTCGTGCCTTACCTGCTGTATCTGCGACCATCGACATTCGTGAGGAATATTCTCCGAGCATTGCGCTGCGCGCAAAGGAGCAGGGGTGAACCGCACGCAGGGACGCTTCGTCGAATTATGGTCGCGCAGCGGGGGCGCGCGCGCCGAGGCCGTCTATGCCGATCTCGCGCGCCGTTATGGCGAGGCGGGGCGGCACTACCACACGCTGCGCCACGTGCACCGCTGCCTGCGCGATTTCGACCGGGCGCGCGAGGCGATTGCGCATGGCAATCTCGTGGAGCTTGCGCTGTGGTGCCACGACGTGATCTATGTTCCGGGCGCTCAGGACAATGAGGAGCGCAGCGCGCAGTGGCTGCGGCGCTGCGCAGACGATCGCATCGCGGCTTGCGAGCGCATTTGCGAAGCGATTCTCGCGACCCGGCATACCCGCGCGCCGGATGAACTGGATGCGCGCTTCGCGTGCGACATCGATCTCGCGTCACTGGGCGCACCGCGCCGCCAGTTTCAGGACAACGGCATGCGCCTGAGAGCCGAACGCCCGGACCTGGACGACCACGCCTACGCCATGCACGAGCGGCGGATGCTGGAGACGCTGCTCGCGCGCCCGCGCATCTACCTGACCGATTACTTTCATTCGCATTGCGAGGCCGCGGCACGCGCCAATCTCGCGTGGCGGCTGGCACAGCCGACGCCGGGCGCCGGGACATGAGGCCAGGTTGGCAAATCAGGGAAACGACCATCAGGATTTCGCATCTAGCGAAAAGCGCCAGGCAGACGAGGCATGACTAGCGGAGTTCGCTATCGGCGGGCAGCGCTCGACTGACGTTTTCCGTCGTCTCGTTGAACACGATGCGAACCGTCGATCCCGGCCCGTCCCGGCTTTCGATATGAAACTGCGCGCCGATCATCCGTGCGCGCTCCTGCATGCCTTGCAGTCCATACGAATCCCCACGGATCGCCTTCGCCACGTCGAACCCGTTGCCGTCGTCATGGACCTCGAGTTCGAAGTGGTTATGGATGCAACGCAGGACGACCTCGGCATGCGAGGCCTGCGCGTGGCGGCTGACATTGGTGAGCGCCTCCTGGACGATGCGGAACACCGCCGTCGCGCGGTCGTCGCTCAATGAAGGTTCGCGGCCTTCGAGCAGGAACGTGCAGACCGTTGCGTTGTGTCGGGTGAAGTCCTGAACGAGCCATTCGAGTGCCGACAGGAGCCCGAAATTCAGCGCGGCCGGTCGCAGGTGACTCGCGACGTTGCGCACGATGTCGATGGTGCGTTCAGCCAGCCCGCCGATGTCGCCCACCTTTTGTTGCCACTCGGCGCCCTGGCTCAGCGCAAGCTTGAGCAAGGAGACATTGATCTTGATCGCGGTGAGCAACTGGCCCAGTTCGTCGTGGATCGTCATGGCGATCTGCCGCCGCTCCTCTTCGCGGATCGACTCCTGGTGGGACGAAAGCTGGCGCAACTGTTCGCGCGAATGGCGAAGCAGCTGCTCGGTTCGCGTGCGCTCGCGCACTTCTTCCTCGAGCTGATCGCGATGGCGCGTGAGGATCTCCATCGCCTGCTTGCGGCCCGAGATATCGGTCAACTGTCCTTCGAGGCATTGGGGGCCCGCGCCGTCGTAGCGTATGCCGCGGGCATTGAGCTGACACCAGACCGCGGTGCCGTCGGCGCGAGTCAGCTCGATTTCCAGGCCCGCGATCTTGCCGGTCAATTGCAGCATCGCGAAGAGTTGGGCGGTTTTCCCGCTGGAAAACGGCTGGGGCTTGGCATGAACTGCGCCCGCGTCGTCGCGTGGCGCCGTGATCATGCCTTGAACGTCGCGGTAGCCGAGCAACTGGGCCATCGCGGGATTGGCGTCGCACAGTTTGCCATTGCGATCGAGCACGAAGAATCCTTCGAGTGAATTCTCGATGATGCTCCGGTACTTGCGCTCGCTCTCCCTGAGCGATGCCGTCGAGTCGCGCAGCCGCTCCGCCATCACGTTGACACGCGCGGCCAGCCGGCCCAGCTCGACACTGGATTCGATGGCGCAGCGGCTGTCCAGATCGCCTGACGCGATGCGGTCGACCATTTCTTCCAGGCGCCGGATGGGCTCGCGCACGAGGTGTTTGAGGAGCAGAAAGGTCGTGACGTACACCACGGCGAGCACGAGCGCGAGCGTTCCCAGCACCGCTGCGCGCGCGGCCTCGAAACCCCGGTCGGCGGCGGCCCGCGTCAGGACCACGCGGACCTCGCCGATCTTTTCTGGCGGCGCATTGCCGGGTGGCGTGAATTCTATCGGCCGCACGCGAACCACGCGCGCCTGCGGGTCGGGCATCGGCGCATTGCTCGCATCGGCCAGCACGCCATAGTTGGTCGCGGTCACGGTGAAGCTCACCACCTCCGGATTCGGTTTGAGCACATTCAGTTGCCGTGTGATCGCGTCGCGATCGACATTCCAGAGCGGCTGCGCGAGCGACTGGCTGAGGAGATCGGCAATGCGGTTCGCACGTTCGTCGAGTTCCGCGATCCGGCCTTCGCGCGCATGCTCGAGCAGGAAGAACGCCGACGTGCCCGCCACCAGCGTACAGAGCACCAGCAGCGAGAGCATGAGCTGCGCATGCAGGCTGCGTGGGAAGCGGGCACGCAACAGGGTTTGCAGCATTACGCGGCCTTTGAAGCGGAATCGAGCAGGGTGTCGAGATCGAACGTGTAGGCGCCCACACGCCGGCTTTGCACGCGCGAGAAACGGCTGAAGTCGGGAGACGTGCGGCCTTGAAAGGCAATCTCGGCGTAACGCCTGGCGTCGCTGCTGTCGAGCACCTTCAGATAGTCGAGCCGCTGGCGCGGTCCGCCCACTTGCGCAAAGTCCGCGCCGTAGTGGTAGTCGTGAATGAGGACCAGCGCGCATGCGCCGATGAACTGGTCGCCTGCAACGATCGCGGCCAGGTCGCCGCGAATGACCGAAGCCACGGCTTCGGGCAGCGCACCGAGCCCGCCGACGATGGTGGACAGATGCCGCTCCTGCACTGCACTCAATGCACCAAGCGTCATCGAATCGTTGGCAGCCCAAAGGATATTGGCATCCGGGTAGCGCGAGAGCAGCACGCGCGCCTTGTCGCGGCCGTCGGAAAAACTCCAGTCCCCATAGACGAGCTGATCGATGCGGTCCTGCGGCCGGCGCGCCAGCGCGGCCTGCACCCCGGCGGCGCGCTCGGCAGAGACCGGCGTGGCAGGGTCGCCGGTAATGCCGATCACGCGGGCGGGGCCGCTGCCGTTCGAACGGATCAGGCAATCCATGAGGCGAAAGCTGCCGCGCCCGGCATCGGCGGTGACGGTGCCGATCCAGTTCGCGATCCGTTCGCGCTCGTTGCCGGTCTGGGCACGCTGGGCTTCGGTCAGATCGTTGTGGATCAACAGCACTTTGGCGCTCGAGCGTGCCAGCGTTTGCAGCATCTGCGGCGCGGCCATCTTTTCGTTGACGATCACCACATAGTCGGGCGCCGCTGTACGTGCCGCTACGGATTCGGCCTGGCGAAGCATCAGCAGATGATCGCGCTCCGCGTAGAGCACTTCCAGCTGCATGCCAAAGCGTTTTGCAGTCGCGGCCATGAAGCGCGAGACGAGTTGCCAGTGCTGGCCCGTATCGTGTTCCACGCTTTCGCCCGGATTCAGGAATACGACGCTTGCTGGCCCACGGCTGACCGGCAACGCCATGGTCGCCCGCATCGTTATCAGGCTCGCGCCTATACCGACGCATTGCGCGATCATCTGTCTTCTGTTCATACGAAATCAGCGTATGCCATGCGCGGCATTGTGTGGAACCGAACGGTCAGTCGCGCGCAGCATAACGCGACGTAATCTCGCCGACAATCCGCTTTACTTCGGGCCAGGACGGAAATTCCCGGCAGACATTCAAGGGTGCGATTGCGCCTCGAAGTCCGCCATTCAGGATTTCCCGACACAAGATTCAGGGTTCCCCTTTACCGTTTGCAGTCGAAGACGACTGCACGCGATCATTGGCGGGCTCATCATGACGTCAGCAAAATTCGAAGCTTGGCAGAGGCGACGCGCGATGATTTCCGAGTGGGGCGACCGTAAGGCGCGCGTGCAGGACGTGAACTCGATCTGCATGCGCCTGTTCGATACGTGGTGCGAATCCCGCAATCTCATGCCGCTGGCTTATTTGATGCACTGCTGGCCGCTGCCGGACAGCCGCGCGGGCACGATACGGCGCTTGCAGGAAAGCATGAAAGACTTGCGCCGCAACCATGCGGACAAGCTCGATCTGTATGCGTTATCGGCGCTTGGCGAACTCGCACGCACTCTCGACGAACTGATCGACCGTGCGGAAATTTCCGCGAGGCAGTCGTTCGCTACGTAAGGTACCTGGAACATAGAGGGCTAACGGGCTAACGGGGCGCGCAATCCGTATTACCTGCATACGTGATAAAGGGTTGCCGAAGGGCCATGGCTTTGGCGACGAGGACAAAACAAAGTAACCAGGGCCGGAGCAACCGTGGGCAAGATGACTGACTCGCAGGCCACGACAACGAACCCCTGCACGATACTGGTCGCGGGCGGTACGCCGAACGAGACCCGCTTGATCGCCGACCACCTCGTATGGGAGGGCTTCGAGGTGCTCGCCGCGAACAGCGGCCTCGAGGTGCTGGAGCGTTCGTACGTTTCCCAGCCCGAACTGATTCTGCTCGATTCAGAGGCCGCCAGTGTGGGCGCCCTCGCCACCTGCCGCAGCCTGAAGTCGGATGCGCGCACGCGCGATATTCCCGTGGTGCTCATGATGCCGGCAGGCCATCATCGAAATCTCGCCGATGGCCTCAGCGCCGGCGCAGCCGACCATGTGCGCAAGCCCGTGCTCGTCGAGGAGCTGGTGGCCAGGGTCCGCACGCACATCGCGTTGCGGTCGGCCCACCGGCAACTCGCCATGCAGCAGCGCGGGCTCAACGCGTGCGAAACGCGCTTTCGCGCGATCGTCGAATCGGGCCCGGTGGCCATGGGCATCACCTCGATGCCCGACGGCCAACTGCTCTATGCCAACGCACGGTTTCGCGAACTGCTGCGCCTTGATGAAGCGGCGCGCGCGAACGTCAATATCGTCGACTTCTACGTCGATCCGCTGGAGCGCGAAAGACTCGTGCGCTGTCTCGCGGCCCAAGGCAGCTTCAGCGACGCGGAGGTGAATCTGCGTCGGCCGGACGGGACGCAGTTCTGGGCCATGGCGACGGCACGGCTGTCGAACTACGATGGCGCACCGGCCATTTACGTCGGCCTGCACGACATTTCCGGCCGCAAGCGCGTGGAAGACGAACTCGTGCGCTCGCGCGAGCAGCAGCGGGCCCTGTCGGCTTATCTGGAGGGCATGCGCGAAGACGAGCGCAAGCGCAGCGCGCTGGAGATTCAGGACGAACTCGGCCAGTTGCTGACGGCGCTGAAAATGGACGTCTCGCTTCTGCGGATGCGGCTCACCGACGATCCCGAGGCCGTCGGCCGGGCCGACGACATGCGCGAACTGGTCGAAGGCACGATCTGGATGGTCCGCAACGTGGCAAGCCACCTGCGGCCCGCGGCGCTCAACTTCGGCCTCGTTTCGGCGCTCGAATGGCTCACCAGTCAATGGAGCCGGCACAACGCCATCCCGTGCGAACTGCACATGGCAAGCGGCGAGCCGGCCTTGTCGGACATGCAGGCCACGGCGCTCTTCCGGATCGTCGAGGCGGCGCTGACGAACGTCGCGCGCCACGCGGCGGCGCAGCGCGTCGAGCTCACGCTCAGCACCGGGCCCGGCTCGCTCGACTTGCGTGTGCGCGACGACGGCCGCGGCTTCGACGTGGCCGCCGCGTATGCAAGGTACGCATACGGTCTGCTTGGCATGACAGAGCGCGCGAGGCTGATTGGTGGTACGTTGAGCATCGACAGTCAGCCCTGCAAAGACCTGACCATCGGCATTGCGTCTGGCACCACGATTTCGATCCACGTTCCGCTCGAAGACCCCCATGATCAGAATACTCATCGCCGATGACCATGCCATCGTGCGTGGCGGACTCAAGCAGATCCTCGCGACGACTGCCGACATGGTCGTGACGGCGGAGGCCGGGCAGGGCTCGGAGGTGATCGAAAAGCTGCGGACCTGCGAAGTCGACCTGCTGCTGCTGGACATGACGATGCCGGGCATCAGCGGCGTCGATCTCATCCGCCGCGTGCGCGCCGAGGAACCTGCGTTGCCGGTGCTCGTGCTCAGCATCCACAACGAAGCCCAGGTCGCGTCGCGCGCGCTGCGGGCCGGCGCGACAGGCTACGTGACGAAGGACAGCGATCCGGAAGTGCTGCTGGCCGCGATTCGCAAGCTCGCGGACGGCGGGCGCTTTATCGACCCGAAACTCGTCGACGCCATGGTGTTCGAGAAGCATTCGGGCGATGTGCCCCCGCACGAAGTGCTCTCGGACCGCGAGTTCCAGGTGTTGCAGATGCTCGCGTCGGGCAAGAGCATCAACGATATCGCCGATGCGTGCGCGCTCAGCGCCAAGACGATCAGCACCCACAAGATGCGGCTGATGCAAAAACTCGGGCTGGGCAATAACGCGGAGGTGATCCGCTATGCGATCCGGCATGGGCTGGTGGGCGAGTAACGCGCGGTCGTGCGCGGCGAGAAGGAAATCCTGACAAACGAACCGGACAATCCCGAGGGAACTATCTACCCGTCCCGATGGCGGCCGGTTTAACGGCTGTCTACGATGATTTCACCTAAAGCGTGGGGGGCGGCGATGGCGGTGCGGCAGTCGTTAGGGGCAGCAGTCGTGAAGTGGCTGAACCCCACCAGCAGGCAGACAGTGCGGGTCGTGACGGTGCATCGTGCGCCGTCCGGGCGGATCGCGAGCGTGTTCATCGAGGCGCAGACAGCGGACGGACCGCGCGCGCTGTTTTTCTTCCGCCATCCCGACCGTGGATGGCAGGTGTTTCCACCCGATATCCTGCGTCCTTCGATGGGCGCAGCACGTGTCGCGACAAGCATATAGCGGCAGTCAGGCCGCGAGCGGAGATTGCGCATGGAAGAGATCGCGCCAGACGAATTGCCGTCACCCTATGAAACGAAGCTGCGCGAGTGGATGAGCCGGTGGTACGACCACGCCATTGCGCAAGGGCTCGTGCGTCCGCCGTTTTTGCTCGACGACGCCAAGGCCGAGCGCCTCGAAGGCTATTTCGCCGCCGGACTGACGCCATCGGAAGGTGCGCAGGCCTTCTTCGGACCGGCGCACTGACCTGCGCCTTCGTGACGGCGCGTCGAGCGCTCATGCGGCCTCGATCTGAGCATCCACGTGTATTGCGTAGTGCGCTCTGTTCATCGAACTCATCGTGATTTCGACGCGCGTGTTCGCTTTCTGTCTGGTCCCGAATATTCGATCGTGTACAGCGCAGGCGCGGTTTGCCCAGAAGGCTCACTAGAGCCTGCAGTTTTCGAACTTGTAGCGCGAAGGAGACTTGCCGCTGTTCTCGAGAAAGAAACGCGAGAACGCGCAGGGAGAAGAAAAGCCGAGAAGATCGCTCACCGCGGCAACCGAATAATCGGCCAACGGCAGCAACCGCCGTGCCTCCTCGAGGCGCGCATGAGACAGGATAGCCTGGAAGTTCGTCCCTTCAATCTGCAGGCGCCGGTGCAGCGTCGAGCGTGAAATGCCAAGGCGGCCGCAGACTTCTTCCATGGGGTTCGCAAATGGCAGACCGGCATGCGCCTCACGAATCATCTTCGTCACGAAATCTTCGATTCTCGAAGAAAACGAATGGCCCACAACGAAGCGTCTGATATCGGCATCGGCCTGCCCGCAGAGAATGTTTTCGGTGATCTCGTTGTACCTGCAATACGGCAGGTCTGCCGCTCCGGTTTTCATCAGCATGCGGTTGCGGCTCTGCCTGAATTTCACCGTCGCGCCACACAGGTGCGAGAGCTGGGAGACGGGCGCAAACGCCTCTCCGGTCAACTCGATCTGGGTGGGATAGGGCTCGTCGTCGTTGTACTGTTCGGCGAGTCGAATGAGCAGCAGAAAATTATAGAAAGCGCTCGATGAACTTCTGCCCGCGCCGTCCAGAACGTATTCGAATTCGAATGTCTGGCCTGCCCGCTTTACCTTCACGGTATCGACATTTCCGATCAACACCCGGTAGCGCAGAAACTGGTCAAAGGCCTTCGTCAACGTCGGGCTGTTCGTGACGATGGCCAATAAGGTGCTGATGGGGGCGCGAAACGAATAACTGGAAAAGATTTCGAGCCGCTCCGAAGCCTTGTAGCCAGGCTCCAGCAGATTGAGCATGGCAATGTGCTTGTGTGCGGGGATGCGCCCGTCCGGATGGGCGAGTTCCGCCTCGGTGATGCCGGTGAGGCGCGTGAAATCGTGCGGTGACATGCCGTGCTCGACGGCGGACTTGAGCGAGAGTTGGGCAAGGACGTTTGAAACGGTCTTTTGATCGGTCGTCATGGGGGACACCATGGAACGGAGAAACGTCGCCTCGGCTAACCGCTGGTAGCTGGTGACTTTAGCATCCTTGCTGCAATCCTCAAACGGCCCGATGGGGCCAGATATCGAATCCGCATGAACCACTGCGCGGGCGCTGTGAGCGAGTGCGAAGGCTCGAAAACTGCCTGTAAGGTAACGACGGAATGGCAAACGGAGCAGGGTTAAGGCAAACCCTGATACTGCGACGCAAAGTTAAGTTCTGCGACGGCACGATAAGCGCCAACGTTTCTCCGGTGCTATCGTCATCTCGCTACGTAGGGCAATTCAACATAAAACTAGAAGAAAAATGTAGTCCGATTACGGTCCCGCAATCCTGCGGGTCATCGCTCATGCAATCGGCACAACAGGAGAGACACCGTGAGGAATGCGAAGAAAATAACGATTGCCGTCGCCGGCGTATTGTGTGCCGGCTCTGTGGCGTACGCGGATCAAGCTGCCACCGGCAATACATGGGGCAACAGCCCATTTTCGATGGTGGCGCAGTTCTTTTCCCAGGCTTCGGGTGCGTCACAGCAGCCGGCCTTTGACTGGAAAGCGAAGGGCGACCAGGCCGACAGGCGCGCGGCAGTGCTGGTATCGCAATTGACGCTCGACGAAAAGATCCAGCTGGTGCACGGCACGGGCATTCCCACCGTCGGTCTGGGTGGCCCGTTTCCATCGTGGGTGCAGGGCGCCGGTTATATCCCCGGTATCAGTCGCCTGGGCATTCCCCCGTTGGCCACCGCGGATTCGGCTGGCGGCGTGAATGTGCAGAACGCGCATGCCACGGCCTTTCCCGCACCGATCGGGCTCGCCTCGAGCTGGGATGTGGCGCTCGCGGGGGCCTACGGCTCGCGTATTGCCCGTGAACTGCGCGTGCTCGGCTACGCGGAAGGGCTGGGTGGCGGGGTCAATCTGGCGCGAGAACCGCGCGACGGCCGCACGTTCGAGTACATGGGCGAAGACCCCGTCCTGACCGGCACGATGAGTGCGGCGCGCACCATGGGGACGCAGTCTCAGGACGTGATCGCAACGGTGAAGCACTACGCGATGAATGACCAGGAAACCAACCGGATGACGAGCAATTCCGTGGTCGACGAAAGGACGATGCGGGAAACGGAGCTGCTCGCCTTCGAGATCGCCGTGCGCGAGGGGCATCCCGGCAACGTGATGTGCTCGTACAACCTGGTCAATGGTGTGTATGCCTGCCAGAATCCGGAACTCCTCACGACCATCCTGAAGAAAGAGTGGGGATTCAAGGGCAAGGTTCAGTCGGACTGGACGGCCAACCATAGCACTGTCGCGTCCGCGATGGCCGGTCTCGACGAAGAGCAGCCCGGCGATCTCGGCACGGCCGGCGCGGGCTTTGGCATTCAGTCTTATTTCAGCAGCGCGCTCAAGGCCGCGGTCCAGGCCGGTACCGTTCCGGTCGCCCGTCTCAACGACATGGTCTTTCGCAAGCTGCGCACCATGATCGCCCTCGGCGTCATGGACAACCCGCCCACCCCCGGCGGCTCGGTCGACCAGACGGCAGGCAACCGTGACGCTCTCGCGGTCGCGCACGAGTCGATCGTTCTACTGAAGAATGGATCGGCATCCGGCAGTAACCAGCCGGTCCTTCCGCTCGCCGCTGGCGGCCTGCACTCGATCGTCGTGATCGGCGGCCATGCCGATGTCGGTGTGATGTCCGGAGGCGGGTCGGGAGGCGTGCCCGCGGCAGATGGCAATGCGGTGTCGGGATGCCAGTCCGGCAATCCGCTGCTTTCGAGTTGCGCGACCTGGTACAAGTCCTCGCCGTACAACGCGATCAAGGCCAAGGCGCCTCAGGCCACGGTGACGTATTTCGACGGCACGAACGCCTCCGCCGCGGCTAGCGCAGCCGCCAGCGCCGATGTCGCGATCGTGTTCGCCACGCAGTGGGAAAGCGAGGGCACGGATCTGGCGAACCTGTCCTTGCCGGACAACAAGGCGGACGCGAGCAATCAGCTTTACGACCAGAATGCGCTGATCAACGCGGTGGCTGCGAAGGCCAAGCGGATCATCGTCGTGCTGGAGAATGGCAGCCCCGTCACGATGCCGTGGCTCGGCAGCGTTCACGGTGTAGTGGAAGCGTGGTATCCCGGTGTGCAAGGCGGTCAGGCGATCGCGGACATCCTGTTCGGCGACGTAAACCCGTCCGCCAAGCTGCCGATCACGTTCCCGCGCCAGGAAGCCGATCTGCCGCAGCCGACTATCGACCCGAACAACCTGAACGTCGTCTATAGCGAAGGACTCCTGATGGGGTACCGCTGGTTCGATGCGAAAAACATCGATCCGCTCTTCCCGTTTGGCTATGGCCTTTCCTATACGACTTACTCGTACTCGGGGCTCCGGACGCGTACCGATCAGGGCGGCAGTGTGATCGCGACGTTCACCGTTGCCAACACGGGCTCGCGTGCCGGCGCCGAAGTCGCCCAGGTGTACGCGACGCTGCCGCCGGGACTCGGCGAGCCGCCGCAGCGCCTGGTGGGATGGACGAAGGTCGCCTTGCGGCCCGGGCAGTCGCAGCAGGTGACCGTCGTCATCCCGGCACGGCGCCTCGCGACGTGGAACGTCACGACGCACGCGTGGCAGGTGCATGGCGGAAGCTACGAGATTCGCGCCGCGTCGTCGTCGCGCGATACGAACGCGTTGTCGGCACGCGTTGTCGTTGGCGATATGCATTGAGCTGTCTGAGGCCTGGGCGCAGCGCGCGCCCAGGCCTTGCGGACGAGCGAGGACACCCAGCGTCCAGAGAAAATCGGCGGATGCAATAATGTGCCGGCCTGCGGCACTGCCGATGCGCTGCGGGCTCCTTCAAGTGCGAGAGTCGTTGTTGCAGGTCTGCATGCGACAGATGCACCGGAGCGGCGCACGCGCGTCCTCCATTTTCGGCTGCGCAACACGTGCGCGGCGTCAGCACAGACCCGGACGACCGTCTCCGCCAACTCTGTCCGGGAGACTCCGATGTCCTTGATCGACGTGCTGGAACCGCTCGTTCGCACCGCTATTGCCCCCGAAGCTCCCCAAACGGATCAGCTCGCGCGCTTTCCTCGCGCGGCCCTCGACGCACTAGGCGAGGCACGTCTGCTCGGACTCGTCAGCGCCGAAGAGGTCGGCGGCATGGGGCAGGGCGTCGCGCAGGCGTGTCAGGTGGTCGAGCGCATCGCGCGGGACTGCCCGTCCACCGCGATGGTCGTCACCATGCACTACGCCGGCGCCATCCTCATCGAAAAATACGGCCCCATCGAAGTGAGGCGCGCCATTGCGCAAGACGGGCACCTCACCACGCTGGCATGGTCCGAGACCGGCTCGCGCAGCCATTTCTGGGCGCCGGTCGGCACCGCGCATCCCGATGGCGACGATTTCGTGCTCAACGGCAGCAAGAGCATGGTGACGTCCGCCGTCGAAGCCGACTCCTACGTCTGGTCGTCGCGACCGGCGCTGGCCGCGGATGGCGCCAGTACGCTGTGGCTCGTGGACAGCCGTGCGCAAGGGCTGCACTGTCCGCAGCCCTTCGACGGCCTCGGCTTGCGCGGCAACGCGTCCGCGCCGATCCAGGCCGAAGGATTGCGTGTGCCGGCCAGTGCGATGCTCGGCCCTGACGGGGGCGGCGGCGACATCATGAATGGCGAAGCATTGCCGGCGTTTGCAAACCTCGTTGCGTCGACATCGATCGGCATCGCCGATGGCGCGCTGGCGCGCGCCATTCCTCACGTGACCGGCAGCCGCTTCGCGGAGAGTGGCAGTGCCCTTGCCGACCTGCCGACCATCCGCGCCTATCTCGCCCGCGCGCAGCTGCGCGTCGATCAGGCGCGCGCGCTGCGCGACGATACGCTCGCCGCGCTGGCGTCGGGCCGGCCCGACGCGATGCTGCGCGTACTCGAAGTGAAGGCGGTGGCCGCGGAAGCCGCGCTCGCCGTGACCGATACGGCGATGCGTATTTGCGGCGGCGCGGCCTTTCGCAAAGAGGTGGGCATCGAGCGTCTGTTCCGCGACGCGCGCGCCGCCTCCATCATGGGACCGACCTCGGACGTCCTTTACGACTTCGTTGGCCGCGTGCTGTGCGGCCTGCCGCTCGCCTGATGAGGAGACACCCATCATGTCCTCAAGCGCACGAAATGCCCCCCTGATGCTCGGCGCCGTTGCGTATGCGCCCAAGGTCGTCACGATCTGGGAGGGCTTCAAGGCATGGTTTGCCGAACGCGGAGTCGCGATCGACTATCTGCTTTACTCGAACTATGAAACGCAGGTCGAGGCCCAGTTCGCAGGCGGTATTGCGTTCGCGTGGAATTCCCCGCTTGCCTGGATACGCGCGAGCCGCATCGCCCAGGCGCGCGGCGAGACCGTGCTGCCGCTCGCCATGCGCGACACGGACCGCGACCTGCATTCGGTGCTCGTGGTTCGCCGTGACAGTCGCGTCCAGACACTCGCCGACCTGCGCGGCGGCACGATCGGCTTCGGTGCGATCGACTCGCCTCAGGCCACGCTGATTCCGCTGGATCATCTGCGCCACGAGGGCGGCCTCGTCGCGGGCCAGGACTACCACGCGCGCCGCTTCGATGTGCTGGGCGGCAAGCACGGCGACCATATCGGCGGCGAACGCGATGCGGCAAGCGCCCTCGTGCGCGGCGAAATCGACGCCACGTGGATGATCGCAGGCAACTTCCGGGCGTTTGCCGACGAAGGGACGCTGCCGGCGGGCGCGTCGCGCATCGTCGCCACGACGGGCGCATTCGATCACTGCAACATGACGGTTAGCCCCGGCGTGCCGCAGGAAGCGGCGCAGCGCTTTGGCGACCTGCTGCTCTCGATGGACTGGAACGACGCGCGGGTGCGTCCGTTGCTCGAACTGGAGGGTCTCAGGTCGTGGCTGCCCGGCCGCGCCAGTGGCTACGCGTTGCTCGACCGTGCGGTAACGGAAGAGGCTTTCTATGACCACCAAGGCCGAATCGCCGAGCCCGCTTATCGATATTGAGTCGCTGGGTTTCGACGCCGGCGCTCAGTGACGAGGCCCGCCATGTCGCCCTGGGCATGTCCCATCTGCTTTACCGGCTCAACAGCGAGCCGCGCCTGCGTTCGCGTCTGGCCCACGCGGTCGAGCAACGGCATGACGCACTGGAGGGCACTGCGGGTCTCAATGAAGAGGTATTCGACGCGCTGATCCTGATCGCCGCGGGCGAGTTGACGCCGGCGGCCGTGGCGCGAGGCTACGCGCAGGTTCAAACCTTGATGCGCGAAATGGCCGATGGCCGCTACACGAGGCTGGTGCGCCTTGGCTTCGAGCCGGCTCAGGCGAAGCAGCTTGCGGCGCTGCATACGCGCAATTTCACGTAGCGGCGGCGTTACCGCCGCCTCATCAGCAACGACGTGTCAGTCGCGTCGACCACGTGAAACCCAAAGCGCTGGTAGAGGCTTATGGCCCGATTGCCCTTCAGAACACTGAGTTTGACAGGGACGCGAGCGTCGTCTGCGTGGCTTAGAAATTCACCGAGCAGATGGGCCGCGATACCGCGACCCTGATGTTCGGGCAGGATCTGGATTTGTACGATGGTCCATTCATCGAGGTCGCGAAAGAACTTGAAGAGTCCGAGTTTTTCCGACCCGCAACAGATGACATAAGCGTCGTCGTAGCGATAGCGAAGACGCTCCCAATGTGCGTGCTCGTCGGTGGATTCGCCAGCACGTTCCAGGTGCTCGGTCATCGTTGCCCTGCGCAAAGCGAACAGAAATGGCTCGTCGGCGGGCGTCGCTGCGCGAAGTGTGAATTCAGGTGGATTCATTCGTGGCGGTCGAAGCTGGCAGTGGCGGGCCCGGTGATTGTTGACCATCTCAAGCACGTTGTCGACCTCGATGCCGTGGTAGCGAACGGTGCTGTCGTGCCTCCTGCACCGGCCACCGTGTCAGGTCACGCGCGCGAAGTTTGCTATCAATCGTGGACGTGCCCAAGTCCCTTACATTCCGTTATTCGGATGCCCAGGACTAGTAATTTCCCGATGAGACAAGCGGTCTCGCGAGGCGATTCTTGAACTAGACTTTGACTGTTAGTCTTACTATATTCCAGAGACTTTTCCAGGTAAGTTGAGGCGGCGAGCGATAAGCAAAGGGGAAAGTTTTATGGCTATCGTCGTACACAACATCTCTGTGGTTCATTCGAGCCGGAGCGCAGCGTGACGGCGAGCGATGCCGCGCCCGCTGCGAGCGACTGGCGGCATATCGTGCGCGCGCAGGGCATCAGCCTGTCCTACGGCAAGATACGCGCGCTTTCCGGCATCGACCTCGCCATTGGCCGCAACGAGATCGTCGGCCTGATCGGCGATAACGGTGCGGGTAAATCGACGCTCATCAAGGTGCTGACCGGTGTCGTGCGGCCGAGCACGGGCAAGCTGTTCATTCGCGACGAAGAGGTCGACTGGAGCCGCTTTTCCGTGCGCGAGGCACACCGGTTGCGCTTCGAGACGGTGTATCAGGAGAAATCGCTCGGCGAGAAGCAACCGCTGTGGCGTAATTTTTTTGTCGGCCGGCAGATCACCAATCGGCTCGGCTTCATCAATGTCGCCGAAGAACGGCGCATTGCCAACGATATTCTCAAGCAACAGCTCGGTTTTCGCGGCGTGGGGATCGACGCGGATTCGTTGATTGCGAAACTCTCCGGTGGCGAGCGCCAGGGCATCGCGATCGGACGGGCGATGTATTTCGACAGCGATCTGATCATTCTCGATGAACCCACGGTGGCACTTGCCATCAGCGAGGTGCGCAAGGTTCTCGACTTCGTGCGCTCCATTAAGGAGTCCGGGCGCGCCTGCATTTACATCGAACATAACCTCGCCCATGTGCACGAGCTAGCCGATCGGCTGGTCGTGCTCGATCGCGGCCGCATCGTCGCGGATATCAAGTCAGGCGAGATGAGCCTCGAGGATCTAACGCGGTATCTGATTTCGCTGCAGCAGAGCGGGCACGGACCGGCGCCGGTTGCGGGGACAAAGACGTGAGCGATCCGATCAAGGAAAAACGGCCGGTGCGCCCGGTGGGTTTGCGTCTGCCGGGATTTGCCCGCATGGAGGGCTTGCCGAGCCTGGTCGTATTCGCGCTGGTGGTCGGCCTGTTCATGGCAACGGCACCGCGCGTTTTTTTGGGCTGGCCAATCTACTTCTCCTTCCTGACCACTGTGCCGCCACTCGTGGTGCTGGCGATCGGGCTGACGCTGGTGATTGCGGCGGGGGAGATCGATCTGTCCTTCCCTTCGGTGATGGCATTCTCGGGTTTTCTGTTCGCCTGGTGCGTGAACACCACCGGTTCCGCCTGGCTAGCCATTGTTGCGGCGTTGGCAGGCGGCGCGCTGGTCGGCGTGGTGAATGGGGTGCTGGTCGCGGTGGTCGGGATGCCCTCGATCATCGTGACGATCGGCACGCAGTTCCTCTGGGCAGGTGTTGCTTCGATTCTTTCCGGCGGGCTCTCCTATGCGCTACAGCAGCTCGCCAGCGGTTCAGCCTATGCAGTCTTCACGGGCACGTTGTTCGGCGTGCTCCCGATGCAAGCGCTCTGGGCGCTCGGGCTCGCAATATTCATGTGGTTCATCCTCAATCGCCACCGTTTTGGCGAGCACGTGCTGTTCATCGGAGACAACCGCAACGTAGCGAAGGTCGTGGGCATCAATGTGCTGCGTGAGACGGTGAAGCTGTTCACGCTGATGGGTGTACTGGCCGGTTTCGCCACGGTTCTGCTCACGCTCGAGAACCTGAACTATTTCTCGACCCAGGGGCAAGGCTACCTGCTGCCGGCGCTGGCCGGCGTGTTCATCGGCGGAACGTCGGTGTTCGGCGGCACGGCGACGATCGTGGGGACTTTCTTCGGCACCTTCGTGATTGGCATGCTGGAGGCCGGAATCGTTGCGACAGGCATCGCCGGCTTCTGGGTACAGGCGATCGAAGGGGTGGTGTTCATCGTCGCCGTGGTCCTGCATCTGTTGGTCGAGAATCCCGCCAGGCTGCGCGCGTTGCGCGAAAGATTCAGGCTTGGGAGGTGATAAAGCCGTTAAATCAGGAGATAGGAGAGAGAGATGAACAAGATCATGACGGGATTCCTCCTGGGGGCGGGCGTGCTTGCGTTCGGCCTTTCGATGAACGCCGGCGCGACCGATCCGACCACGTCAGGGCAACTCGGCGCCGGTATGACGATGTATATGCAGATGGGCGGAAACCCCGGCGACGGCGCGACATTGCCACGTCAGACGGGGGCTGCCGATGCGGGACACGCCTTCGGCATCAAGGTGATCGAGCAGTTCTCGGCCTGGAGCCCGGAGACGATGCTTGCGCAGTTCCGCCAGGCGATGGCGGCAAAGCCGACGTGTATCGGCATCATGGGCCACCCGGGCGATCCGGCCTTCGCCCCACTGATCAAGCAGGCGGTCGACCAGGGCATCATCGTGACCGTGGGCAATACGCCGCTGCCCGATAACCAGAAGCTCTACGACGCGAAGGGCTTCGGCTACGCTGGCGTCGAACTCTACGTTGGCGGCCAGATTACCGCTCAGGCCATGCTGAGCGCCGGGCTCAAGAAGGGCGACGAGGCGCTCGAATATGGCGTCTTTAACGAGAGTGTGCGCAGCCAGTCCGACCGCGGCCTTGCCGAGACGCTGGAAAAGGCCGGTGTGAAGGTGACCCGGCTCAATATCTCCCCTCAGGTGGATTCCGATTCCTCGCTCGCCGTGCCGATCCTGGTCGCCTTTATCCAGGCGCACCCTGATCTGAAGGCCATCGGCACCCAGCACGGCGGCGTGACCGGGTTCATTCCGCAGGCGCTCCAGCAGGCCGGCAAGAAGCCGGGGCAAATCATCGTGGGCGGCATCGATCTGGCGCCTGCCACGATTTCCGGGCTGCAGAGCAAATTCATCACCGCGACGCTCGATCAGCAGCTTTATCTGCAGGGCTTTCTGCCGGTTACGCAGTGCGTGCTCTCGGCAGCGTATCACTTCGCGGGACTGACCATCAACACCGGCGCCGGTGTGCAGACACCTGCGACGATCGACTCGCTCATTCCGCTCATCAAGCGCGGGATTCGCTAAGGACGAATGGTGCGAGATGGAATGGCCAGGGTGCCGACGTCACATCGAACCTGTCTGGCGCAGGTATCCCGGCCATCTACGCGTCTCAGGCTGTTGACATGAACCCGCAAATGCAGCCGCCGGAATGCATTCGGCGTCATGCCGGACGTGCCGTTCGAGCACGAAGGTGCCCGACAATCGCGGCCGGATTGCGTTGAGCCGCGGGCCGCTGTTGTACTGCGTCGAACGCGCCGACATGCCGGGAGTCGATCTCGACGAGCTGTATGTCGACCCGCAATGGCTCGCAGCGGAGTGGGCGAGAAGAGCAGCTCGGGGGAGTCGTTGTGCTCGAGGGCGCGGCACACAATGGCGTGATCAATCCGGACTGGACGGGAGAGCTTTACCGGCCCCTCGCTGAAGCTCCCGATGCAACGCCGCGCAACGATGCCACCCTGATCGCCTTTCCATACTTCGCCTGGCATAACCGCGAAAGCGGACCGATGAAGGTCTGGCTGAACTAACGGGGGGAGTGAACCGCTGCATTGCCGGGGTCATCGGCTCACGGAAGATGAACTTCCCGGAAGGCGCGGAACAGGCGTATCGAGCAAGGTCCGGTGCTGGAGAATGCCGGCGTGCCAATCGGCGTCGTGACGGGCGTGCAGGGCATGTACGAACTCGATGTGACGGTGACCGGCTTCAAATCGCACGCGGGCACGACGCCGATGAGCGTGTGCAAGGATGCGATGGGCGCAGCGGCCGCGATGATCGCCGCGATTATCGAGCACGGCCATGAGTTCGATGCCGATGCCCGCGTGACCGCAGGGCATGTGGCCTGCCAGCCGGATTCGCCGAGCACGATACCCCGGCTCGTCAGGTTTAGTCTCGACGTTCGCCACCCATCGCGGCCGGCGCTGCAACGGCTCGTAGCCGAACTCGAAGCGATATGGCTTCAGCGCACCGCGCTATGCGGCACGAGCTTGCAGGTGCAGCCGGTCGCCGAGTATGAACCGGTGGTCTTCGACGCTGAGTGTGTTGCGCGCGTGCGCGAGGCGGCGACCTCCGCCGGCTATTCCTGGCTTGAGATGTGCAGCGGCGCGGGGCACGATGCGGTGAACCTCTCATACGTCGTGCCGGTCGCGATCGTACCCCTGGCAGGACGGTTCGGGCATGGCGTATGCGAAGACATGAAATTCTCACGCGTGTATTCGACGGGAGCGAACCCATGACGAGCAGTGTCATTGCCATGCTGAACGAGCTGATCGAAACTTCAAAGGACGGCGAGCACGAATTCACGAAAGCAGCCGACGGTGCACAGCACGCAAGCGTGAACGAAGTGCTGCTCGAAAGTGCCGTGCACTGCTCGCGTGGCGCGCGCGAGTTGCAGGAACTCGTCGTGAAGCTTGGCGGCAAGCCGGAAAACGGCGGCAGCGTTGTGGGCGCGTTGCATCGCGGCTGGCTCAATGTGAAATCCGCGGTTGGCACCCGCACCGACGACGCCATCCTTGCAGATTGCGAAAAGGGCGAAGATGCCGCGGTGAAGCGGTTTCACAGTGCGCTTGAAAGGAATTTGCCCGCTGATGTGAACGCCGTGGTGGCGCGGCTATATAGCGATGTGGCCCAGGATCTCGATCGCATCCGCGAGTTGCGAGTCCAGTTTGCCGATACGAAACCCTGACTTGAGCGTGGTCGAGGTGGGCGCTACTGGGTGGCGGGTTCCGTAACGACGACCCGCACGTCCTGCGCGAAGGCGTCCTCGAACCGAATGCGCGCCACCGTAAGGCAATCCGCGGGCGTGCCTGCCCCGAGACGTACCGCAGCTTGTGCTGTGGCCTTCGCGGCAAGGCCAAATACAGCGACTGCCTCATCCCATGTGAGGCCGGTCGTCATCACTTCCTGAATGAGCCTGCCCGCCACCGCCTCGATCTTCGCTCTCCGTTCCTGAGTCATCACACCACTCCCGGTTTTGCGCGCTGTCGCTTGATGGAAACAGCGCATATTTTGGACCCGGTGCGCAGTTGAGGGCGTGCCGGAGGCAGTTTCCTCAATTGATTCCAGGGTGCTCTGGCGCGGCCCCTTGGAGGCGTGACGCGCTCTGCATCGGCCTGGCGCAATTGTCAAGTGTAGAAGTTCAACTGCGCACGCCAGTAGAGCAAGCCGCCATCATCATGGACAGACTGACCTACGATTTCGTAATCGTGCGCCGCGGCGATGTACTGGCCAAGCGTGGTCTCGTCGTCCACAAGGTGCCGGCGGGTGAGTGTGTCTTGGCGTTCGCCTGGAGAATGGCGTGGAATTCCTCAACGCTGACGCGTAGTCTCCCAGTTGCTTGAAAGAGAAGGCACGTTCCTTGCGCAAGGAGATCGAGTTCGGTCTGTTCTTCACGCGTGAGTTCACGCTGCCTGAGGTTCGCGTTCGGTGCGAGCGTCAGCACGCCGCCGCGGCGCATGCCATCGACGACTCCCTGTGCCCGCGCTGCTGCGTCCGCATCGAGCACGCGGCCCTTTTCCAGAACGACGAAACCATTAAACCATTGTCAGACACCGGCGTGTACCGGCGTGGGCAGGAGCTCTCGATGGGCAGGCGTGGCAGATGAACGCCGATCCAGTGGTGCATGACGATTGAGAAGAACAGGCGAAGGGGAGAGCGCAACGAATACGGGCTTGTCGCGATGCGGTCCGCGGCGTTTGATGAATGAGACGTTCACGCCGTCGGACGCCGCGTCGATCGAGATACGCGACGGAACGGGTGACGTCGAGTTCGCCGCCGCGGTTGGGCGAAAGAGAAATAGCAACGTGTCCGCGTGCTGCGCGGCGAGATGCAGGCGGCGCAGCGCCTCCGGGCGTAACTGCTGCCAGAACAGCAGCGCGCCGGCGGTTCCGGCGCGAAGGACCTGTTCCGCTGCCCACAGGCAGTCCGCGGTCGTGGCCGCTTTGAGCACGCGGATGTTTTCAGCGCCCACGCCCCACCAGGAGCGCTGCCGGCTGCAGCCGATGCGGTGGCTGCAGTACGAAGACCGGCCGCGTCGCGACGGCTTCAAGCGCGGGTTTAAGCAGACGCAGTTCACCGCAGCCCGGTTGCGGGACGATTACCTCGGTCAGGGCCCCGGCCGGCCAGCCGCGAGCAGGCAATTCCGCATCGAGCGCTTCATGGCCGCTCCTCACCGTGCGGCCATGCGCGGAAGCAAGTTGTGACGCTCCCACAGATCGGGATGGATTGCCGGGGAGCGGATTTGCCATAAGTATCGGTGGTCGCGCGATCGGTGCACCGCGGGCTGCCACAGCAGATAAGCTCAATATGTGGCAAAATGCCCGTATTGATTGGGCATTTTGCCTGGAGGGTCCATGGCTACCATTGAATATCGTCCCACTGGACGGGGCAACCCGCGGCATACCGAGTTTTCGCTGCTCGGAAACCTGCTCCAGGCGCACATCCGGTCCGGCAATGACCTTGCTGCGCTCGCGACCGAGCGCGTCGGAGTGGAGGTGCTCGACCGCCTGGGCGAGCACGGCCTCAAGGCTGAAGAGCTGCTCTTCATCATTCCGCGTCGAACGCTCTCACATCGTCGCCAGAATGGTGAGCGGCTCTCGACTGACGAGTCGGACAAGGCCATCCGCCTTGCAAGGATCGTTGCGCAGGCGGAGACGGTCTTTGGAAATCCGAAAAAAGCCATGAACTGGCTTCGCGGCAGCAAAGAGCGATTCGCCGGGAAAACGCCGCTCGAGATGGCCTCAACTGAACACGGTGCACGGCTTGTCGAGGATGCACTGGTGCAGATCGACGAGGGATACTTCGCCTGATGGAATTCTGGAGGATCAGTAATTACGCGGACCTTCGCGGCATCGGCGGGTTGAGGGCGTCTGGCCGGTGGCACTACCGGGGGCAACCCGTTGTCTATCTGGCGGAAAATCCCGCGCTTGCGCTGCTCGAGACCATGGTGCACCACGAATTCGGGTCCCCGCAGGCGTTGCCTGATAACTATCAACTGCTTCGCGTGGAAATTGCGGAGGGCGCCGCGATCGCGGAACTCACGGCGAACGTTATCCCGGATGACTGGCGTGAGAACGCGGACTGGACGCAGGCCGCCGGTAGCGAATGGCTGGCGGCCGGGCAGGAACTGCTCCTCAAGGTGCCAAGCGCCATCCTGCCTCATTCGTACAACTATCTGTTTAATCCTGCCCATCCCGGAGCTGGCTCGGCGATCGTCGCGGAGGTACTGAAAGCGCCATATGATCCGGGAATTCGGGCTATCCTGGGTGATACGTGAGCGTGGCCGACTTACTGGAGCCCAGTCGCACAGTGGGCTCGATGATGTTCATCACCGGGGCAGGCAGCTGGATCACCCGATTTTCACTGCAGACTCATCTTCTTTGGCCTCGTCTCCAGAATTCGACGTTGCACGCAGCTTGTCCAGCACTTCCCGATAGCTGTCATGTAGTTCTGGCCAGTCTACGTCAGGCTCCAGTGCCGCCGAATCAAGTCGACCAGAGACCACTGCCAGGCGCACTGCGGGATGGTGGTGTCCGACTTTCGCCAGCCATCCCGCGCACGCGAACTCCTCTCCTTCCCTGGATTGATGGCACGCAAACATGCTGGCTCCAAAGTCGGGCCCCAAGCCGCGGTCATCAGGGCACGTATCGGCCAGCTTCTCTGCCAGAGCGAGATCGAAGTTTGGAATATCTCCTGCACCCGCGGCGCGACGCCAGGGACATGATGTGCAAGGTTTTCCTGATGTTTTCATGATTCAATCGTTGGCCTTAACGTGGACGGACTCCGGAATTCCAACTTTTTGCGTCAAGAAATGGGGCGCGGCCTTTCACCCTGTAACAGTATTTGCGTCCCTCATCTGCCCAGGTATGAAATCGCGTAAACGTCCGAACCGATGGGGCAACGAGGTGATTTCTGACGCTGGATTCTAGCTGGTTCCGGTTCAGCTCTCAGGCGCCAACGCCCTCTGTTTTGATTTTCGCCAGTCTGGTGCCGGCAAACGGGTCGTTGCGCCAGTCGGCACCGGCGCGTTTGCCTGGTTCCTGGGTCGATGCCAAATCAATTGCAAAATGCTCAAGAGTCTGTCCGGCGCTGGTCGCCTGAACCACCCATTGTGGCGGGGCGCCTTTGCCGTCCCATGAATTGCCAGAGGCGTCGCGGAAACGCACTGCCCGCAAACGCTCCTGATCTGCCGCAATTGACGTGGCGATGTCTTCCGGCTTGATTCCAAATTCAGCCATCCGCCGCCGTAGATAGGCAACGATGCTTTCGCGTTTTCTTTCATCCATTCGGTGTGTTCTCCGCGCAACAATCTGTTGTTGAGCAGGTAATTGCAAATCGCGTGCCGCCAGGATACCACGCGACCCAACGCTACCCGTGCTGCGGGTGCGAAGCACTTTTAATCGTTTTGCTGGGAGCGGCACACGGAAGGTGTCGCGACTGGCGACCGGTGTGAACCCAGTATAAATCAATCCGCAAGCGACGCCAGGTTTGCTTGCGCACCTTACGTCATCTTTTGTAGCGTGAACGATTCATCCTGAGGAACGAAGAGGAACTTCGTTCACAGGATCGACGATGCGTGGGTACATGTCTGGCCAATTGAGAATTGAGTGTTTTGCTGCAAGGTAGCATTCGAACGGAAAAGGAGCGTTGTAGTACCCGCAGGCAACACCGGACGCAGCTCAATTTTAATCTCCAGTGACAATTTAAATCACTGCGCACCGTGCGATCAATTTGCACGAGCGTACTGATGAAGTCATAATCACGACCGCGACGATGGCGTCAATTCTGACGGGCAGACCGAACTTCGAAGTGCCTGGGAAATAAGCCAGGGAAGTTCCAGGATCGCATGGACGGTAAACCCCACAGGGAGGAATAGACATGGTTACCTTGGACGCAATCAACTTGAAAATTGCAAAACTCCAGAAGCAGGCAGTAGCGATTGCCGAAAAGCAGTCGTCGGTGGGTCTGACCAAAATCCGCGAGCTGATGCAAAAGCACGGACTGACTGTTGCTGATATTGAAGGCTTCGTCGCTAAACGACGCGGTCGCAAGCCGGCGGCAAAGGCAGCAGCAAAATCCCCGCATGCGGCCGTGCATCACGTTGCGCCGAAATACGCGGATCCGAAAACGGGCGCGACCTGGTCGGGCCGAGGACTTGCACCGCTCTGGATTCGCGATGTCAAGGATCGTTCGAAATTCCTGATCGAAGCCGGTGCAACGGCAAAGGTCGCCGGCGTCAAGGCGGCTCCCGCGAAGAAGGCGGCTCCTGCGAAGAAGGTTGCAGCGAAACGTGTCGTGGCTAAAAAGGCAGCGAAGACGACGGTCGCCACGAAAAAGGCTGGTCGGGCAGCGGCTGTTCCCGCAAAGGGTGTGCGTGGACGCAAGGCTGCGGCACCTGCGAAAAAGGCTTCGGCACTGCGCAAGGTTGCAGCCGAAAAGGCACCGGCCGCAGTTGAGACTGCCGCGATGCCTGAAGCCGCAGCAGCGTAAGGGGCAACGGGCGATCCAGTCGTAGCTGGCGGAGCGGGATGCTGGATACACTGCATTGGCGGCGGCCCGCTACGACTGATCACTCAGGTCCCTTTGGGCGTCGCCTTGCGTCATGGCGACGCTACGTATGTACATGAGGAAGCACGGACACAGAGCCGTGCGCCTTTAACCCAATGGCCCACCGTTTCGAGCTTGTATCTCTCGCGTTACCGGCTGACTGTCCGCCGGAGTCGATTCCTTCGGTGGTCAGTCGGCTGATTTCGCTCGCGTGGCCGGGTATGAGCCGTGCACAGCTCGTGGACCGTGCCCATCGGCTCGGCGTGCGTGCTTCGCTGCGGGTGCAACCCGGTATCGGACCGGATGGGCTGACGCGGTTCAGGCTCACGCTCAGCTTTGCGGATGAGCGTTTCGAACTCATCGCTCACGTGCGGCGTGTTATTCGTCGACGTGCCGGCGCACGACGCCAGAAACGATCACTGCCTCCAGCGCGCGATATCAGGCAACAGCGTCTTTTCTGAGTTTTCACGAAGCCGCACAACAACGCCTTTCGTCAGGCAGACGTCACTGCGAAGATGCGGTGTGTTAAAGAATCCAGAGATTGCGAATCTTTCCGATGCTTGGGGAGCGTTCGACAATCAGGCCGGTGATGAACTCCGGCAACAGCGCGCGCGGCACGTTCGCGGGAATATCGGTCACGAGCTGCGAGGGCACCTGAACGATGTATTCTTCCGGCGCGGACGCCAGGCTATGTTCGTAAGCGACGCGAATTTCCATGTGGTTTTTTCTTTGGGGACGTGGTTGTCAGCCGCACATTTATCGCGCGCAGGACTAAGCAGGGATGTGGACGCAGTGTAGCGCGGGATACACGCGTCTTCGTTGCGTTGAGCGTGACTGAATTGTCTGTTGTGAGCGCTTGCGCGCTTTCGCAGGTAATTGCAGGGTGTGCTGCTCGCGATCCACAAACCTTCTGCTACGCACGCGCTGGGGTTTGGTCTCCATCTATGGTGGCTGGTTACCATCGGGCTGGCGGGAACCAACCGTATGACGTATGCGCGAGACCTTCTCACGCGCATACGTATCGCTTTCCGGCAAGCTTCAACGCGCGTTGCGCTAACGGATCCGTGAATCCGGCACGCGATCCGACGTGAAGTTACCGTGCAATCTGGAGTTGACTGTCGTTGGTGTGCGTGTCTCTCGCAGCCAGAGCAACAAGTTTTCCAAGGTGATCGCTAGCACGGACAACGATCTCCATCCGGGTCGCACAGAGCTGGCGGTCGTACTCGTTAATCACGGTGGTGAGTCCCACGATCAACGATTCGGGCACTTGCCACACTCCGGTGTGATCGGCCTCGCCAAGTACCTCTCCGAGGCCACGCTCAACGCACTCGACCTCCGCGATATCGATCTGTCCATGTCCCGCCCGGGCAATGTAGCTCGTGATGATAGCCACCTGCGAGACGAGATTGATGAGGGAGCGGTCCGCCTCACCATTGCGCAGACGCTCAAGCGCGATCCGTGCACGCAGTGCGAGATCCGAGGCTTCGTGGCGGGGCATCGGGAGAAAGAGCGACTTTGCGTGCGTTCTGGCAACTGGCCGACGCGTGGATCGAGAGTTCTTCTTGTTGGGCATGTCCGACAGGCGGTTGATCTGGATTTGACACGTCATATTGAGATCGTCACCCGGGGATCAAGAGCGACCACCGATTTAATTTGCATGATCGGGTCAACGAGTTCGGTGGCGGGTCCAGACGAAAGCGGCCGCCCAGTGTGATGGTTCCGGCGGTCCTCCACCACTCCCATGAGTTTGCCCGACGCTGCGCAGCGGACGAACTCATCGAAACGGGGCGCCCGCGCAAGGCTGTGTGCCGCGCGGCGAAGCTTCCTGTTCAGGTGGGACTTCCGGGCAAACAGCACCGGGAATCAAGAGCACTCGACGCAACTAACCGTCAATTGCGGCTACGAGCCACGAACGCCTGTCGGCGGCAAAAATCGACGGGCAGCATGGGACTGACCTACCAGAGCGTACGACGCGGCCCGGTAACGTCACGGAGCAAGTGAAAAACCACTCAATTCGGAAGTACGGGTCAGCAGCGCCCGGTAATCGAGATACAGCACGTAATCCGACTTGATGACCTTTTTGACGCTTGGCGCATACCAGCAGGGCGGTGCGCCAAAGCGCGACGCCGGGATCGACGAGAATCCGCTCCTTGCAACGGCACGCCGTCGCCAGGCGTCCAAACTCCATTGACCCAAAAGCCGGTCTCTACCAGACCGGCGCTGCAACCCCAACTGCCGGAATTCGCGCGGAATTCAGACGGGGCCCGTATCGGTTCAAAGGGACTGCCACTAACCGTCCGATGAGAGGGGACCTTCTACCCCGGATTTCCTTTCCTGGCCGCCGCGGTGCGATGAATACCGGCTTGTTGCGCGATCATCCATGGCATTCACCACGCTTGCCTGAGGCGGCGCGTGAGGCATCTGGCTTTCCATGAATCTGCATACAGCGGTAGCCGGGCACCGGCTTTGTTCCTCTCCATCGTGATTCACAACGCCCGAGCGTTCGCCATTGTCGTTATGGTCGCGAGGCTCTGCTATCTGCCGGAAAATCCGCAGACGCCAGCCTGACGCAATGCCCGGCGACCATCGTCCCGGTTCGGATCAGCGACATACGAAAGTCACTATCATGACCCAGTGATTTCCATATGCGGGAGACGCTTCGTGGCAACGTACAGGGAACTGAAGGCGCAGATCGCCGAGCTGGAGAATCAGGCAGCAGCAGTCCGTCAGGAGGAGTTCGACGCCGTCCTTGCCGATATCCGTACAAAGGTGGGCTATTTCGGATATACACCTCGGGACATCTTTGGACGTCGCCGTGGCAGGCCGAGACGTTCAGGCGATGCGCTGCCTGCGAAATACCGTGATCCGGCAAGTGGCGCTACCTGGTCTGGCCGAGGGCGCGCGCCAAACTGGATAAAGGATGTCAGGAACCGCGACCGGTTCCTGATTCGTGACTAGATGACGGATTCAAACCGGGCCTGGTCACTTCGGGCGCTGTTCACCTGCGCCTGCGGCGAACTTATTCAAAAGTAATGAACTGCGCCGACGACCACACCTTGCTGTCATCACGCTGCCGCCCGAAGAAGTACACCGGACGAAAACCAAACGGCGCGTTCTGCGCGGCAACCTCGACACTGCCCGCCAGATCGACCGGCAACGGCCTGTCGGTCAGTCGCTCGACCGCGACGAACAATTCCGTGCCGCCGAGCGCATGTGTTGCCTTGCCCCGCGCAAGCAGATCCGCGCCGCTAACTTCGAAGCGAAACGTGGGCGCATGCGCGAATGGATTGCCTGCGAGCGGATCGCCGACCTTAACAAACCCGTCGATGGTGCCTTCGATCACGATGGTCGCCGCGGCAAGATTGCTCACGTCGATCTCGATGCTGTCCGCGTCGCCGTACGTGTCGCTGCTGAATTCGATGTCCGTTGCGCCTGTGCGCCACGCGGATTCCTCGACGTGTTCGAAGCCATGCCAGCCGAAGTTGTGAATTGTGCCGTTGAGAATGCGGATGCGGCCACGCCACGCCGCCCAGCGATACCGGTCCCGAATGCGTGCGCCGCCCCAGCGCACGCGGATCAGACGCTCTGCATAGCCGAGTTCCTCATGCAGGTTGCGCTCCCATATCAGGCCGCTGTGATCGTAGGCGGCGACGTATTCCCAGCCGGCGCGTCCGAGCAGGCGGTAATCGAGCGTGGCCGGACCGCGCTGCGTGAACGCGTCGCCTTGCCAGTGATCGCCGCTGCGCACGAGCAGCGCGCTGTGTTCGCCTGTTGTCGCCCACGTGCGGCGTGAGCGTAAGGCCTGGCCGACCGTATGCCGGTCGAGTGCATCGGCGAGCACGCCCGTCAGACCACCATGTACGCCGAAGACCTGCACGCCCGGCGCGCCGCCGCCGGGACGTCCGCGGTGTTCGTCGCCGCTCGCAGCCACGCCAAGCTGGTAGCCCCGCGCGATGACGTCCTGGTAGAGCCAGCCGAAGTGACCCCACGTCGAAGCGATTTCGACGAGCCGTTCGAGCTCCGGATGGTGCCAGTCCGGAATGTAGCGCCGCCCGCCGACGTGCGGCATGACGAGATGATGTTTGGCGTCGTCGGCGTAGGCGTCCCACAGTTCCTCGACGGGCCAGCGGCCGAGTTCGACCGCGTTGCCTTTCATGTCCTCGTTCCACACGAGTGTGCGGTTGTGCTCGCCGCGCGCATTGTACGGAAAGCCGGGACGTTCGTCGCCGAGAAATACGACGTTGTGGTCGCCACCCGCCGTCGAACTGCCACACCACTCCTGCACGGGATAGACGACGAAGCGGCCGGGTTCGTTAAACTGATCGACGGCCTCGACGCCCAGTTGCCAGTTCGCATCCGTGATCTGGAAGTCGTTCGCTGTATAACCGAGGATATCGATCCCACCAATATCGCGCGCGTACTGCGCGTTGTATGCGGGACTGTTGGTGCCGACCGTGTCGTGCGCATGGACGTGAAGGTCGGCGTAGAGTGCACGCGGGGCGGGCAGTGTGGCGTCGACCGTGAGCCAGGCAACGGCTGCGCGGATTTCCGGCCGCGCGGGCACGTCTGCGACGATGTACAGCGTGCCCCGGTCCGTTGGCAGGTCGTCGAGCGCGAGCGTCGCGAATCCCTGCGTGGGGAATGCATGCTCGCGCTGATAGACCGTTGTGCCTTCTGCGTTGCGGGCGATCACGTTGGCGATCAAACTGGCGATCGAATTGACGACTACCGGCCGTGCCTTCGCGTTCGCGCCCAGCTCGCGACATGCGTTGCCCCAACGGTCCTGCAACGCAAGGCGAAACGGCGCAGCCTCGCCAGGACGCACGAAGCGCGGCCCGATGAGTAGTACGTCCGTTGGATCGCCCGGATGGATGTCGATGGCAATGTCGCCAGGCACTGCAACGAAGCGCGACGTGCCCAGCGGATCGACGTAGAGCCGGAAGCGGAAATCGTCTTCAGAAAAGGTCTGGATGCGCGTGCCGGGACCACGGCGGCGATCACCAAGACGGATCACGATGCGGTCGCCTGCGTTCAGATACCCGTCGACGACATCGACGATCACGGCCTTCTGGTACGGCCGCTCGTGCCCTTTCTGGTCGAAACGTATATTGAGCGCCTGCACCGTGGCGGGACTCTGGCCCGGCACGAGCGGCGCCGCATGATACTCGGCGCTGATGTAGTTCGCCGCGGTGGGGTCGCTTGTCTGGAAGAGCGCCCAGTCCGAGTAGAACTTGAACGTGGCCTTCAGCCACCCGCCATCGGCTATGCCTGACGAGCCGACTTCGTAGTCGAGCACGACTTCGGCCCAGCTGCCCGCTTCGAGTCGCGAAACGCTGCAACGCACGCTGCCGGCGAAGGGACGCTGTTTCAGTTGCTCATAGAGGCCGGCCGGAGCGACATGATCACCAAGGCGCTCGCGCAGGGCACGCGCGCGGGCGTGCAGACCGGTTTCGTTCGATTCGCTCATCTGGGGTGGGTGTCGACAAGACGGGTAAGGGATCGCGCGCACGTGACCATGCGAGTGCGCGCAAGTATCAATGCGCAAATGGCCATGCCGCGGACGCGTCCCACACGGGCACGCCCATGAACGCATACCACGGTGCGATCACGCATAGCCCGTACAGGATCGCAATCAGCACCGAGATCACGCCGACGCGGGCGTAATCGGCGGTGGTGAACGCGCCGCTGCTGTAGGCAATGACGCCCGCCGTGATCTGCGTGGGCAGCAGGTAGGCGAAGCTGTCGGTGTCGCTGACGAGCATCGTGAACGCGACCGGATGCAGACCAAGGCGCGGAGCGAGCGCAAGCGCGATCGGCGCGATCATGGTGACAGCAGCGACGTTGGATAGCATGCCGATACGGATGATGTGCGTGCCGGCCATGACGATGCCAATGGCGAGCCACCAGCCATGACCGTGCGCGACGAGATAGATGTGGTCGGCGGCCCATTGGGCGAGCCCCGACGAACTGATCGCAGAGGACAGCGAGAGCGCGCCTGCGAGCAGAAACAGTGTGCCCCAGATCGTGCGCTGCTCGACTTCCGCCCAGCCGAAACGCAGCACGCCTGGCGCAAACAGGACGGCAAGCGCGATCAGCGCGACGATCTCCGACGACAGGTGATGCAGCGGCTCCGTTGCCCACAGGACCGCCACGCCCGCGAACAGGACCAGCACCAGCCAGTCATTGCGCGAGGCAGGCGGGAGTGCGCGACGCATTGTCGCGATGGCGGCGCGTCCGCCGGGAATCTGCACGGCACGAGAGCGGAAATAGTACTGGACCCAGCACTGCGTGATCGCGAACATGCCCAGATACGGCCACTGGAGCTTGAACCACGTGAAGTATGAAATGTGGATGCCGAGCTGCTTTTCGAGCAGGCCTGACACGACCATGTTCGGCAGATGCGCCGTGAGAATGCACATGCCGCTGATCATCGCCCCGTAGACAAGCGACTGGATCACGATGGCCTTTTTCGCGGCACGCTCGCGCGGCGAATCGCCGAACAGCTGGACGATACCGTTGGTGACCGGCAGCAGTGCTGCCGAGCGCGCATTCGCGGCCGGCACGACCATCGACATCACGAAGTTGACGGCGAACATTGCCCAGATCACGCCGTTGGCGGTGCGCACCTTCAGGCGCTCGAGCAGCGCCAGCGCAATGCGGCGGTCGAGGCCACTCGCCTGCATGATCGCCGAAAAGAGGAATGCCGCGAGGCAGAGGAACACCACGGGCGCTGCAAAGCCGCTTGCGGCCTTCGGAAAACCCGGACTCGCATGTGAAAGCACAAGCAGCATCGGTATCAAAATGCCGCTCACGCCGACGGGAATGGCCTCGGTCACCCAGACGATCGCGACCCACGCGACCACGGCGAGGGTTGCCTGGCCGTTCGCGTCGAGTCCGGTGGGTGTGGGCATGAGCCAGGCGAGCGCGATGAAGACGAGCCACGCTGCCGCGAAGCCGAGGCGGGCACGCAGGAGCGCGGAGCCGCTGCGCGGGCCAGCGTGGCTATGAGCAGCCGCAGGTACGGTTTCGCGCCGATGGAGGGCCGCTCCATCATGTGGTGGGCGCTCGAGCGGCGGCGCGTCGAGGATCTTGTCTGTCACTTCATGCTTTCCTGCGTTCGTTATTCGAGCCGATGCTGCTATCGTCGGCGGGTCAGGATGGCATAATACGTATTAATACAAGTTGGACCATCCAATTGATTTTCATATCGATATCGCGAATCTCGCTCAAGGCGAGGCGCGAGTGCAGCGAGGGACCTTAACCATGTTGGTGCGGGAAGACGTGACGTCGCTCTATGAGCAGATTGCGACGACGCTTGAGCAGGAAATCGGGCAGGGCATCTATGAGCCGTCGGGCAAGTTGCCGTCGGAAGCCGAACTGGGCGATCGCTTTGACGTGAGTCGGGTGACGGTCCGGCTGGCGCTCGGCCGTCTGGTGGAGACGCACATCGTGGAGCGCAAGCAGGGCAAGGGCACGTTCGTGAAGCCCCGGCGTCTGCAGCACCGGCTCGACGTGTTGCGCGGCTTTTACGACTCGCTGGCGGCGCAGGGCGCGCGGGCCAGCATGGAACTGCTGCGCATGCAAGCGTGTGCGGTACCGCCCGGCCTGCGCGAGACCTTCGCCGCCGATGTCACGGATTGTGTGTATCTTGAACGCCTGCACCGCGTCGATGGCGCGCCTGTCGCGCTCGCGCAGACCTGCCTGCTGCCCGAAGCAAGTGTCATTTCGCGCGAGGAGGCGCAAGCTCTCCCGTCGTACGAGATGCTCGAACGGCTGCCGGGCTGGCATATCGTCGATGCCGACATGACCATCACGGCGGTTGCCGCGGCGAGCGATATCGCCGCGTATCTGGAAGTGTCCCCGCGTGCGCCGCTGCTCGTGCTGCGCCGGACCTCCCGACTTGCTGACGGGCGCGCGTGCGAGGCGACGGTGTTCCATATTCGCCCTGAGCGTTTCGATCTGGCGGTACGCAGCGGGCTTGAGGCGCGGGTGGTCGGATAACGACGCCAGGCGCAGGTCACCCTGCGGGGGCCTTCGTGCCTGGACCTTTGCCGATGTTATGGATTCCAAAAAATGTCGGCAACTGGCGTCGTGCGAACGCTCGCTACCAGGGAGGGGACGAGACTGGCACAGTCGCGAACGCGCGGAATCTGGCCTGCGGCGTAAGCGTCGTTGCCGTCGACCAGGATAGCCGTGTAATTTCCCGCGCACCATGACTGGGCGCGGCTGAATCGGACAATGCTGACTGATCTCCAGCGACCTCCGTTGTAAAAAAATTCTCGCGGCGAAAACGCATAATTTGTATGAAGAAATAAATGATGCCGCCGATAACCGAGTCAGGTACTGCGCTGTTCGCGTGCCCGGGCGTCAGGGCCAGACATCCATCGCACCATGAAACCTGACTTGCGCGTGCTCGTTTAATCGATACAGGGTTGCCGGACTTTTCGGGATTGGTACTGCGTCGAACTGGGCACGAACCCGCTTGTCCGTCTCGGTATCGGCATCTGGATGATGCGTAGCGTCACCCGGAAACTGGGTACCGAGCCTGCGACCGCCGCCGCCGTGGCCAGAAGCGTGGCCACACCCTGCCTGAACGCCAGCTGGTTGCCCTGGAGACACTTGAGGGGACCATACGGCCTCGCGTTACGCGGGACGGCGATTCGCACCTTCGTAACCTCGCTCGGCTGCACTGAAACGTTGATACCGTGGCGCGTGACTGGGCGGTGTGATGCCTGAGCCGTCGCGATCAGCTCCGGCCTGCATCTGCCCGAAGCTGCCTGCGGGCACTGCATGCATTCGACGTGTGAGGCGTGTGCGCTGTCACAACAGCTGCGTCACCAGACTGACCGACTGCCAAAGAACATTTCTGCGCCGCGGGGATTCCCGAAGTCCAGAATCACACTGCGTCCTGGGATCCGGCATTTCAACAGTTTCGCGTCGGCGAGCGGGCGAATGACTCGTCGCTAACCTACGCGGACGTTTCTACGGGCGCGCGACAGGCCAAAGCCCGGCACGTGCGCGTGCGTTTAGCGGAACAGGGAAGAAGAACTCACTGCATGTTGTGAAACCGGTGTGGACCGACCATACTTCCCTGTAGCGGAATGCTGGAGTCGCATATTTTAAGGCCTGTCCCGTAGGCCAGGACTCCCAAAGTCGACGCTGTTATCCGACGCGCCGTTGCGCGACTTGCGCTGCCCGTCGTGTCCTGCTCCGCGGGTGGAACTGCGGTCGCAGGCGGCCAGGCTGGTGCGCTTCGCTCTAATGGGAACACGCGGTTGAGCCGGCCCGAACCGCAATGCTGATCCAGTATTGGATGATTATCTCCAGCATCGTTGCGCGGCGCACCATGGCATCTACACTGCGCCGGACATCTTCGCGCTTTGGAGAGATGCATCCCTCCGTTCCGGACCGTGGACGCGCCGACCACGTTGGCGTGCCGCTTTGTCACCCAGGCTGCGGCGCCGCGCTGCGTGTGCCGGTCCTTGACGGAGACGGTCATGCAAGGGCCATCGAAAAGCTGGCGCCGGGCAATGCAGCGCGTCACTTGCGCGGCGTCTTTTTTCTGCAGGCCTCGATCGTCAGGGCATTGAAAATTGTCAAACAATTGACGGGATTCCAGCCTGGCCATCTCGTGGACGGCGATTCGCTAGCGCTCACGTCAGTCGCGGGATGAATGGACAGCGCAATACGGAGTGGATGGTGCAGGACACGACTCTTCAGGAACGCGAACCTGCACGAATGGGCCTGTACGGCCAGCTCGCGCGGCTGGAGCGCCGCTTCGCAGTAACCGTAAGCCGCAGGAGGGCAGCGATGACGACGTTGATACGTAGATACTTCGTGTGCGTCAACGGACACGACGGCGAAGAGGTGGCGTGCGATGACGATGAACCGTACTCTTCTCAGTGGGACTCGATTCGCACGACCGGACTGGTGAACAACGGCAGGGACTCGCACGGATACGCCTCTTATACATGCAAGACGTGCGGCGAGCTCATGTCGGAAACCGGGAAAAGGTGATTGATAGAAAGCCAGAGTCGTGGCTCGACGTTCTGCATGGACGTGCGCGATCGACTGCCGCAACCGGAATTTGAAAAACGTAAGTTTGCGTCATTCTCTTCATCAATCGGCTAACAGGCTTCGAAGTCCTGCATCTGGTGAGACCCGATGCCCGCGCACAGGCATCGGGTGGCCCTCGGCGTGCTAAAGCACGCGGACGGGGCCACAGACGTTGGCCCAGCGATGCGCCGGAACATGAATTCGAGACGTCGGCGATTCGTCAGCCGGTGCGGGGTGAGAAGTCCGACAATGAGGTCGCGGACCGGGCATGGCCCGAACAGATCCTAACCGATGCGCCCGGTACCGCCGGGTAACCTTGTACCGTTCGCCTGGGGTATCGGACAGGCGAGGGATTGGTGGCCTGAGGGATTCTAGGTTGATTGCAGTAATTCTTATAAAATTACTGCAATCACGAACGTACCTTTTGCAGTAAAATCCAACAAATTACTGCAATTCTTTGGCATGCACGGACTTCCTCTTTACCAGCGACACGATCAGGCATTTTGCTCCCAGTACGCGAACGTCGAGCAGGCGGCCGCCAGCCAGGGGCGGGTTCTCGTGGGTGCGCCGGGCACGATCACCGAGCACCATCGCGGGAACGCTGTCTACTACTATCGGCAGTTCATGAACGCGGAGGGCAAGCGGCAGCAGGAGAGTCTTGGCGGACCCAAGGGCGATCCGGCGGCCGAGGAGCGCGTCGCTGCGGTGATGGCACAGATCGAGCAGTCCAAAGACCTCATCAGCCGCATTCGGGAGCTCGCGAAGCTCGGCTTCCAGATTGCCGACAACAAGACCTACGCGACCATGGCGGTCCTCCACAATTACGGACTTTTCGAGGCCGGCGCGGTGCTCGTGGGCTCTCACGCGTACGCGGTTCTGCTCAATAGCCTTGGCATCAAGGCGCTTGCCTACGAGACCGAGGACATCGATATCGCGCGCGCCCGCCAGCTCGCGCTACAGGGTGTGCCGTCGGGTGGCCTGCTCGAAATCCTGAAAGAAACCGGAATCGACTTCGTGCCGGTGCCGGGGTTCAACAGGGGCGATCCGTCCACGTCGTACAAGCAGGCGGGGCGGACGCGTTTTCACGTCGATCTGCTTGTGCCTTCGAAGGACAACACATTTCCGACCGTCGCTGTTCCAGAGCTCGGTGCGCATGCGAGCGGCATGCCTTATCTCGCCTACCTGCTCGGCCAGTCCCACATGGGCACGCTGCTTTCAAGGCACGGCGCGGTGCCGGTTCGTGTGCCGGACCCCGCACGCTTCGCGATCCACAAGATCCTCGTTTCACGCTTGCGCACCAACATGCTGGTCAAGTCGCAGAAAGATATCCAGCAGGCGTGCGTGATGCTCGCGATGCTCGGCGAGCACAGAAGCGGCGATATCGAGCTCGCCTGCTCGAATCTCCCGAGATCTGCGCGCCCGATGGTTCGCCGTGCGCTGCCCGATGTCCGCACCATGCTCGAGGCTCACGAGGGAGCGCTATTCGAATTTGAGGAGAGCATTGGCGCCTGACAGGCCATGTCGTGCTCCGACTGGCCCGGAATTCCGTATGATCAACCGCGGCCGGAATGCGCCGCGCACTCCGCGAAGGCGACGGAGAAGACTTGCCCCGAGCTGGGAGGAAACGTGGTGGTTCGTGCGTCGGAACTGATACTGGCTGAACATGCCGCACCATTTCTCATCCAGCAGCGTGAAACCTTCGGCCGCTAGATAGGCGCGAATCCTTGGAATGCGATCATCAACAGGTGTCGTACTGACCGCGCGCGCTCCCGGTTGTCAGGCATCGACCGACATCGACCGTTGCGAAGCAACGAGCTTCGGCGGCGGCTCGCACTTGCAGATGCAAAGATCGTCGCTCAACGCGGCGTGCCGCCCATCGGGTGCAGTCATTACCTGACGCGGACCATCGCACCTGATCTTGCCCGTCGTGTTGCACGCGGGGCATTGCACGTCGTCTCCCTCGTGGGCGACATCGCGGGCCACGAACTGGATCGTCATCGGCGCGGCTATGACCGTTCCGTTCGCAGTGGTCTTGTCACCGTTGAGTATCAGAAAACGTTGCATAGTTTAAGTTCGCGCGGGGGCTGTCCCCGCTCGCAGCCAGCATTTGTTTTAATGAGCTTTAAAGAGCGATTCGCATCCGTCTTCGCGAATGACCTTCTGCTTGCGCTCCAAATCCCAAACGCCTGGATAGGAGTCGTCGCCGCACAACATGCTACCGTCCGCACTCACGTAGCGGCCATCGGGTGAGATACGCCCAAGCGAGGACTCGTCATAGCTAAACGACTCCTTTTCGACTCTCGATTTCCCTTTTGCCACGCCATACATCCCGGGAAAATCGGCAACTGGGCGCGTGCTACCCAGATGGGCGACAGTCGCTGTATAGGTTTCGGGAGTCGTGCTCACGACATCAAGCGCAAGGTAGAGATTCTTGGCCGTATTGACGTCTGCCACGGCACCGACCTTCGCCGGAATGCGTCTTACCGCTGTAACGCCGCCGGCGCATGCGACGAGCGAGTCGACCGGCACATATTCAACGCTTCCAAGGATTACGACTGTCTTGTTCCAGTTAAACAACGGCGCGGCGTCATTCATTTTTGGCTCGATCCGGCATTGTTTTTCAGCATGCTGCGAATCGATGAGAACAATCGTGCCAGTAGACGCGACATAGCGAACGGAGTCGAGGTCCTGCGCGTGTACATTGAGCGTGGCGGCCGTCAGTGCGGCAACAGCGAATCCCGGGATTTTCAATTCAGCACCTTCAGGGCGGCGAGTGTGTCGCTATAGCGAGCATCGGCGGCAAGTCCCTTGCCATTGATGGCCTTGCTAACAATCAGTGAATTATTCTTCAAAGCATCGACTTGCGCGTGTGAGACCGGGATTTTGGGCGAACCCTTGTCGATCGCTTCCTTGATGTCGGAACGAATGTAAGCGACAAAGAAGCCACCACTGTCTATGCAGTTGAATGGGCTCGATATCACGCGGTCTGGGTCTTCGATCGGCGCGGGACGCTTGGTCATTTGTTCAGGCTGGTGCTGCTTGTATGCGTGATCCGTCCACCAACTTGCGTCGAAATCGGTTTTTTTCAGCCAGCCTCGATAGACCCAGTATTCGGCGTAATTCGAGCGGCCTGTAAGTTGCTTGAATCCACGGCCGCGATACTTCTGCGCGTCGACGTCTCCAACATTACCGAGCATCCAGCTATATGAGCCAGCGTAGACCGTACCGAGACTGTTAACCTTATCGCTACTGAAAAAGCTGTCGGATTCGCCGGCATCGCGTCCGTACCAATGCCCGAGTTGCGCCTCTGAGACTTCAGATTTGGGATTCTTTCGGCCGTTCAACATACTGGCCTCCTGCATACTCATAAGGCTGCCTGATTCGACTGCACCTTGTCCGAGGAAGTGTGCCTGGCGCAGTGGCGTCGTGAAGACGTACTTCTGCATTACCTGATTGAGCGCTGTGCGATAGCGCTCGCGCGTCGCCTCCGGCGTCCTCGGATAGATGCGAGCGAGCGTGCGCTTGTCGATCCAACCACATTTTCGCATCCAGGTGATGAACTCGATTGGATGAAAATGCCACAGCTTCGAAGGCAAACCGAGCGCGGCGGTGCTCCACCATTGCAGCGCAAGCGCATGTGCCTTGAATTGCGCGTATTGGTCTCGGGTCATGGCGGCACGAGGAGAGTTGTCGCCCCACGTGCCGTCCTTGAGCAGGAAATCATACGTCTGGTCGAAGGACGCGTCTTCCCACTCCGTTTGAAACTCGCAGACGAGGCGGCGCAGCTTGTTTCGCACCGCAGCATCGTTGAGCTTCGCGCGCGCCGCGTCGTCGGTGATTTCGGCGCTGTCTTGAGTGCGTAACAGGTCGAGCACGGCTTTTGCGTCGCAACGGCCATCCGAGGTTGAGGCGGTACCCTTGGCACCCTGCGGGACGCGTTGCCAACCTAAAAATGCGGGGAAGTCCGCATCCGAGAGCTTGACTACCCCCGCAACGTTTAAATTGACATAGCCCTTTTTGTCTGTGTCCCAGGCGATATATTTCCAGTTTGCAGCGTCGGCTGGATCGAGCGCGTCTTCGCCGACGACTCTGCCATATCGTACTAATTCGTAGGCCGCGCTTTGGGAAGCAGGAGCGATCAGTTTGCTTAGCGCGCTCATTTCGTATTCGTATTGCGCGTCGCGTTCGGTCGCCTCGCCGACCGCGCTGCCGCCCTCGGTGAAACTGGCTGTCGAATAGGTGCCGTTCAGGAAGGCGATTCGCACGCATAGCGTCTTGTCTGTTGTGCCAATCTGCCTCGGCGTGGACTGCGCTGGTGCCGGGTCTTGAAAAGGTTGCGCATGCAGCGCAGCCGGGTCTGGATGCGTGTGAGTGTGGTGCGCGGCGGCTACAAGAGCTTGAATGCGTTTGTGCTCGGCCTGATCATGCTTTTGCTTGCGCTGTTTCCACTTCTCATAGTCCAGCCTTGATTGCTCCGGCGAATGGTCGAACACTGCCGCGCCGGTCGGCACAATAAAGTGCATGTCGCCCCACAAATCGGGATCGCCTGAATTGTCTGCAGAAGAAAAAACCTTATAGGGCTGATCCGCTCGCTTGATCAGTGCGTCGACACCGTCTTGACTCGTGAAAATTTCGAAATGAATTGCCGGTACGCCCGCGATTTCACCACCCGTTCCGAGTACGTCCTTACGGTCGACTTCCTTTCCGAATTGGACCTTCACAGTTTTCAGGTGCATTGACACCGACCAGAATGTGACATGCGTATTTTTGCCCGTTTCCGCAGTGTGCTCGATGACAACGCAGCCGTTATCGGTCCAATCGTGTCCGCTGCCATAGTTTAGCGGATCGTTGCTGTTGGCGTTCTTCACAGCGGGCGTGCGGACAAAGACTACCTTGCCATCCGCTATGGCACGAATGGGTTCAGCGCCATAACGCAGATGCACGCCGCCATGCCAGCGCAAATGCGCGCTCAGTGGGTACGCGCCGGAGCCGTAGGCAGGATCGGGAAACCATGTGTCGGCATATTTCTTATCGCGCGCGGCGTCACCAATTTCCGCGTCCATCGACTGTATGGGATAACTGAGGATCATGAGTAAGGCCAAGTTCAAACTTGCGGCGCAGAAGGACGCCCGACATTTATTGAGAAAAGACGAATTTCCCGGGAAGTTTCAAGTCGCCAGTGGGCAACTGCGGCATTGGCCATGATTGCGAAGTCGGGCCGCTGAAGTTATGCTGAACGCCTTTGATATCGATCTTGCCGGGGGCGTGAATCTCAATGTTGCCGTCCTTGATCCGAATATAGGCGCCGCCCGACGTCAGCAGTATCTCTTTCGCGGCGGCGGCCTCAATATTCTCGGTCGCCGACAGGACCTTTACCGTTTTCTGGGCAGTAAGTTCGATGTTGTCAGAGTGCGCCTGTACTTCGACTTTGCCCTTCGCTGCAAACAGCTTCATCCCTGCGTTCTGCACGAACAGGCTGATCTTCTCCGCCACGCTCGCCACAAGCGACTTGCCGCTCGCGATAAACGTGCTCTGTCCGCTCACGAGATTGGTCTGCCGGTCGCTCGCGATGTGTACCGACTGCTGCGTCGAGAGGGCGATGCCGGACGGGCTGGCAATCAGTATCACAGGCTCCTTGAGCGCGTTTGCGTTGCCGGTGCCGCCGCCCGCAGTGTTGCCGCCCGACTGTGAGCCCTGTACGCTGCTCTGCGTCGCGTCGGTGAAGCTCTTCAGCGCATCGTGACCGGGACCGAGACTTTCCGCCTGATGCTGCTCGCTTGCCTGCGACAGCGCCTCAAACGTACCTTCGGAGCTGATGAGCTGCTGCAGCGCTTCGCGCACGTCCATCTGCTGGCTGTTCGCCTGCTTAGGGTGCGTCGTGACGTACATTCCTTGCGCGGCGCTCACCGCACCGTAGGAATCCGTCGTCAGCGCAAATCCGGCGCCCAGATATGAACCGCGCGTGTTGCCGCTCTGGTCGATCAGGTAGCCCAGGTGGAGCTGGCTATTCGCCGTACTGCTGAACAACCTTGCGCGATTCTGTCCGGTTGCATCGTCCAGCACCAACTCGTTATAGCCGGAGCCCGAGTACTCCTTCGACCGGTAACCCGACAGGATGCCGTTGCTGTGCCATTGCGGCTGGACACTTCCGTTGTAGACGCGATGGAGAACGGTAGGCCTGTCGCAGTCTCCACCGACGTACCCGATCAGCACTTCCTCGCCAACGCGCGGAACGTGGACGCTCCCGTAACCACCGCCCGTGTCCGATTGCGCGACTCTCACCCAGCACGACGCTCCCGCATCGCCCGAGTTCTGCCGGTCCCAGATGAACATCACCTTTACTCGGTTCAGTTCGTCCGTGTACACCTCTTCGCCAGACGGCCCCACGACTATGGCTGACTCCAGATGCATCTCTGGTTTCCTGTGCTCGAAGGGGCTTCGGTACGGAACTGTCACGCGTTGGGCCTCGACCTCGACGAGATAGAAACCGACAGAACCGTCCGCATGACTGACGGCTTCCCCCGTGTTCCCGGTTTTCGCCTGGGCCAGTTCGCCCTGCAGGCTATGCGGAAAACGCGCTTGCTGGTCCGACACCGGCAGGTTGTTCTCGATGTAGCGGCGCGCCTCGATAACCGCGAATTCGCGCTGGCTGGCCTGATCGAGGTCGTGCTCCGGATGGCCGCTCAGTTTGAAGCGGCGTCCGGCATCGATTCCACGAACGCCGCCGACTGCGAAGAACCGCTTTGCGCGCGACTCCCACTCTTCGAGGTGAATCTTCGACAGATGCTCGCCGCGGTCCTGGCTCAGGTACGTATACGCACCGGTATATTCATAGACTTCGGTCTGTTCGGGCAAGCCACCCTGACCCGCCATCGTCGGCAGCGATGTGCCTTTGGGATTGACGGCAGAGGAGGGCGCCTTGTAGTCGAACGTACGCGTCGCATACGACGTACTCTGAAGCGAACGGGCACCAGACCATTGCGTAAATGCATCCGTTTCACTGCCTGTGCCTGCCCGGTAAAACTTCACAGGATTCGGCGACACCTCGTCGAGCGAGTAAATGTCGTCGGTGACGACCAGCGTGTGCGATTTACCGTCTTCGGTCTGCCGCCAGAAGCCGAACAGGCCTTCCTCCTCCATCAGCCGATGGACAAAATTCCAGTCTGTCTCACTTTGGCGGCAATACGAGCGTTGGGGCAAGGGCTTCGAGAGGGCAAACTGGAATTGCCCCCGGGCCTGCGGATGCTGGTTGAAGACGTCGGTAATGATGGCGTCCGGAGTTTGATCCTGCCAGTACCGCATGTCGCTGCGGAATCGCAGGAAGTGCATCCATGACGCATAAATCAACTGGTAACTGGACAGGCTACCGTCTCCGCCAAGCCGCCGCGCTGTATGGATGAATCCATTGACCGGAAGGTAAGACTTGTCCGCCTGCTGAATCCACAGCGTCATCGGCTGCGCGATGAGCTTCTTGAGCTCGATGTCGCTGGCCGTGGATACCATATCGAGCGTGACGTGGAAGTCCCGGCCCAGCCCGGAATACGTCACCGCCCGGCGAGGCACAAGCGCATTGTCCGGTAACGCGGGAATATCCGTCTTGATCAGGCGGTCCTGCTGGATCAGGCCGCCACGGATCGCGTCAGCCAGGTCGGTCATGTCCATGCTTTTTCCATCTTCTTCGGTTGCACACTTGCGCTTGCAATGGTCTGCGCGCTGATCGCTTCGGCTGGACTGGGTCGCCGCAACGGCAGCCAGTCCTCGCCAACTGGCCTGTCGGGCTTGGCGAGACGATCGGCTTGCGCGTAGCCGGCGTTCAGCGCCTTGTCCAGTGCCCGGGAAGTCATGCGTTACCTCGTTCATGCTTGAATCACGTGCCCGGTCGCAGCAAAACCCAATAGCCGGAACCGCGTATTTTAGTCGGCGAGACAGGAAAATTTGACCGAAAAGTCTGTCAGCCGGTAAATAAGGTAAAGAGCTAAAAATCCTGCCCGATAGCGCGGAGATAATACCAAAACGACTGCCACATGACTGTATGTAATGGTGATTTTTAACAGTTACGTCATGGGCGCATCCGATTGATGCATGACGCATTTGGTTCGAGTCTAACCGGCCCGTGCGAACCAGGATATCGACGTGTCCATTTTGCGTCTTGTCGTCGGCATCCGGCTATTTCAGGTGGATTGGACGTTATAAATAATCCACCTGCATGGATAGCTACCCGCATTGGTATAAGCGGGACCGGAAACGCGATCTGCCTTCTGCCTTCGCTCGCGCGTAGCATTCGCCCAGCTCCCTTTCGGCTTCCCGGAACGTTTCGAGTTCGCGGCGGCCTTTGGTCGCGAAGTGCACGAAATATGCGCAATAGATTGCCTCGAACAGCTGCGCAAAACCCGTTGGGCTGCCATTTGCGCTTGCGATCTGATGGCAAGCCATGTGATGTTCTATTGATCTGCGCCGCGCCAGCGATGGCGCGATGGGCAATAGCATCTCGCGAGTCATCGATCGCCGGGGCTTCTGCGGCCGCCGCTTTGTCATGGGGAATACCGGAACGGAAAGGACGGCAACATTGTATCTACGGGTTTCGATTAATGTGATCAGCCGGCTCAGCAATGCGCTTGCAGATAATCCAGCCTGAACGCGGGATATGCATGGATCATGCTCCACCATTTAACAATCTCTATTGCTCTGAGTGGTTCAGTGCCTTCGTTCTTCGATAAAATCCGTGTCCGGGAATCGCATGCGAGCGTCAACTATTGAAGATGTCACGAGACCTTGGCTTTTCGATGGGTCGCATGCCGCGATTATCGCGGACTGCCGGATGGGCGTCGACCAATAAAATCATGCAGCGTCAAAAATCTGCCTTACACAACCAATATCTGCGCTTACGTCTGATACAGATCGCGATGTTGTCTGCGATACCTGCCATTTCCTATGCCGACTGCATAGACGATGCGGCGTCGTTTCAGCATGTGAACGTGGGTCTCATGCGTGCCATTGCGCAGGTCGAATCGGGTACGCAAACCCACGTTATTAACCGTAACAACGATGGCACGGTCGATATCGGCCTCATGCAGATCAACAGTTCGTGGCTGCCGCGGCTCGCTCGCGAAGGCATTTCGGAGCAGAGCCTGTTCGATCCGTGTACGAATGCCTATGTCGGCGCATGGATACTTTCGGAGAATATCCGGCAGTACGGCCCTACGTGGAGCGCGATCGGTGCCTATAACGCATCATCACCCGAGAAGCGGCTCGCCTATGCCCGAAAGGTGTACGCCACCGCGCAATCCATCGCCAGTTCGCCGGACTCGCCCATGCCCATCCTGCCGCCGTCGTATATCCCGCCAGGGACCTATAACCCGTTCGCAACCCTGCAGGTCAATCAGGTCAAGATGAGCGCCACGCATGGGGCACCCGCCGCGCCCGCTTCGGCATCCGCGGCGTCTGCCAATTCTTCGGCTACAGCCGGCTCCTATAACTTCAGTTGGGCCATAACGGGAGCGGACGCGGCTAAACCCGTGCAGGTGTTCGACGACGGGGCAAAAGTCTACGTCCAGTTTGGCGATTTGAAACGCGTGCCGGCGATCTTCGCGGATACGCCACGCGGTCGCGTCGTGCTGCGTTGGGAAGCGCAACCGCCCTATGCGGTCATTTCGTCGCCGGAGCGCAGGTTGATCTTCCAGATCGGCTCAGCTGAAGCGATGGCACAACAAACAGCGGTTGGCGCAGCAGGTAGAACGGCGACTGCGCAGACGCCGGCCACGGCAACACCGGTAGCCGGGGCGGTCGCGGCTTCGAAGCCCGATGCGACGCGCGAGGCATCCGGCGTATCGACGGACGCCCTCTGGTACGTCGCAACTTCGTCCACAGGCAAAGCAACTTCTGCGACTTTGCCTGCGTTGCAGGACACCGTGGGGACGCCTCAGGCTTTGCCTGCTACCGCACCGCGAGCGGCACAGAAGACAGACGTCAGCCAGACGCCGGCCCCCAGGCCACAAGCAGCCTCCCCCGGAACAAGCGCTCTGTGGTACGTCACCAAGTAACTGCCATATCAATTCATATACCTAATTAATTGCCCGGCAGCCGGCGAGTGCCAGATAGTTCAGTCACTTGCTGGATGGCTGACGCGCGATTTGTATGCTGAGCAGCTCAAGGATGTGAGTACGGATTCTGAAGTGATGACGGGTGGGTTGGATGGTGCCGATGGTGCTGCCGGTGCTTTGACTTCGATTTTGCCTTTGATTGGGACTCGGACGTCGGCTTCATGTGCGGATGCGGCTCGCCCTGGGGTAGCGGCTCTGTAGTCCGGCCTGCGGGCAGTGGCGCAGGAGAACTGGTACGTCCATGTTGCGGCGTGTCCTGGCCTTCGCCGAAGTGAAACGTCTGCGAGGTTTGTGCGCAGGCGGCAGCGGACAGCGACACTGCCATCAGTAACAGGTATTTCGAAAGCTTCATGCGCGTTCCCTTTGAGCGGACGCTTCAGGATAACGCAATGCGCCGCCAGCGCCGCCTTGTCCTGTTCATTGCTCGCGTGGTCGACCAGGTGTGCGCGGTGTTCAAAACTGCATAATGCGCCGCTTCAAGGGTCCGTCGTGTCCGCCGACCCTCGTAAAAAGCGCTAGACCGAACTGGCCGGGCGTCAGCCTCTCCTTGCAAAAGAGTATGAACGCTCGTCGTGAAACGGCCGCCGAATATTGCTCGTGATTTGCGAATTCGCGGCCACGGACCCAATGCCAGACTCGTCGATCAGCCGTCCCGATTCGGATCAATGCCGTGAGAAAGTCACTATCATGACCGCGAGGTGTCCATATGGGGGAAGTCCGTGGCAACGTACAAGGAACTGAAAGCACAACTTGACGAACTCAAGAGTCAGGCGGCCGCTATGCGGCAGCAGGAGTTCGACACGGTGCTTGCCGATATACGTGCGAAGGTCGCGGAGTTCGGATATACCGAGCGGGATATCTTCGGGAGCCGACGCGGCAGACCAAGGGTCGCGCACGGTCCACTGCCTGCGAAATATCGCGATCCTGCTACCGGTGCTACCTGGTCCGGGCGGGGACGGGCGCCGAACTAATGGAATGGACGCCCCCACCCGAAACGGCATCGGTGTGCCAAAGTGGAAGTGTCGAAGCTACCACTTAATCGAGGAGGGCGCCCAACATGAAGATTACGACGATTGGCATTGATTTGGCAAAAACCGTTTTTGCAAT
>NZ_JBFPKP010000028.1:0-70841 GCF_040948855.1 Paraburkholderia sp. BR10882 | reverse complement strand
GCCATTCGTTATTATTTTTATAACGAATGGAGATCAGCATGGCTACGCTGCACCCGGGCCTTCCGGAATTGAATCTGCCTTCGCGTCAGGGTGGCAGTCCGTCAGTCAGTTCATGGCTGCTGTCCTATCCGATGTTTCGCGACGCCCTGCAGCGCGAGGAAACAGATTTTGTCGCACTGCCGTCGTACGTCAGGCTTCCCGTTCTGAGAAGGATGGCGGAGTCGACGGATGCGTCGTCTGCCCGGTGGACAGACCTGGGTGGGGTGCGCGCCTCCTATATCGAGCTCTGTACATCCTGTGTTGCGGACGTCGTGCGGGATCACCTGTCGGCCGGTGCAAACAAACCGGCGACCGCCGGTGAAGCCGCGGACGAACTTGAAACGCTCTGTTCGATATTTCCTGCGGCCCGGGTGCCTCTTGTGGCGAGACCTCCGTGCCTGCTCAGTCCCGGTGTGGGCTTTTTCCTCGAGGGTTGGGCGCGCTTTCTTGCGTACTGGTCCCGCAACGACAGGACGATCCCGTTGCTTGCCGTCGACTGGCAGGCCCTGTATGGGCGCCTGACTGACGATCTGCCCGGCGGCGCCAAAGCCGCGGCGAAAGTCCGGCAATCGCTTTTCTGCATCGCGTGACGCAACGCAACTACGTCTGGTCCGCGGCGGTGGGCGCTCCTGCGGGTATTACATCGGGTCTGGATGTTCTCGAACCTGCTTTTGCTGAAACCAGATGTACTTGCTGGCGGCTCACCGCTGCCTCGAGACGGTAGCGGGGCCCTTTTTGTGACAGGCGCAAAAATACCGAACTGAGCTTCCCCTGGGTGTTGTTTTAAGCCACTGCCAGGTTGCCTTGGCCTCGCAAAGCCGGTATGTTTACTGTTCCAAAAGTTATGACGGTTTGTGAAAAAACCGAGCTTTTGGCGTGTGTTTGCGAACCCACTGCCCGATATGGTCCGTGGGTTCTTTTTTGGTTACTTCGGATCGCGAACGATTTCTGTGCGATTGGGAAAGGCCGCTCGCAATCACGCAGCACGGCTGACCGGGGGGCAACTGCCTTGATTAGCCGATCCGGGCAGAACGCCCTCTATTGGGGGCTCGGGATCGCGGGGTATGCCGCCGGCTCAGGTGCCCTTCGCTGCCTTCGAGAGCGCTTCGGCGAGCTTGTCGAAGTAGCGCAGCGCGGCAGGCGTGAGTTCGATCTGCTTGCGCCGGGTGTCCTCGGTGTCGGAGAGGGTGAGCCATCCTTTCTCGCGCATGGACGCGATGCGACCGTGAAGTGTCGCAGGAGAGCCCAGTTCACTGTGTCCAATCATGTCCCGGACCGACAACCGGTCCTTGTTCTGTGACGCGCGAGCCACGAACTCGAGAATCTTCTCTTCAAGCGGATCAAGCGCTGGCAGCGTGGGCAAGCCACGAATGGCTTCGGTCAGTTGCAGGAAACGAAGATAGATGTCTGCAGGTCGTTTCATTGCTTTCGCCCATACGCGATGGGTGCGCACGCCGCGAAGGCGCGGGTCAGCTATGATTGGGAAGGAAAAGCGAATGGAACAATTATACCGTCGTGGGAAGCTTGCGCTTACATTTCTGGTCCATAGCTGGCACTGTGTTTGTCTATGTGCTGATGCTCTGGGTCGATGAACTGATCTTCCTGGATGCCGCGTTTCCGCGTTGGGTGGAGTGGACCTATCTTCCGGCTGGCATCCGGCTTTTGAGTACGCTGCTGCTGGACGCGGACGGTGCGATTGGGCTGCAGGTCTCCGCCTTGCTGGTCGATTTCTTTCACTACTTCCCGAACGACCCCGTGCGGGCAATCGCGGGCGCGATCTTCAGTTCGGCCGGCCCGTACGCGGTCTATCGCCTCGCCCTGGAACGCTATGGCCTGAAGGCGTCGCTGACGAATCTCACGCCTCGGCGCCTTATAGTGCTCGCGTTTGCTGTCGCACTCACGAACTCGACGCTACATCATCTCTGGTTCGCAATGACGGGCAATACGCAGGACATCCCGCAGAGTTTCATCACGATGTTTGTGGGCGATCTGCTGGGCGCGCTGATTCTCCTCTATATCGTGAAGGGCACGCTTGCCCTGCTGCCCAGACATCCCAGTCAGTCCTCACGCATGACCGACGGCATGTTCAGGATCCCGCTGGCCCTCGATCTTGCCTTCTACAACCGCCTGGCTTGACGGCAGATATGGGGTGCACGGCCCGTCAGGGCTCGAACAGGGCTATCGAAGGTTCTCACCCTTGCGGGATTGATTGCGCTCGGGGGGCGTGAGTCTGGGCAGGCCGCGCAGCATTGAAAGCGCCTGGAGAGTCGTCGCGAATCGCGACATTTCAGCCTGGATGCAGCACCGCGTCGAGATGAAGGATGTCAACAATCGGACATAACGCCACGAGGCGGGGTGCGATTGCGCCTCATCGCAACCCGCTCATGACTCTAGCGTGCGGCCTGATTGTTATATGCATTGGTCAGTGCAACGTGAATGCTGAACATCCCGTTCGTGAGCCGGGAATCGCCCGGGCGTTTCGGGAGCAAAGCCAGCAATCCCTTCATCGCATACAGCACGATTAGTGTGCCGGTGAGGTCGCCCACAAACATGCTGAACAGGCTTTCGAAGAAATGCTCGGTCGCACCGGTCAACGCAAACCACAGGTGATGCAACAGCGGATTCGCGACTGAATACGCAACGGCGAGCACAAGAAGCCGGGTCGGCGTGAGATTCGTCAACGATGCGCGCAAGCCGTAATATTCTCTCGCGAACCTGTACACCAGATACGGAGCCGCTGACCCAAGTATTGCGCCAGCGATCGCTCTCACAGGGTCATGCGGGAACCAGTAAAGAAAATCCGTTAACAGACCAGCAAGCAGCAAGCCAAGGAAACCGTCGACACCAACCAGTAGCGTGCTCAAAAGCCGTATGCCGGAAGGAAGGAATATCCAGTTGATGCCCCGTACAAACGAGGTATGCGCAAACACCTCCTGATTGATCCAGAGTGACGCCACAAACGCGATCAGGGTTGCCGCGATCGACCAGAAATGTATACGTAAGCTCAACATTACGATGAACTCCCTTTCCCTTCGGACTATGACTGGCCAATCATAGCGCCCGCGTGTGGTTCTGCGAAATGCATCTTCAACAGCCGATGCTCAAGCTGAAGGTTAGTGCCCGGGTCGCAATGCTGACCGCTGCGAATCTCGCGACGCGTGAAGTCATCGCAACCAGAGACATCATCAGGAGAGTTGCGCGAGAGGAGGGGCATCATCGCGGACGGCATGGTTATCATCATGCCGGTGATTACGCAGTCCGCGGGGTTCTATCATGATGGTATTCGCGGCCACAGCATGCTGCGTGTCGTTGGAGGAAACAGGTACGCCGCGTGCTGTCATGCATGTGTAATGGCTTCGAATCTGGGGCACAAATGGAAATCGATACCACAGGATGGTTCCCATTGGACGACTATACGCCGGCCCGGGAGGGCTGGTACGAAGTTAGGCTCACGACCGGAGATACGGCATTCTCCCGGTTTATCGACGGACATTGGACGGAGCAACCCGTGCTTCTGTTCACGCACTGGCGTGGTCTGAGTGCGGATCCGGGGGACTCGGCCGACAGTGAGCACATGGACGCGCAGGCTGCCGCCGCACAGGGCGTACGAGCGGTGTGGAACGCGTTTTTCCCCGCAGTGGGGGATAAGAAATAGCTGCTGTCACTTGCCCATGCAGCAGCGCCAGAGAGTGATCCGATCTGGGCAGAAGCAGGGTGCTCGAAGCAAGCATCCGCGCGAGGAGACGCGCCCAGGGAAAGAAGAATTCTGAAGATCTTCCTCTATGGTGCGACGAACTGATCTTACCCCCGGGGGTTGACGGGGAACCTTGAGCGTCATTCGTTGTAGACGCACCTTCTACTCGCGTTACGAGTTGCGTCGTTGCCGAAACTCAGAAGGTGTCAGGGAGAATCGCCGCCGGAAGATCTGTGCGAGACGATCCCCGTTTGTCCAGCCGCAACTTTTCGCGATTCTGTCGATTGAGAAATCGGTCTCTGCCAGCATGCGCGAGGTCAGATCAAGTCGTGCCTGCAGCAGGTACTCGAAAGGCGTGACGCCTCGGACGAAATGATGCGGTGTGCAGAAGGAGAAATGGCTTGGGTCGATCGCGCCTGCCGCTGGTTAACGACAGCTATCGCCGATCCTGAATGTCTATGGCGGGCGGATTCTGCCAGGGGTCCGCGGATGCGATCAAGCGACCTCGGTTAAGGCATTTATGAAGGTATTTGGTAAACTAAAGGGTGAGGAATCAGCGAACGCTTAAATTTGCCAAGCAAATCGAAGCATCGCGCTCGAATGCTAGGCGCTCCATTTTCAAGAATCACTGGTCGACCACCGGACACGCGTCAGGTACTGCAACGGCCGCATTGGCGCGATCAATTAACCTGTCAGTTGACCAAGTTCGCGACGGACATGCGATAGATCTGACCGGCGCCGCGGCAATCGCGCATTCGAATCGCGTGCTGGAGAGGTAGCACTTCCCGGACTTCCTGCGAGTTCGCGCGAGGGCAGAGCATCGCCAACCAGGACGCCATTCCTCCGTCTAGAATCAGGCCGCTGGTTTCTTGCAGGCGATGAACATCGATCGCTCGTTCGTCTTCGCGCCAAGTAGACCACTTCGGCTCGCGCCCACCGCATCCGCGTCTTCGTCGCTTCGGTCGATCACGTCGAAACCAGCCGTCTTGCAGATCTCCCCAGCTGCCTCGAAGCACTTGTCCCAGCCGCGGACGAAGCCGCTGCAGTTCAGCGTGTAGGCAGGTCGCCCATCTGGGGCAGAGGCTCGCGGCACAGTACGCGGATAGCGTGCTTGCGATGATACCCAGTCACCCGGAGAAACTCGTCCAGTATCTCGCGCTTTTCGTTCCGATCAGAACGGCGGTACCGCTCACCGACTGCCTCAGTCAATTCCCTTCGTGTTGTCATGCTGAGCCGCCTCGTCATAAGTCGTCCCCGTCAGCATTCTGACGGGTAACAAATTACATGAGGCGACAGGCATCGCTTGGTAGCGAAAATCTTGAGTCAATGCGACCGGCCATGCTGCTTGACGCTGTCTACTGACTGATCGATATGACGTTTTACCTCGCCAATAGGGGCACTGGTCATCGCGACTCCAGACGTTTGACGCGTTCCTCGAGGGCCGCCACTCGCTCGGCCAAGCGCTCGTAGCACTTTTGGCATGGCTGCTGTTGAGGCGTTGGGAAGCGAGGGAGGATCGTCTTACTCGCGACCTTCAGTCCATCGTCAATCGTCTTCCCGCGAAGCGACTCGAGTACAGTCGCACCAGCTTGGCCGATGCCGGTCATCGACGGCGGCAGTTGGCAGGAAACCTGTTGGAGCATTTTGAGCGCATCGTCAATCGTGGTGCTCTTGAAGACGCCCCCCTGGCGAGCCGTGTGCGCAGCTTCGGTGAGAAGATCCCGTGCAATCCGCGGCAGGTCGCCTTTGTCCGAGGTAAGGAGCACGGCAAGATCGGCGGAATGGCGATCGAGAACCTCCAAAAGCCATTGCCCAGCAGGATACTGTGCGACTTGACTGTCACGAATCTGCTGCATTTCTCCTAGCTTCGCCTGTTCACCTTTGAAGAGGGTGTTGACGGCGCACGACACGGGCTGCTGGAGGATCTGTGTGACGGTGCTTGCGGGGGCGCCGTTTATATCCGAGTAGGACATGTTCGAAGTCTCGGCTGTCCCGTATCCCTGCTCACCACAGGCTGCCCCGGGGCCACCATTCTGGGCAGAGAGCTGCCCGGAAGAGATGCTGTAGTAAATGATGCCACGTGAGTTCGTGAGGCCTTGCGTGAAGTTAGCAGTGCCTCCCGGGGGGCCGACGAAATTCAACTGGAAGGCGACGATCGGATGCACGGCAGGCAGTTCGAAGGTTCCGACTTGGTCGGTGCCGTTTGGGTCGGTGTAGGTGAACGTAGCGGTTGTCACGCCTCCCGCGTCGTTGGTACCGAGCGCGATATTCAGCTTCGACCGGCTCGGCAGTGTGTCGCCGTTGATGGTTGCGAACTGAGGAGCGGTTCCGTAATCGTAGGGCCAGCAAGGCAGCCATGGTGTCGTCCCCGGCTCTGGTGTATAGCCCGACGGCCAAGTAGAAGGCGCTCCGCCCGACCAATACTGAATGTAGTAGTTGAGACTCCCACCCTGCACGATCACGATGTACTGAAAGATATTGACCTGGCTGGTCTGGCAGTATTCGCCCGCCGGCGGATAGCAGTTAAGCTGAAGGCTCCAACCACTACCGTCAGTAGTGGCAACGTCCTCGGTGACCTCAAGGAGGACCGACAGATTCTCTAAGTTATTGCAGTTGTCGATCAAAACGGCGTTGGAATTCGAAGCGTAAGTCATACACCCTCCGCTAAAAACAAGCCTAGACAACGTATGTCATGGTCCTTTCGGAATCGCTGCAGTAGTGTGCGGTGCCGTACAGAGCGTTTTGTTTTATGCGTTTTGCATTGTTAATTTGGCTGGCTGACTTCGGTGTGAAATTTGTAATCCTGAACTTGGATGGCAAACATATTTCACGCACAGATTCGTGAAGTCGCATGTGCCCAGGGCTCGCTCCGAATCGCTAAGCCGAGATGCTGGCAAGCACCGATGTCACCGACATGATCGCGGCTACGCACGGATGCGGGTGTCGATAGAGATTTCGAACGTAAGGCCGTTGTCTGTGTGAACAGCGGACATTCAAACGTCTACCTGAACGTCTGGTCCAATGTCTCTAGATGGCCGAATTCACGCATTCGCCCTCATAAGACGGCCATCGCGCGCATGGCCGCCCCTTTGCTCAGTTCGCCATGCGTCGTTGCGCGCCCATCGAGCCGCCTGCTAATCGCAGACAAATGCCTGTCACGCACTTTGTCTGCGCCCAGGCCGAGAATTCTCCCAGTTAGTGCCACAATAAGCACGCATCAGTGCCAGCAATATCCCGTCACGGAGGCGGACGTGGTTCGCATCGCAAATACAGCGGTTTGCGCGACGGTGAACGGAATTAACGCATCCCGTTTCTTCCGATATTTTGCGTCGGTTCTTGTTGGTGCGATGTTGGCACCAGGTTCGGCGCAGGCTCAGTCCCTTTCGTTCGACTCATTTGCTGTGCCCTCCGGTAGCGCACCGCACGATGTCGCGCCAGAGTCTGGTGGCACCGTCTGGTACACCGCGCAGGCGCAAGGCGCAGTCGGAAGGTTGGACCCGCGCAGCGGCAAGTCCGAGCGGATCCCGCTCGGCAACGGATCGGCGCCGCACGGCGTGATCGTCGGTCCGGATGGAGCCGCATGGATCACCGACGGCGGGCTGAACGCGATCGTACGCGTCGATCCGAAGACACTCGCTGTCGCGCGCTTCCCGTTGCCTGAAGACCGACAGAATGCCAACCTGAACACGGCGGTCTTCGACAAACGGGGGCACCTTTGGTTTACCGGACAGGGCGGAATCTATGGTGAGCTTGACCCGCGCAGCGGCAGCATGCGCGTGTTCGATGCGCCGCGAGGGCCGGGCGCCTATGGCATCTGTGTCACCCCTGATGGCAGCTTGTACTTCGCTTCATTGGCTGGCAGCTACCTCGGCCGCATCGATCCGGTGAGCGGCGCGGCGGAGGTCATCGAGCCGCCAACACCGAAACAGGGAGCGCGCCGGGTATGGTCCGATTCAAAAGGACGCGTCTGGATCAGCGAGTGGAACGCAGGAAAGGTGGGAGTGTTTGACCCGGCGACGCACCGTTGGCGCGAATGGAAACTCCCGGGCTCCGATCCGCATGCTTATGCGATATTCGTTGACGACAGAGACATCGTCTGGCTCAGCGAATGGAGCACTAATGCGCTAGTGCGCTTTGACCCAAGAACCGAACGATTCGAGACGTTTGCGCTGCCGCGGCCACACGCGAACGTACGCCAGATGATGGGCCGGCCGGGAGAAGTCTGGCTGTCGGAGTCTGGCACGGATCATCTGCTGCGCTATGGCCGCCGGTCGTCGCTGCCCAGCTAATCGCCTCACGGTCGCAGCAGTCCAGCGCGAACGTTACGCGCAGCGGCGTGCCATCGTCGCAACGGAACTCGAAGCCGTCGGAGCACCAGCGGGTATTGCTGCGGTCCACGGCAACGCGACCATCATGCCGCCGCTTGTCTCGCCGCACGCCGGGGCGACGCAGCAGCAACTGGTGCTCACGCATAACGCGATGCACACGCTTGTGGTTGATGCACGGCGCACCGGTCTGTTCCCGACTACGCCGCAGCAGCGCCCAGATACGCCGGTAGCCGTAGGTTGGCAGTTGCGCCACATGTCCTCGAATTTCCTCGACCAGCCCGGCATCGTCGCTTACGCGGGCACGGCGACCATCGCGCCAGTCGGACGGACGAACCCGCTTCACCGCCACGGCAGAGCGCGCCACGCCGAGAACTTCGCAGACCGTTTTCATCGGTCGTCCCCCGGCAGCAAGGGCGAGCGCGCAATCAGGTTTTTTGAGCGGCCCCATTCCACGGCTTCTTTCAGGATTTCGACCTCCAGCGTCTTCTTCCCGAGTAGCCGTTGCAGTTCCTTGATTTCCTTGATGGCGGCGGCCAACTCAGATGCCGGCACAACGGTCTCGCCTGCCTTCACCGCCGCCAGACTGCCTTCCTGGTATTGCTTGCGCCAGCCGAACACCTGGTTGGCGTTGACGCCGTGCCGACGTGCCACAGCCGATACCGATGCTCCCGGCTCCAGCGTTTCCTGCACGATGGCGATTTTTTCCTGCGCCGTGCGCCGACGACGGCGCTCTGGCTCGGTCAGAATTTCGATGGTTTCCACGTAATGACTAGGCTTACTGATAGGCACAAGACTATCCCTTATTTTAAGAGAGTCCTTGTGTCCTCAGATACGTGGGGCCGCTCCAGCCACTGAAAAGTCAGGAGAAGAGTTCGGATACATCCAGCAAGACGTCGCCGTCGCAATAGTCAGAAACGAGTAAGCCGCACACGTATGCAAACTCGCGTCATTGGCTTTGGCACGATGCCTTTGGCAACTGCCGGGCACGATTCGAAATGTGGATCAACGCTTAAGTTCGCAGCGCTGCTGCCGTAATCCATAGCTACTTCCCGCTTACCAGGTCCTTTGTCTGCATGGTAATCGCTTGCAGGCCTTTTTCCACGATCTCGCGCCAGTCGCTGGAAGTCACGACCTGCTTAGATTCGTTGACGCTAGTCTTAATAGAATCTTCTGCAAAACCGCCCGGACCACGGCCATCAAGTCGCCGCGCTGGCAGAACCTATCCGGCTTTCGCCTGCTCCTCAGGGCGACGCACGCGCTTTGATGGAGGCTGCGATGGGGAGCGCAGCCGTTGAGGACAGCGACCTCCGCGACAATCCATTGAAAGTTGTCTGGAATGGAAAGGCGTTGGCCACCGATGCAGTCTTCGGGCAATCGCACGGGGATATGCCGCGCGCAAACGACGTGCGGATGGCTTTGCTCGCTAGCGCGACTTTACGCTCATCTCCCGATCCGGACGACGAAGTCAGGGTTCCCTCCTCCTACGAGGCAAATCTGACCATTGAAGTAAAGCGCGAGATCAAGGTCCGCATCGGACAAGGCCGATTTCGGGCTGCGCTGCTGCAGCTTCATGATGGATGCATGGTCACCGAAGTCACAGAAGCCGACGATGTGACGCTTACTTTGCAAACAGATAGCAATGGCAACCTAATCGTTGATAGTGCAGGAAACCCCGTGCTGTGTACACTCTACGGCGATTACTACGCTGTACGTAGCGCGGGTGCGGATTGCACCGCTTTCGCGAGCCAGGTTACGCCGTAGAGCTGGTTGATAGCTCCAAGTCGAAAGCGCGTACAACTGCTGCTGGCTGCGGTTTCCGCACTACGCAGAATGGGGACGACCTTCATCGGGACAGCCACCAATAAGATAACCCGTGGCACCAGCGGACACCGGCACGATCTGTATGACGTGCCGGTGGCGAATGTACATCGTGTGGTGCCAGTCAGCCCTCGCGAAGTCGTTGAACTGCTTGCTCTCTTTCCTCGCCGCACCGATCTCGGGATGCCTGCACACGTACCCTCGTCGCCATCCTTGCCGGCTCTCCAGGAAGCGCGCTCAGCAGGGTCCGCGACCAGCACACAGCGCGCTATTCTGGTCTCCCCTCGGGAATTGGTGCAGTCACTGAGTATTCGCCGCAACGGACAGGTCTGATTTCTCATCTCGCGCTACTTCTAATCGGGCTTGTCGGCCGGACCATAAGCGACAGACGGTCCTCTTCCGGTATTGGCGATATGGTCGATGAGCGCGAAGAACGGGTCCACCGCATACCCGGCAATGAACGCGAGTGCGAGAGGCGAAGCCGAAATGGAGCTGTCCATGAACTTGTCGAATAGCCCGATCACCGTGCCCACGATCGCAGCGACGATCACGCGCGCGTGATTGGAACAGCGCGCATGCGACGCGTGATAGGTGTAGCTTCGGGTTCGGGCGCACAGGTCCCGAAGAATGAATGCGAACGTGCCAAGGACCGCGTATAACACCGGCAGTAAATACGCGATGATTGCGCTCCAGAAAAAATCGCTGGTGTGTTCAGCATTCTGCGCCATTGCCCGAATGTCCTGATACACCGCGAGTTTTTCCATGCCATCGTCGATGGCGTGCTCGGGTCCTTTGGGCTTGGGGTCGTCCGTGTCGGCATTGCTCCACCAATTCTTTGGGAGCAGCATCGGCAGGGTGACTTCGAGATTTTCTCTACGGGTCGAAGCGTTCGCCATCCACGGCGACTCGTAGGGGTTCTCGCTGCCATGAAGGGAGAGCCGTTCGAGCCAGATTGTTTCCGCGTAGAGCTGGCGGTTGTTGCGCGCGAACTCCTGAAGCTGTTCCTTTATCACGAGAACAGAGGGTGTCAGCGCCAGATCGGCGTCGATCCCGGGTATCTCCCCGGAGACACGCGAGATGCCTTGCTTGGACGAGACTGGCGTTAGCGGAGTTTTTTGAAGGGATTCGAAGGCATTGCATCGACTTTTAGTCGAGGTAATGGAAATGCGCTGCCGTTCCAGGGCCTCGTGGAGCGGAATGGCGATTTTGTCGTTCTTGTCGATCAACGCCTTGCCGCTCTCGGAAAGCTTCGAGTCGACGAACATGACCATGGAGGCGGGCACAATGATCAGCGTCAGCAAGAGCGCAAGCGAGAAATAACGCCGTGCCGCTTTCCTCGCCGCCTTCATGACTTTCGGATCGAGCGCCTCCGCGGTGACGGGCTTGATTGCGTTAGCCAGATCGCTTTGCGCGCAATACAGCTTCGCTTGAAGTGAAGCGGCCCATTCGCCGCGCATTTGCGCTTCGCGAGCCATCGCAATCGTTTCTGAAATCTCGAGTTGGATCGGTTTTCCGGCGCGAGCGGCATAGGCCAGCATCCTTTCGGAGTCTTCAAGGAGCTTGACGACGGATGGACCCATAAAGGTAGGACTGGACATGAGCCACCTCGAAGTGAACGCTGTTGGCAAGGTACGAGACCTGGATCGCGTCCCTTGAGCATGCATCGTGCCAATCGGCCGGCGCGTTGATCCAGCGGACATACCTGGCGCATCATTCAAATCGGTGTGCCAGGTGTTGCCTCGTGACCAACGCTTCTTCGGATCATGCGTTCGGCGGATTGCGTCGGCGCGGAGGGCACCGCCACGCGCAACGAGCCCAGTTCCGCCTGGTACTGACGCCAGTGCTCGCTCGTGCACCAGACTTCTCGCAGCATCCGCGAAAGCGACGCCGCATGTGCGTCGCGGGCGAGGCGCGATCGCATGGCGAGCGTCCGGCAATCATCGTCAGTCTCGATGAGCGCGCGTAGCGAGCGTCGGTCAGGCTGGAGGCGAGGCCCTGCGAGGACAGCGCGTCTCGCGCAAAGGCCGGGTCGCCGATCGCAACGGCGTTGCCGAACTCGGCCCACTGCATCGACGCAGGCCGGGAGCCGGTGCAGTGCCAGGTCCTCGTGGCGAGGTCGGCGAGAGCCCAGCGCGCAGCGCCATTGAGCAAACGCTCGCGTACTTCGGCCCCGCTGCCGGCCAACATGTGGCCGCGGCCGACGATGCCGATCGTCGTGAAGCGCGCACCAGCCGCTCGATACAGATAGGCGTGCGGCAGCGCGGCCACCATGAGCGGGGCGATGGCGCGCCGCGCGTCGCAGCCGATTGCGAACGTCCGCGCGACCCAGGGGCGGCGGCAGCGGTAAAAAAGGGTCGCGGTGACCGCGCGGCGCCCTGAGGCGTCGACGATGCGGCTCTCGCGCCGCCGGCGCGTGGAATCTTGCTCTGCCGGCCAGGCCGGCGCACGGCGCGGCAGGAATTCGATGCGTCGGTTGCGCTTGACGAGGGCGAGCAATGCGCGCTCGAGCGCTGGCCCCTCGAGATGAGCCGCCGGGGCAGTGTCGATGATCTCGGGCTCCGGCGATCGCCACGCGATGGCTCTCGTGCGAACGAATTCATGTGGATGAATCCCGAGTTCAACGAGCTCCGCAATTGACTTCATGGGCACGGCCTCGACCACTTCCCCTACGATGCGCGGCGTACGTGGGTGGAATCGGTTCCGGTGCGTTGCGTCAAAATTGTGGGCCAACATACACAGACGAGACGAATCGTGCTGACGCTCCGCTGATGGCCAACATCGCAACGCCCGAGACGTTCAAGGCACTTCGGCACCTGGTCACAATACTGGACGACCTCTACGGAACCATGCCGTTGCTGGACAAGCTTGCCGACCACATCGGACGGATGATAGCGGCGATGCGATCAGACGGCGTCATCACGCCGCATTCTTCCGTTGCCGATATCCACGCCGAGATTCAAGAAAGCGATTCACCTGATTCTTCGAGGCGTTTGCCACCCGGGCGGGCGCACATGCCGCCGCCTCAGTCACCTTCAATGACGAGATATCAAGAGGCATCGTCGAGACGCACGTCACCTACGGGGTATAAAAATGACGCGACTAAAGAGGCTGACCAATATGGCGGCACTGCTGTTCATGGTCTGTTGGTGTCTCGCCTTTCTCGTGCCAGAGGAGTCAATCTGCGAACACGGCACACATACGGGCGGGGAGCACCCGACGGATGCGCACATTATGTCCTCCCGGCGATCGTCTGGAGCCACTGACCGCTCTCGCCGGCCGGTCTGAGTTTCCCTCTCAGCGCGACACAATTCGGCCATGCAATTGGCGAACAAATGCGGACATTTACTGCTTTGCTGCGGAACGACGCAGCCGATCTCGTCGGATCGTCCGGCATGCTTGACTATTCGCACAGGCTTGGGCGGTTCCATGGCAATGCATGATGCATTCACTGCAAACAGCTAGAATCTTTTTCGGCGTCGGCGTTGCGATAGTCAAGACGGGTCAGGGCCAGAATCATTTGAAATAAACTGGCTTCGTCGCGACAGAACCGCGTATTTCTCGGCCTGACCCACGGTATATCGGCCAACCCCACATTGCTCTTTTATGATTTGGAGACTATGTTCGAACGGAAAGCGCGTTGGCTCGACGGGATGGCGAAGCTCCCGCCATCGATGCCTGTTCGCTGATGACGCGATCAAGCTTCTGGTGTCCTGATCCGTCGAAGAAGATAACGTGGACATGGCTATGACGCAGCGTATTCATGGTTCCGGAAGGCCGCCCAAACCCCAGGCACCCCGGTGTCTGCGCGCCAGACGTCGGGGCGTGCGCGAGCAGGATTGAGAATGGACCATTCAATTCCCGGTGATCTATCGTCGTGGCTTACGCGCATCGGCCTCGGTGCCCACGCTGCGAACTTTATTTCGCAAGGTATCGACTGGGATGTGATAGGTGATCTGTCCGAGCAGGATCTCAGAGAGCTGGGGCTCCAGCTTGGCGAGCGCAAGCGCCTGCTGAAAGCGCTGGGGGGGTTGAACAGCACTGGCGCGCTGTCGTGCGAGCCGGCCACTCCGACAGACGCGACAGAAAAAGTCCGTCCAGTCCCGCCGATCCAATCGATGCCGGCTGAGCGACGGCAGGTGACTGCCATGTTCGTGGACCTGGTCGGCTCGACGGAGCTAACCCATCATCTGGATCCAGAAGACACGCGCCGCCTGCTGGGTGGCTACCATGAGGTCTGCGCGAGCGCCATAGAAACACATGAAGGCCATATCGCACAGTACCTCGGCGACGGGCTTGTCGTCTACTTCGGCTATCCACGGGCGCACGAGGACGACCCAGTGCGGGCGGTGATGGCCGGGCTCGCGATTCTCTCAACGCTCGGGCACGCCAGTGCCGCCACCGCAACAGGCGGGCACGGGCGCATGCACGTTCGCATTGGCATTGAGACCGGTCTTGTTGTCGCCGGCGAGGTTGGCGCAGGTTCGTCGCTGGACCGTCAGGCGATTGTCGGTGAGACGCCCATCATCGCGGCGCGGCTGCAGGCGATTGCCCCGTCGGACTCGCTCGTGGTTGGGCCGGCTACCAAGCGGTTGGTCGAGCGATCGTTCGTGCTTGAAGAGCTCGGCTGGCGGGAACTGAAGGGAATCTCCGAACAGGTTCTCATCCACCGCGTTCTCGCGCAGTCCGAACCGCGAGCCCGATCAGAGATTTCGCTCATCGGTCGGGTACCCGAGCTGGAGATGATCCGTCAGCGTTGGCAGCAGAGCACCGACGGGGAGATGCGTTGCGTGCTGCTCACGGGGGAGCCGGGCATCGGCAAGTCCCGAGTGCTGCGCGCTTTCGGCAGCGCGATCGACGCCGAAGCGCACGCGGTGGTGTCGCTGCACTGCTCTGCTTACTACCGCAACAGTCCCTTTTGGCCCCTCGTACAGTGGCTGCAGCACAGGTTCGGCATCGGTCAGAAGGCCGGGGATGGCAGCGATGCCAGCCGGCTCGACGCGAGCATTCGGGCAATGGACGTCGACCACGCAGAGACAGTGGTGGTGCTCTCTTCGCTACTGGGCGTGTCCACCGACGGACAACAACCCGCGCTCGACGCGTCCTCGCCAGATTTCAGGAGTCGCTATCTGAACGTGCTTATCGCTCTCATTGCGCAGTTGGCTAGTACACAGCCACTACTGGTCGTTGTCGAGGACGCGCACTGGGTTGATCCGTCCACGTTTGATTTCATCACGGTGATGCTTGAACGTCTGGTGTGCGCGAAGCTGATGATCCTGATCACGGCCCGTCCCGAATTCCAGCCGCGATGGCCCTGCCCGCATCTTGTCCAGCTCAATCTGGACAGGCTTTCGCGCAGTGACTGCAACGCGATGATAGAGCGCATGACACCGGGCAAGCCGCTGCCCCAGGTCGTCGTCGACATGATCGTCGCGAAAACGGATGGCGTACCGCTCTTCGTCGAGGAACTGACCAAAGCAGTGATCCAGGGAGACTTTCTGCGCGATGCAGGCAGCCATTATGAACTCAAGCCGACGTCGCGGATGATTGCGATCCCAGACACGCTTCAGGGCTCACTGCTCTCCCGGCTCGACCGGCTTGAACCGGCGGTACGGGAAGCCGCCCTGATCGCGTCGACGATCGGGCGCGAGTTCAGTCGCAGGCTGCTCTCGATCATTTCGACCATTCCCGAGAGCGAGCTGCAGCAAACCCTCAACCAGCTGATCGCGGCTGAAATCATACTGCCCGCACCGCGCGCGCCCACGACAGGGAACACATTTCTCTTTCGTCATGCATTGATCCAGGAGATCGCCTACCAGTCCCTGCTGATAACGCGCCGTCGGCACTACCACGCCAGGATTGCCACCGCACTCGAAGAGCAGTACCCGCAGGTGGCGGAGCAGCAACCGGAACTACTTGCCCAGAATCTCACGGCTGCAGAGTTGCATGAACCCGCCATCGCTTACTGGCAGCGCGCTGGCGAGCGTGCGCTGACGCGCGCCGCCTTCACTGAGGCGATTGTTCACGCGGAGCGTGGACTGCAACTGGTCGACAGTCTCCACGTGGACCAGAACGCTCGCGTTAATCGCATGCTGCCCCTTATGCTTATCCGCGGCGAGGCCGAACAGAGATTGGGGCGGCGCGACGCAATGGTCACGTTTCGCGACGCCGCAAAGATGGCACGGGACGCGAAGCTGCGCGGATACCTGCTTCAGGCGGCGCTCGGATTTGACCAGGCTGAAACGTTTCTCGAAGGCTCGGGCAAAGAGTCCATCGCGCTCCTCGAAGAGGCGCTTGTACAGCACGGAACCGAAGAGACGGTCGAACGCTGCCGCCTGTTGAGCCGACTCGTGCGCACGTCTCAAATGACGGGGGAGTCGAACCGGGGCCTGCAGTTCGCCATCGAAGCAGTCGCGCTTGCGAGACGCCTGAACGATCGGCCAAGTCTGTTTGACGCGCTCGCATGCAAGCTGATGCATGTCGGCGCCGAGCCGCTACCTGCGCACGTCTTTGCTGCCCGTCGCGAGGTGATGCAGGAACTTCTCCAGATTGCCGAAGAGCTTGGCGATGCTCATTCCATCGGGCATGCGTGCGCGAGATGTTTGACAGGATATCTGGAGATAGGCGAGCTGGAGCGATTTGAAGCAACGCTGGAGCGCTACCGCGAGATTGCCACGAGCGGCCGGCACTTCGTCGATCGGTGGTGCACGACCGCTGCACAGGCCATGCAAGCGATACTGATGGGCGACTTCGCCGCAGCTGAAGACAAGGCAACGGAGTCGCTCAAGCTCGCGCAAAGCGGTAAAGGGGAATTCGCAGCGGGTGTCTATGGGGTGCAGATGTTCACGATACGTCGCGAACAGGGACGCCTCGCTGAGGTCGCGCCGGTGCTCAGACAGTTCGTCAGGGAGCACCCTACCGACTCGATCTGGCGGCCGGGCCTCATGTTGATCTGGACGGACTTGGGTTTTGACGAGTACGCCCGTGACGGTCTAGACCAGATGGAACTGACCGACTCGGCAATTCCTGTGGACAGCAAGCGGCTTATTACCCTCGCGTATCTGGCGGAAGTCGCGGTGCGTCTCGAGGAACGAGAGCCGGCGGCGCGTATTTATGAATTGCTTCGGCCCTTCCAGGATCAGGCCGTGACGGTTCCCGCGTTCACGCTGTGCTGTGGTGCGACGGCGCGTTACCTCGGCATGCTCGCCAGCGTCCTCGGCGACTGGAAGGCTGCATATAACTACTTCGAGTATGCGCTGGAGATGGACGCCCGCCTGCAGGCTTGGCCTTGGCTAGCGCATAGCCAGCATGAATTTGCCATGATGCTGGCCGCCCGCAATCAAGACAGTGACAAAAGCCGGGCGGCGCAGTTGCTCGCAGCATCCGCGGAGACGGCCGGACAGCTAGGGATGTTCGCTTTGCTACAACGCATCAACGGGATCAGCCCTGACGATCAGGTCAGGAACTCCTGAGAAGCATGTTGAATGTCTTCCCCACGAGCAGTAATGCGTCCATTCTTAAAGGAGATCGTCATGCCGCGATTCATCATTGAGCGCAATTTCGCTGAGAAACTTGAACTGACCAACGAGGCGGCGTTGGGGATAAAACAGATCAATGACGAGGAAGGCGTTCAATGGCTTTTTTCATTTCTCAGTGCCGACAAGAAGAAGACGTACTGCCTCTATGAGGCACCGAACGCCGAAGCGATCTTGTCTGCCGCGCGACGTTGCCAGATACCAGCAGATGCGATCGTTGAAGTCAGTGATCTGCGTCCGGAAATGTACGCCTAGCACTGCGCAGACGCCGGTACGCCCTGCGGCTTACCCCGGGCGTCCGCTTTCCTACGCGCAGCTATTCGCAGTGGGTTGATCCGTTGCCGCCACGTGGGGTGATCATGAGCGAGAACGACAATCTCGTGCAGCCTTACCCCGATCCCCGAGCGAGGCGCACGTTGCGCGGCCAGAGGGCGCTTACGTCGCTCAGCGCCGATACGTTCGCGGGTCTGCTGACTGCGCTGGTCGCGCTGTCGTACGCTGCTGGCTACGGTGCCATGATCTTTTCAGCGGGGCTTTCGCCGTGGCTTGCGTCCGGTATGCCGACGGCCCTTACGAGTTGCGTAATAGTCGCGTTCGTGGTCAGCCTCGCGAGCTCTCAATCCTTCATGATCGCCGGCCCCGATTCAAACGGGACCGCGCTGCTTGCCAGTCTGGCAGCGGCTACTGCCTTGTCTGTCCATGCCGCCGGAGGCAGCGACGGCGCGGTGCTTTCGACTGTGCTCCTGCTAATTGCCGTGTCGTCCGTCACCACCGGTGCTCTGCTTCTTGTGCTCGCAAACTGGAAACGGGGCAACGTGATCCAATACGTGCCGTTTCCGGTCATCGGCGGCTTTCTTGCGGGTACGGGCCTGCTACTCGTGGAGGGTGCACTGCGCGTGTTTACCGATGTGCCTCTCGGTGCCGAAATGCCGCGCGCCCTGATGCAGCTGCCGTGGCTTGCCACCGTCCCCGCACTCTTCGTTAGCGTCGCTCTGCTGGTGCTCACCCGCTTGATGCCGAGCTCGCGGTATGTGATCGTACTGCCCGCCATCCTGACGCTCGGTGTCGCAGTTTTCTACATCGGGCTGATAGTCTCTGGGCGGAGTATCGAGGACGCGCAACGCATGGGTCTGCTGTTTCAATACAAGCCGATCGCTACCGTGCAACTGCCATTCTCGCTCGTTCATCAAGCCCGGCTACCTGCGCTCGCTTCGAGCGCACCAGAAATTCTCGCAATCGCTGCGGTCTCGTCGATGACAGTGCTTCTGAACACGACGAGCATCGGCGTGGCGACCGGGCACGACATTGACTACACCCGCGAAATGCGTGCGGTAGGCCTCGCGAACATCGTGACCGGTGCCGTGGGCGGACTGGTCGGCGCGCAATCAATGACTCGCACAATGATCCACTGGCGTCTGGGCGTGCGGAGGCGGCGCGCGGGTGTCCTCGCGGCGGTCTTTTCGTTTGTGGCGGTCGCGTTTTACCCCGGCCTGATGGCCATCCTGCCCAAGCCCGTACTGGTCGGGCTTCAGCTCTTTGTCGGTGCGACAATGCTGACCGAATGGCTCGTCGATTCGTTCAGGCGACTGCCGTGGCATGACTATCTGCTTATTCCAGCGATCATGGTGTGCGTGGCGGCCTATGGCATCGTGGCAGGCGTGGTGCTTGGCGTGATCGCGGCGTGTTTGTTGTTTGTCGTGCGTTATGGGCACGTCAACTGTCTGCGCCTCGAATTCGACGGCCGCGGGCGGCGCTCGAACCTCGAGCGCACCATTGAGGAAAATCGCGTGCTAGACGCTGAAGCGCAGGCGCTCTACGGTGTCGCGCTGCAAGGCTTTTTGTTCTTCGGCACCGCGCACGCGATCCTCGCTCATATTCGCGCGCGAATCGAAGTACCAACCGCTACAGCCCATGCTCACGCGGGTGTGCGGTTGGTGCTTGTGGATTTTGCGCGCGTGCACGGAGTGGACGCATCGTGCATTGCGAGCTTCGAGCGGCTGCGCGACGCCTGCGCCCGCGTGAATGCAAAGCTCGTTTTGACGGGCCTTTCGCCGGCGCTGCGCAAGTGGTTTGCTGACGGCGTCACAGACCCCCAAAATCCCAGCGGCCCGTACTATTCGACCGATCTCGATAGTGGGCTTGAATGGATTGAAACTCAACTTCTGGGTGCGGCGCACGTGACAGGCACCAGCGCATCTGTCTTGGATCTACCTGATACCCTTCATGCGCTGAGGCCGCATTTGGACACGCTCTCGCTCGCGCGTGGCGAGTACGTGTTCCGGCAAGCGGATCCATCGGACGCGATCTACTTCGTTCAGAGCGGCCGGGTGACCGTGGCACTACCCGGGGGCGAAGGACGTATGCTGCGACTCAGGAGCTTCGGCGCGGGAACGATCGTCGGCGAGATGGGCGCGTACACCGGCGCGCGTCGCAGCGCGGACGTTGTCGCCGATGAGCCGACCGTGGTCTTGCGGCTCGCGATTTCAACGCTCCGGCGTATCGACATAGACGATCCGGCCCTCGCCGGACGCATGCACATGTTCGTCGCGCGCGTGCTGGCGACGCGGCTCGCCGTGGCGGACGAGCAAATCCGGGTAGCGCAATGAGGTTCAACAGGTCGTCGATCCGGTTGACGGGTGATCCGCAATTCGCTCGATGATCTTCGGCCGGACAGTTGCACACGCTCAGCGCGTTCGAGGTGTTCGGGCAGTGGCTTGCGTTAGGCGCGCGCTTGCGTCGTTGCTATGAATTGCCCGAGCCAGCGCGGGCGGCCACGCCTTCGTCGGTCTGCAGGTCTTCAAGTCGCAATTCAAGCTGTTCGATCTAACGCTCCAGCTTCTCGGACTTGCGACGGAACTGCATGCGACGCAACTTCGCAATCGTCGGGTTCGGTTCAAGTGCTCGCGGCATTGACGATCTCGTTCGTCGCAGCGAGCAGGCAGCCCGGCGTCGACCCATTTCCATTGGCTATCTGCCGCACCACGGGCCGGAAAGTGAACCGGTTTGCAATTCCGTTTGCGTTGCCGAGCACCGGCAGAATCAATGTCGTCGAGGTGCCGCGTGCCAGCGTGACTTGCGAGAGTGGGCGCGGTTGCGGGAGTTTTTCAACAGAATCGGCCGACTACTGTCCGATGTGTTCGCGCGAACTGAACGCGGTGAAATCGCGACTGCTGAAACTGGGAGGTCGGGAGAGGTCGCCGATGGCGTCGTGACGGGTTGATTCAAAGGACCGGCTTCGATTTTATTGCGCAACTAACCGTCTGGCCGCCAGCAACCCGATAACCGCCGGTTCCCGGCGCCTCGCTTCAGCCGGCAGGGCAGGTGGCGCGCTCGGTCGCTTGCCTCTGGCTGTCATGGGCGTCTCGAGCGTCGATGGTCGACGTCCTTGCAATTTTCCGAGGAAGGTACAGCTGGAAGGTGTTGCCGCGTGATTTTGCGTCTCATGCGCTCCAATGTACTCGTCGGAGGAAGCTGGCGATGCGTGCAGCAGAATATGTACAAGTAGCCCCAGCCGGGATTCATCGGATCGACACCACATCGCCGTCTCCTGGCAATCACCTGCGTGGCGAAAGCGGCGATCCCTGCGCTTCAATTTACAGGCTGCCGGGCGCGCACATATGCCAGCAGCGCGAGGCGGTCCCGGCGTTTTGGAAGAGCTGGGCGCGCGTTAATGCCCCTTCGGTTGACAGTCGACCTGTAATGTCAAGATTCGCGTGCCGAACCGTTTGGCGTCTCATGCGTGTCGGGCGCGTCGGTGATCCGGGCGCCTATAGCGTAGCCAGGCATCGGACGCGCAGAAGGCCGATGGGGGCTGTGTGAAAGCTAGTGAGTTATGCCCCGTTGCTATCCCTCGAGCCGTGGTTGGCCTAAGGGCGGGTATGTGAGGGCGACAGGTCATTCAACGATAGTCTCCGGCTTTTGCGGACGTTCAGCGATGGGGGGCGAGGGACGGCTCCACAAGGTGGTATCTGCGAAGCGACTATTCACCACTGGACGACATACATCGCTGTGGCGACGCGCCAAAGAGTCGCCGGAACATCACAGTAAGCGCGCTGACGTACTGTATCCGAGGTCGACGGCGCCCCGGCGCACCTGATCGCCAGGGCGTCGGGAGGAGCCTGTGGACTACGCGTGAAGTCCCCGTAGCGAAATCGACTTCGTGCAAGCGCGACCGTCTTGTTGTGCCTCGGAATGGCATGCAAAGAAGTACCGCACCGAGGCGCCACTGGGTAGTGTGGATTGCCGTGCGTCTCTACCGTAGTACCCGCACATTGAGGTCGCACCAACCATTGCTTTCCGCACGGCTTCGCTTCCTCTTAGAATGGCCGCCTTAGCCCATTCTCCGCTTCGCCATCATCTTGCTAATCGCTCGTCATAGCCGTTCCGTTCGTTTGATACTCGCCGCGTTCGTGCTTTGGCTCGTGAGTGCACTTGTGATCGTCGGTGTGTTGGTTCTGTCCGAGACTTCCCGGCTACGACGGGACTTCGCGGCTCAGAGCGAAGCCACATACGAAATCATTCGCCAGCGCCTCGATCAGAACGAGGCAGTACTGGCCGGCATTGACTCCATGCTGCACACGTTTCCCGGCGTTGAGTCGGCGGGCCTGAGGGATTATTCACGGCAAATGCTGGCGCGATATCCGCACATCTACATGATTGAACTGCAGCCGCGTGTAGAAGAATCTGATCTTTCGCGGTTCGAGGCATGGGCGAGAAAGGCGATTTACCCGCAGTTCTACGTCAAGGACTACGGATACGGCGGAGAGCGACACTGGCATCCAGTGTCAGGGCGTCCGACTTATTACCCGATCACATTCATGGAGCCGCAGGCCCACGAGGCTCTTCCCGTTCTCGGCCTCGATGTCTATGCCGACAACAAATTCCGGGCAGCCATCGACGAGGCCATCCGTACCGGAAAGCCGTCAATCTCTGCGCCATTCGATCTGTATGAGGGCGGAAGGGCCTACCTGATCTTTAAAGCCGTCTATGCCCACGTGCCCGATGATCTGGCATCGAGGCCGCGTCTTGCGAGCCGGGTGGTGTCGATGTTGATCCACACCGGAAAATTTTTGAGCCGCAACGAAGTGCCGTCGCCGTTGGTCTCGATGCGTATCTACGAACAGGGCTTTGGCTACGACCAGCCGGACGGGATCATCGATCGCGTGGACGCGAAACCTGTTCCCGCGTGGATCAGGCGGTTCACGCCGGAATTCGTGTATCGAAAAACACTCCCGAGCCAGACACAGCCATTCGTGTTCGAAACGCGGCGGCAGCTTGGGGCGGAGGTCATTCCCGTGTTGCCGGTCGTGCTGGCGCTGATTGTTACCTTCGTGATTAGCCTGCTCGCGCTCGTCATCTATCAGCAGCAGATCGTAAGCAGGCGGATCGCGCGAGAAACTGAGCGACACATGTATCTGCGGGAAGAGCAAGCGCAGGTCGCCCGCTTGCACACGATGGGCGAAATGGCCTCGGGAATCGCCCATGAGCTAAACCAGCCATTGGCAGCAATTCTTAGCTACAACCAGGCATGTGTTCGCATGCTGCATGAATCGAACCCGGATCTCGTGGCAATCGAAGGTGCCATGAAATCAATGACCGGTCAGGCAAAGCGGGCGGCCGATATCATTGTGCGACTGCGAGCATTTGTCAGCAAGCGCCCGGCTCAGGTTCTTCCGTTGGATGTGCGGAAGGTCGTGGAGAGTGCGCTCTCATTGGCCGAGCCGTGGCTAAGGCAGGGCTCGGTGGTGGTCAACGTCGATATGCCGGAGCAGATTCCGGATGTGCTTGCAGATAGCGTGCAGATAGAGCAGGTAGTGCTCAACCTCATCCGCAATGCGGTTGAGGCGATGGATTCTATGCCCGCAGGCGGTCGCGTCATGTCGCTGGCGCTGAAGCATGACGAGCGGGCGGTAACCTTACTTGTGCGCGATACCGGGCCGGGCATCTCCGAAGACGTGCGTAAGATGCTGTTCCACCCTTTCCACACCAGCAAGGCCGACGGAATGGGACTTGGCTTGACTATTTGCCAGTCCATTGCGGAAACCTACGGGGGAACTGTGATCGAAAACCCGTCAATGTCGTTCGGCGCTGAATTTCAATTGATCTTGCCGATCAGGGAAACAAGGAATTCGTCATGACGTCCACCGACGAAACAGTCGTCTATCTGGTCGATGATGATGCAGCGGTGCGTGACGCCTTGGCGCTGCTTATTCGGTCTATCGGCCTGAAATCCAAGACCTACGGAGACCCGGCAGCGTTCCTCGCCGACCTTAAGGGCGACGAGGTAGGTTGCGTCGTCCTTGATATCCGTATGCCTGCGTTGAACGGGTTTGCTGTTCAGGAGCGGTTGATTGCGATGGGATGCAGTCTGCCCATCATCTTGATTACGGGGCATGGCGACGTGGCCCAATGTCGGCGCGCGTTTCGGGCCGGTGCTGTAGATTTCCTGACGAAGCCGGTTGACGAGACTGCACTGATCGAAAGCCTGCAAACGGCGATACATCGCGGCCGGGAACAGCAGGGCATGCGGCAGCAGATTAACGAGGCCCGTGAACGGATTAGCCGTTTGACACCGCGAGAACGGTCCGTCTTCGATCTCGTTTGCGACGGCTTGCAGAACAAGTCGATTGCAGACCGCTTGCATCTGTCACTGCGAACAGTGGAGGCGTATCGCGCTTCTCTCTTCGAGAAGCTTGAAGTGGCATCGGTTGCCGATCTGGTTCGACTGCGGCTTATCGGCAACGACCGCCAAAACTTGATACCGTAGTTTCCGCATTTTTTCCCGTATTTCCCTGACTGATTTGCCCGGTTGCCTAACCATAGAATCGGGACGATAGTGGCCTTTCACCTATCGGATCCCGATTCGGTTGGAAGTTGCCAGGGAACCGGAATCAATCGCACCTCCAGAGGCGGTGTAGCAGTGTGCGTCGCAGCGACGTCGCTACCCATTTTCTATGTACGGGAAAAGAATGAAGAAGATTTTGCAGGCTGCGGCCATATCAGTCTGCATTACTAATGCCTATGCGGATGCCAAAGTCCCGTCCCAATTTCAGGGTAAGTGGGCACCGACTTCAGATTGCAGGAAGGCAAAGAATCCGCAGGATACCGAGGCTGCGATGTCGGTCGTACAAATTGATGCGACCAGCGTGTCATACGGCGAGGCGCAATGTTCGCTGACTAAAGTGTCGGCTGCCGAGGCGTCTCATTTGGATGGGATGTTTGATTGTCAGGGTGATGGTGTAGGGGGAAAGGTAGCACTGAGCCTGAAGCTTGAAGGCGGAAAACTGCGTCTCGTGGACAAGGCGGGAAGTATCTGGCGGAGCACAGAGGCACTCCCGCGCTGCAAGTGATCAGTTGTGTGCTGTTGCAGGGTAGACCGACCATTGAAAGTCATTCAGATCACCTACGGAAAATATCAAGTCGAAGAAAACGCTGTAGATCGTCGGGGTTCTCGTGGTGGCATTTTTTTGCGTATAAGGGTGGTGCTCATTTCAATGAGCGATCCGAGAGTACGTCGGATGACCCGAAGTTGAATTCTACTTGTCAGTTCGAGACGAGCCTTCTCGGATGAGCAACGCTCCGGCATGTCAATAGTGCTCGGGCAATGATTTCGTTTGCAAGTCCTGCAAACGCGTGACCGTTGGATGTGCGTAAGCAGCAAGTCGAACAGGTGATTGACGCTATGGCACTGGAAATTGAACATATTGATGCGATTGCACGATCGAAGCAACGCGATGTTTTGTTTGTCGAATTTCGCCGAATCAATCATGACCGGTCCTTAGGGAGGCTGGTCGGTGTATCGGAGTGGCGAGAGCTTCATGCAAGACAGCAAATAATCGACTGGCTGAATGCAGAGGGCATCGGATGGAATCCGTGTGGCGAATTCGCCCATCTGGATGTGCGCTTCGGATATCGCGGACAGATATACATTGACATACCCTTCGACCGGGATCTGTACGCATATCGGGAACTGGAGGCGTTTCTGGAAAATCCGGATGGAACGATGCGGATACCGGGAGCCCGCTTTTGCTGCGTAGCGATTGATGATGCGATGAATAACGCCGAGCACGATGAACCCGGCTTCTTGGAGAGGTTGACAGACCGGTTCTAGTTAAAAGGGATCTCTCGGCGGCGGGAATTCCGGTTTATGCGGCTACCATCAGTAAAGAATTCAAAATTAACGCGATGTCGCGACGACGAAGATAGAAATGGAAGCCTGCAAGCGGGGGAGAGCTTCGGTGCGGAAGCGGTTGAGTTAACTCGCCCGTTAGGATCTCTCGATCTGTACAAGGCCTAAGGGTAGGTATCGAAGAGGACAAGGCATTCCGTACCTGTCGCTGGCCAGCCGCTTCACGTTGCAGTGGTCAGCCAACGTGCAGCTGCGTTCCGTAAAGACGGTGGCCGCCCGGGACTTTCACGAGACGGAACCAACTCCGGGCGTGTGGGCAGTTGGCGGGCAAGGTGGTGACGTCACCGCGGTTGGTGTATGCGCCAACGAACGGCGTCGCGCGGGAATCCGGTCTTGCGCTGTGTCCCGGCGACATCGAAGGTCGTTGTGCCTTCACGCGTCATCGCTGCATAAGCACATGACTCTGATTGTATGGGGTCGTCTCAAAGGTGTGAGGGATTCTGATTGCCGACGCGTGGCGTCGGAGGTCGCGCTTTAACCTGCTCAGGAAAACGCGACCGCCCGGACAGTTTTTCAGTAGATGACATGGGGGCTAATCCGAAGGGCCGATATTTACATCGTTTGTAGAAATCGGGGATGTAAAACGTTTGCCATAAGGTTTTTATTCGACACATCAGGCGGGTTGCAAAACGCATAGATTGAACATTGCTGGGATCATTCACAATGATGCATCCGGGGTGCTAAAGTTCCGTCGGATTCTGCCGACAATCACGAGCATAAGAACCGCGCTATCGAAGTAATTCACGGTGCGCGGCATTGATAAATGCGCACTGGGGCTCTGCGCGGAGCAGGTAACCTGTCTCTATCAAGCCATGAAGTTAACGAGAGAAAAATGAGAAAAGAGAAAACGACCGGTAAGGCATGTATTGCTGTTGCGATGGCAGTTCTGTTCACGAGCGGGGTTGCTCAGGCACAGGAATCAGCCAACGACGAGCTGAATTCGTGTGTCAAGAAGGAGCAGGTCCTGACGACGGCGAAGGGAGCGGGGATCGGTGCGATCACCGGGCTGACTGCAATGCTTGTGACGCACAAGAATCAGGATGCCGGTAAGGCTGCCTTGATTGGCGCGGTGGCTGGTGGTGTGGCTGGTGGTATTGCGGGATTCGCAACCGCCTACTACACGGCGATCGATACCTGCTACAAAAAAAATCCCTCCTGGATGCCGGAGTCGAATATCCAGCGCACCAAGGACTACGACAACGTCAAGAAGCAGATTCACTATCGCCCCAGCCAGGGCATCGTGACGCGTGTTGAGTCAGTGAATATTGCCGGACCGGTCAAAGCCGCTGGTCAGGCCGAGGTCGACAGCGCGTTTATCGTCATGACGCCGGACGGCGCCGAGACGCCCGCTACCGTGGAGCGAAAGCTGTTCGTTGTGGGTGACGATGGCAAGGAGACGGAATTGAAGTTCCCCGGCCAGACTTCGGAGCAGCACACGTTCGAGCCGGGCGAGCAGACGGACGTTGTGCGAATTCCTGTTCCGCCCGATGCCAAGGCGGGCAGCGTGTACCGCGTGCAATTCAGTGTGGCCGCAGGCGAAAAAGCGCCGGTCGTCGCGTCCCAGAAATTTACCGTCACCGAATAAGCGTCGCGGTTCCTGCACGCTGTTTTGCGTTCGCCTGTGGACGGGGTGATGCGCGCGCCATCGGGTTCGGTGGCGCGCATTCGACTGCCTTGCTACGTGTCAACCAATGAAAACGTTTCTAGTGCGCCTGATGGTCCTGGGCGGATCGCTGCTCCTTTCAGCATGCGCAGCCAGTAGCCTGCCGGGTTTCCAGAACGCCTATAAGAGCTACGATGTTCCGCCGTCACTCGTCAATCGGATCAAGGTCAAGTTCCGCGAACATGGCCTTGCGGGCGCAACGGTAGTGCGTGATAGCACCGGCCGAATCCAGCTCGCCGGCGAATATCGCAACGAAGACGAAGTCGACACCGCATTCCTTATTACACAGTCCATCGTGGGGCTGAAGTCGACTTCGCCAATCTATCCGGAACGGATTGACCACACGCGCTGGGAGGCCGCCGCCGGTCAGGCACTCGCGGACTACACGCGGGCGCAGAAGCACGCGTCGGCAACGCCCGTGCGGCGGGCGCTTGTCGTCGGTATCAATCATTTTGCGGATCCGTACCACCTGCCAGACATCCTGGGCGCTGACGATGCCGTCGTCGTCCAGGGCTACCTGCGACAGGCTGGTTATCAGGTCACGGCGCTGCTCAACGAACGCGCGACCCAGGCGAACATCACGGCTGCGATTGCGAAGCTCGACCAGGAAATTGGGCCGAACGATGACGTTTTCATTTACATCTCGAGTCACGGCAACGCGCCGGTACCGACACCGGGCGGTCGGGATCTGCGCAAGATGTCAATCATGACCTACGACTCGGGCGACCAGAGCACGGTCCGCTCGAACGACCGCACCGAAGTCCTGCTGCATTTCCAGGCGCATTCGGTGCCCGATACGCTGGTTCAGAATCTCGCACGCAAGCCTAGCCACACGATGCGCGTTGTGATCGACACCTGCTATAGCGGCGACATGCTCGACGATATCGCCGATGACAGCACGGCCTACATTCTGCGTGCCAACGGCGGCAAAAGCGAGCACGAGGGAATTTCTCTGGCTGCGTGGACGGGCGAGGCCTATGCCGCGAAGGGGATCCACTTCGCCGACGATGCGGGCAGCGGTGCGACGCAAGGTGGCACGGTCAGAACGACGATCGATCGCAGTCGCAGTGGCTACAACATCATTACTGCGACGAGCCCGGAGGAGGAATCGCTCGGCCCGAAGTCAGGCCACTTCACGAGTCCGCTCGCGCCCGACCAGACCCTCACGGGATCGTTCTTCACCCAGTCGCTGTTCGCATACCTTGCGCACTACAAGGGACAACTCGGCCCCGCGTTCCGCGACGCGCAGACCTTCACGTCGCAAAAAGCGCTTAACGGCGGGAAGCATCAAACGCCGCGCCAGTACTCGACCATTCCCGATCAGCAGAACGATCTTTATCAGTAAGCGGCCGGGTTCGGCTCGCAGACGTTAGTCCATAGGAGAATCGACATGCGGTATCCCCTCGTCGCGCTTTCGCTGGCCGTGCTTGCATCCCACGCCTTCGCGGAAGACGAATTCACGGCGAAATCGCTGTTCTTCGCACAAGACAACGCCGTAGTTGCCGTGGGCACCGGCGCATCGCCAACCGCCGTCGCGGCGGCGTCTGCGCCAGCGACCGACGGCGTCCAGCAAACGGCCGGCGCTGGCAAGATCGTGAAGGTCTCGCAAAAGAAGAAGGTCGCCCGGATTGGCGCAAGCTACTTCATTCGCCTCAAGGAAAACGACGGCACCACGCAAGACGTTCTGGCGCGCCGCGTGTTCAAGAGCGGCGAGCACTTCCAACTCGGTGTGAAGGTCAACCGGCCTTCGTACGTCTACATTCTCAATGAAGCACCGGACGGCACCGTAACGCAGATCTACCCGCAGGCGTCGCAGGACAACTTCGTCGACGCGATGGGCGTCGTTTTCTTCCCGGCCAAAGGCTCGTTCGTTTTCGACAGCAATCCGGGTATGGAAAAGCTGATGGTCTATCTCACGCCCGAGCGCGAGCACGGTGATGTCACACGCCGCCTGCGCCACGTCGCACCGGATCTCGTCTCGACGCCCCTGACGCAGACTGCGTCTGACGCGGGTTCGTGCGCAGCAGCGCCTGTAGCCGCGACGGCTGCGGCGGACACCGGGGCGAGCGGCGCGGCGGCGCTGAGTCTTGCGGACGCTGGCACCGGTTACGCCGCGAAGGGCATCGCCTTTGCGCCCGATACGAATACGGGCTGCGGCGCGAAGGTAGCGGCGAACGATACTCAGGAGTTTGCCGCCAAGGGAATCGCCTTTAGCGACGACGCCACGCCTGCTGCAGGTGGCCAGGTCGCATCCTACGTTGTCAAGCAGGCGAAGAAGCCCGAAGCCGCGAATCTCTACCTGAAGATCAATCTCGCCCACGAGTGACGCACGTCGTCATGGACCTCTGAACGGACAGCTTCGACCATGGAACACAACCATCTGATCATCGGCCTTGGCGGCTCGGGCGGAAAAATCATCCGCAACCTGCGCAAGACCATCGAACGCAATCGCGATGCGCAGGGCAACAGTCCTTCGGATGCGTGCTTCGAGTACCTCTACGTCGATACGTCGACCGATGAGCTCGACAAGCACGACGAATGGAAGGTGCTCGGCAAGGACATCGATCTTGCGCGCAGCCAGTACGTCGTCAACACAGCGAGCAGCGTGCGTCCCGTGCTCGACGATCCCGATTCGTTCCCGGGCCTGCGCGACTGGATCGAGCCGCGCAGTATCTTCGGCTTCGTCAAGCCGGGAATCGCGGGTGCAGCGCAGCGCCGCAAGCTCGGTCGCCTCGTCTTCGCGCAGAATGCCCCACAATTCGTGAAGGCCGTCGAGGACCGCATGCGCCTGCTCGAAAGCGGACCGGGCCGCACGGGCGTGACAATTCACGTTGTCTGCGGGCTTGCGGGCGGCACCGGTAGCGGATCGGTCGTGGACGCTGTCGCGCTTATCCGCAACAAGTATCCCAATCCGGATCTTCACCGCATCCTCATCTACGCGCTGCTGCCGGAGAAGGACTCGAAGCGCGTGCGTGACGTGGCGGGCTTTTCGAACTACTACGCGAATGGCTACGCGGCGCTCGCCGAGCTCAACGCGATTGCGGTCGGGCAATATCATCCCGCGAATGTGCTCGACGGCTCTCCGATGGAGCACGACGTCTACTTCAACGGCTGCTATCTCGTGAGCAATCTCAACGAGCACAACCTGCAGTTCGACGTCGACACGGAGATTCCGCGCGTTGTCGCTGAGTTCATCTACCAGAAGACGCTCAACAAGCAGTGGGAAGGGCTCGGCCGCGCGGAAAAGGGCGAGAACGATATCAAGAATTTCGAAAGCGAAGCGGATATCGGCAAGGCACGCGCGAAGCTGTTTCTGTCATTTGGCGTCGAGCGCATCGTGGTGCCGGAGCAGGAAATCAAGGAGTTTCTGGCCTACGGCTTCGCGGAACAGGCCACGCGCCAGCTCATGTTCAACAACTTTCGCCAGGGCGAAGGTTATGCCGACGAGCCTCTGCAGAAGGACTGGGGCTCAGAGGTGCGCAAACCCGAAGTCGCACGCCAGCTGCTGCTAAGCGACGCGCATCTGATGCTCGAGACCGGCATCCTGGAGGACGATGCGAAGAACGCGATGTGGAAGCCGGCGCGCGAGTACTGGAAGCAGATCGTGAGCCGCCTGGCACCGGAGATCCAGGCCGACCAGACGCTCGAACAGACCAACTGGACACACGCGCTCAATACACGTCTCGCGAAGGTTTTCGACGAGACGTACCGCACCATGGGCGGCGTGCGCAAGTTCTACGAGATCAAGGGCAACGCGCGTCCCGAAATGGCGCGCCACATCTGTTCGGTGATCGAGAAGGAACTGTTCAGCCAGTGGAAGGTGGGCACGCATTCGCTTATCCAGCTGCGTCAGTTCGTGGATGCGCAGCTCGCGGTGCTGGACGAGCGCCTCGCCGTGTTCAACGAAGAAATCGCAAAGGCGCCCGCGGCCGAACAGGCCATCCTGCAACGCATCGCCGAGCTGGCGACGCAGTTCAACAAGGTCGGCTTCTTTGGCCAGCATTTGACCGACAAGCGCAGTTCGCTGTTCGCGGACATCGCGAACCAGCATCAGGATCTGTATGCGCTTCGCACGCTCCACGAGGGGCGGCGCTTTGCGAGCAGCCTGCTGCCGTTTGTCAAGGACGGTCTCACGACGCTGCGCGGCCTCATCGACGAGTTGCACCAGAATCTCGCCGCTGCGACCGAGAGAGTGCGTCAGGAACAGGCCGCGCGTCTTGAGGGAGCGGATGCGATCTACCAGCAGCGCATCTTCGATCGCAACGCCATCACCAATGTGATGAAGGCTGTCGTCGTCGACGAGCAGGCGCAGGCCGCGCGCACGCAGCGTGTGCGTCAGTCGATCATCGATCTCGCCGGCACCGACGCGGACTCGTTCGACAAGCTTTCCCGTAGCCTGTCGCTCGGGGCGATCCTCTCGACGATCACCCAGGCGTCGGCGAGCATCGTTGAGTCGGCGCATGCTGAGATCTCGAAGAATCTGCCACCGGTGTTGCACGTCAATATCGTTGAGCGTCTGCAAAAGCAGTATGACGCGAATCCCAGCGGCCTGAAGAATTTCGTCTCCGGTCTCTACGAGACCTCGGGGACGATGCTTCAGTACAACAAGACCGAAGTCGACCGCATGGTGGCAGGCAACGAAGGCGGCTCGCGCGGCACAGCGAGGACGGTCGGCGTGTTCCTGCCCGAATGCGAAAGCCAGAAGGACTTCCACGCGAACCTGACTGCGCTCTTCGAGGCACAGAAGGACCCCGCGTCCGACACGGTCGTCGCGGCAGGCAAGCTCTCGAACGAGATCGTCATCATGAAAATTGCATCCCTGATGCCGGTGCGGTTCATTGAACCGCTCGCGATGCTCAAGCGTCATTACGATGGCCTGCTCGGTGACTACAACGAATCCTGGCTGCTGCATGGCGCCGGTAACGGGAAGAACCTGCCGCCGCTCTATGCGCGTACCGCAACCGAAATTGCGAACCAGGCCAAACGGCAGCCGTACCGGCTTATCGGGCGCCTGCTCGAGATGATCAAGCTGCGCGAAAACCGCACCACGGGCGAGCCGGAATGGGTCTTCGTCTACGAGAGCGACGGGCTGCCCACCTCAAAGGTACTGGCGGGTCGGTCCTGGCAGGACGTGCTTGAGGGCGACCAGGCAGCGGGAGTTCAGGAGCTGATCGAGAAGGAGATCGCTCGCCGTCTTGACGCAGGCTACAAGCATCGCGAGCAGAAGGAAGCGCTCCTTGAGCAGTTCAACAAGCTCGCTCGCGAGCAGTTCGAAAAGAGTGGCGAGGATACCGAAGATCCAGCTTACAAGGCGCTGGTGCGGATGAAGCCGCTGGTGCGCGAGATCGTTGGTTTGACCAATGCGGCGGCCGAGCCGGCTTGAGTGCGGTGATCCGAACGATAAAGAGAACATAAGGACCAACATGACGAGTTACAAGTGCCCGACGCTCGGCGACTGCGAGCGCGCAAACAGCGGAGAGCTTTTCGAGCGGGCGCCGGGGGAGGACCTGAAATGCCCGGGTTGTGGAACCTTGCTCGAGCAGCAGATCAAGCCTGTCTCCGCGCGCGGCCCACGCAAGCCGGTGATCGTTGCGGCAGTGACGGGCGTTGTCGCGCTGGCGCTCGCAGGCGGCGGAGCTGGCGTCTACTACAAGAAGACGCACGGCGCGGCAACTGAGGGCGCGGATAGCGCAGCCCAGGCGCAAACGCAAATGCAGGCGTCTGAGCCTGTAGCAGTGGCAGCCGCGCCTGCATCGGCGACTGTCGCGGCGGCAAGCGACGCACAACCGTCGGCTACGCAAGCCGCAAGCGGCATTGCGCCGAGCGCAGCCGAGATCGCCGCGCTGCGCAAGTCGGGAGACGCAAAGCTCGCACAGGGTGACGCCGCTGGGGCCGAGGCGGCCAGCAACGACGCCGCGACCAAGGAGATGATCAAGGTTGCCATCGCGGACATTGCGCAAGGCAAGCTCGATGATGCCGACAAGGAACTCAAAGACGCGGCGACGCGGGACCCGAAGCAGTCGCTCGTCTACTACAACCTGGGCGTGTTGCGCCTGAAGCAGGGCCGCACCGACGACGCACTGAAGCAGTTCGAGGCGAGCTTCCTCAACGGCTTTGCGTACTTCGACGAGATGGACAAGGATCCGGACCTGGACAGCATTCGCCGCGATCCGCGCTTTACCGCGCTCGTCAGCAAGTATCGCGCTGCCACGACGTGATGCGGCCGATCCGGCTGGCGGCCATCGCCGCCATGGTTCCCCTCGCGCTGGCCGCGGGCTGCTCCAGGAGCGATGGTGCGTCGGTGCTTGGGCACTGGCGCGCGGAGCGCATGCAGGTCTACAGCGTGAAGTTGCCGCTCGGCCCGGATGTCGTGATCAGCAAGGATGCGATCTCGAGTCCGGGGGTGGACGCGAAAATCCCGCTCGACGGCATTGAGCGCAAGGGCGACGAGGCGGTGCTCGATACGACCTACGGCATGGGGATATCGCTCTATTTCGTGAGTCCCGATCGCGTGTACGTGAACGTGCCGATCATCGGAAAGGTGTATTACCGGCGTGTAGATGATTCGCCGGTAGGGACGACTGATGTCGCCACCGCAACAGCGCAACATGCCGTTCAGGCGGTCGTCCCAGTAGGGCCGTCGGTCATCACGCCAGCAGCACGGCCTGCTGAGGTTAGGCAGGTTGCCGCTGCGGCGACCGTTGCGAGCAACGATACGGCGCAGGGGCTCATGCAGCAGGCAGAGACGGCGCTACGGGCAGGTGAAGACGCGCAAGCCGAAAAACTGCTGTCCCAGGCCCAGGCATCTCCGTCGGCACACCCGCTCGTCGACTACGATCTTGCAGTTCTGGCGGCGAAACGCTCTGATGCGGACAGCGCGATCGGTCATCTGAATCAGGCGTTTAAACACGGCTACCGGCAATTCGCGACACTGGATGCAACGCCCGAATTCGAAGCATTGCGACAGGATGTGCGCTATCAGGCACTCGTCGCCCGCTATCGATGAGCGGTGCAGAAGACACGCCCGTTACAATCGATTGATTTCCTCTTGGGAGAAGATATGAACGACACATCGCGCAACATGATGCTTTACGACGCGCAGAAGAAGAGTGTAGGCGTCGCGTTTCTGTTCTGGTTTTTTCTGGGTTACCTCGGAGCACACAGGTTCTACACGGGAAGGGCGCTGACGGCCATCGCACAGATTGCCCTGACGTTGGTCGGCGCGGCGACGACGTGGGCAGGCATCGGTTTTTTCCTGCTGATCGTCGTTGGCATCTGGGTATTGGTCGATGCGTTCATGCTGCCAGGCATTGTACGGCGCTATAACGTGGCGCTTGCAGGCCAGATAAGCTGAAGTCGTTTTGGTCTGTGCGCGACCCCTCAATCTCGCTGATTTCGGGGGGGCGTCAAGAATAGCGGGGCATTCGACGCACGCTTTACTTAAACGACTGCGAACGGCTTCAAAGCTGATGTATTTCTCCCCGGCCCGTCCAGTGCGGCGAACGGTGCAACGGAAGTGTTGTCGTTCTGACAAGACAAAGGAAAGAATCATGAAGAAGGCAAGCTATATGGCGATAGCACTCTCTCTGAGCCTCGGCGCTGGTCAGGCCGTTGCAGCAGGATGTCTTAAAGGGGCTGCAGTCGGTGCTGTAGCCGGGCACGTAGCTGGGCATCACGCAGTTGCCGGCGCGCTCGTAGGTTGCGCAGTTGGGCGCCATATGGCCAAAGAAAAGGCAAAGAGGGCGGCTGAGGAACGCGCAGCCGCGCAGGCGCAGTAGACGCCAGTTGGGAAAGTCGACAGCAACTGATGCGTCAGACGTTTCCACGTTGCTGGCGGATTTCCTTCTTCTCGCTAAATCCCGCACGACTTCAGTTGGTTAGCTCAGAAGACGGCCGTATTCGGTATGACGCCGCAGGCGCTCACTGGTTCGGCTAGGACAAGGTTGCGATGAGCGAACAGCTCGCGATGTTCGGATTCGCGACGTTCCTGCTCGGGCTGATCTTTCTGCGGAACACGCCGCTCGTCACCAGGTAGCTCAGAAGGAGAAATTCCTCGGCTACTTACTCGTCTTTGCGTCGATGATCTTGTTGATAGTGTCTGCCAGCGCTTTGGCGTTATCGGTAAGCTCGCTGTGTGCTTTGTCGAAGTCAGGGCTTCCATTGCCGATTTCGGTCAACGTCACCGTGAGGTTTGCTGGCATGCACGTGGCTTTGGGAGCGCAGTACAGTTGTCCGGCAGCGTCTTTGCCATCTTCGTGGGGGATTGAAAACCATGGGGAGGGTTCGATGTTGGTGGGTAAACCGGCGGCTACCACGTTTGATCCGGGACTTTGCAGGTCAACTGGCTGAACCGGACACGTGTTGTCGGAAGCGTCGCAATCGGGTAGCGGAATCGCTGGCAAAGCCAGAATTAGATCGGCGACGTTGGAGGTCTCTTTCGCCGATGTTGCAGATATTGCGTATTCGACGGTCACCTTCACCTTTGATTTCCCGTCGTCGTCCGGGGTTGCCATTGCTTTGCTCATCGAGAGCATGTAGTAAAGCGGGACGATACGAAATGCGGGTGGCTGAATGCCAGTACTAGGTTCGATTCTGGCGACGAGCAGGAAGTGTAGCTGGGACGGGTCGATGCCTTTGCCATCTTTGAGTACCTTCCCGGGAGCCATGCCCACAACTACGCAAGAAAAGTTCAGGTCGTGGTTCGATGAGTCAAGGTTTAGCCACAGGCCGTTCAGATCGATGGTTGACGCATCCGGGGACGGGCTATATTTCTTCTTGACCGTATCGATGTACTCGCTTATTTCGCCTGAGATCTCTGACGCCATCCAGGATACCGCCGCCGCCAGAAGTATCCCGGCCACGGGTGCAACATCAGGTGTTTTCATTCCGCGGCATGTATCCAGTATTGCTTTTAGCGGGACCATTGCTTTAGCGTTTGCCGAATTTGGACTGTCGTCGGTCTGCGTTATTTTATAGCCTGATGATGCATCATCAGCTTTGATAACGTAGACGAAAAGCTGGTCGCCCGTGACATAGCTGTTCATGTTCTTTCGGCTGCTAGCCGTGACGGCTTCGGTGAAAGCGCATCCGTTCAGTGTAAAGAGTAAAATGATGAGCGAGAGAAATTGCGTGCATCGCATGATTTTGGCCTCCGGTTGGTTAGCTGCGTGTTTCCGGTGTTTACGATGGAGCATGCCAAAATGCGGGGATGCGATTCGAGCGAATGCGACCGCTTTGTGCGGTAACGCACGAAGTTGATACGTTTTGAGCAAGGGGGGGCGTCGAGGTCGGGAGAGACCGTCCGGCGCGGGCGGCTCGACGTTCAGATGTTTCTGGCGGAGTCCAGCTTTCTGCGGAACATTTCACTGGTCACGCGGTACCTGAGTGACCTTTGAATGGAGCTCAAACCAGGCCGAGTTGCTCGAGAAAAGAGGTGCACAGCAACGCCGCGCCGACAATCAGCGAGGCGAGATCATTGTTGGTGTACTTCATGTAGTGATCCGCGCGATCTCTTTTGATATCCTCTTCATTAGCGGCTAAGGCTGGAGAGGACCGTGCCGCTTGCACTATCTTGTTTGTATTCCTGAATAGCCGGTTGACAAGCATTTGCCGGAGTGGCGGTAAAACGAGAAGAATTGATCCGAAAAGACCGAGCACGCTATCGTGCTTGGTCGGGTACTGGTGATACCCGACCCAGAGCCCAATAACCAAAGCGACCCACCCCAGCCAGAAGTACGCCAATCTGAGCATCGCTCGCATGGAGTCAGACTTGCTTGACGATTGCATGTCGCGGAGGCTCCGTCTCCGGGTATCGCTCCAGTCGAGCATTCGTCTGTTCGCTCGGGGCGTCCAAAGGTACAAGCTGGAACTCCACGCGGTATTTGAACGCGGATGCGATTGCCGCTATGGTGCCGAGCGAAACCGGGGCGTCAGTTTCAGCAGAAAGCAGATCTTCAAGCTCTGCGGGACTTACACCGGCGCGCACCGCCGCTTCGCGTGCCGCTCCAGTGATGCCGTCTGGGCCGGCCGCTTCATGGAGAGCCGATACGGCGGCGAAGAGCGCTCGGGCCTCAAAATCTGCGCGGGTCAGCATAGGGTTGTTTCGCATGTCTTCTCGCAGGGCGGCGAGAATGCCACGGATTGATGCGTCGGAGGCTGGGCCCATGATTTGCTCCCAAGCTATATGTGGTTGTGCCGTTTGACTGCGAGGTCGACACGTTCCTGTTCCGGTATCAAATCGGATGCTGCGTAGAGGAAACGGACCTCATCATCGTTGAACCTGCTGTTTGCTCGGTTCACAAGCGAGAAGTACATAGTAAATCCCCTGGACCTGATCTGTCTGAACAGGCACAGCGGGCTCACCGTAACCCCTGTCCGGATCACCAGGTTTCTGGCTACGGGCCTGCCATAGCAATTCGCGTAGGCTCCGTTGTCCTGATAGACCCGTCCCATCAGGTTGCAAAAATCAATCCTCGCTAGCGCACCGTCAGGCGAAGGCGAGGCAGCGATGCTAAGCAGGTCCTGCCCCAGATCCGAATCGCCCGGCATCGGGCTGCTGTATTCGTGGACGAACATGACCGAGTTGGCTCTCTTTTTTGTTGCGCTGCACCAATCGATAGTGCAGACGTCAACCGGCTACTTCACTCTGCTCGGATATTGCGGCAAAAAAAGCGCTGTAAATGTACGTCCCCCTGCATAATCTAGCGGACTTTCCGGACAAGTGCACTTGTTGCAGGTGCTCATGGAAGAACGTTAATTTACATGATGATGCGGGTGTTATGTCAGATGCGCCCCGCCAGGCCTTATGCCGCAAGGCTTCGCCGCGCGCCGATAACTTGTTCGCCCCTCAAAACCACGAAATACCATATTTCGAGGAAGCGGGTATAATAAGGCGTGACCTTTCCCGCTACCCCGACACGGAGTCCGCGATGCGTCCTGCCCCGATCCTTGAACACGAAAAGGCGGCGCTCGAACGCCCGCTGAACCTCGCCAGGGCGACACCGGCCAGAGCCGCCGCGTGGCCGGTTTCCTGCTGGCCTGGTGGAACGCGTGCCAGTGCGGCAGCTACGACCTGACGACGGCTTGGGGCGTGGATGACACGATCATGGAGGACATGTGCGTGGTGTTTCGCCTCGCCTCGCGCGTGCACACCTATCCCGACACGCTGGGCTATGGCGCGCAGTTCGAGGCCATCGTGCGCGTGGCGCCCCGAACTCATCACGGAGTAATCCATCATGCGACGTGTTTTTTTTGATGTCGCCCAGGCCAGCGCTGCCGTGAAGGCGGGGGGGGTGCTGTCCGCGATCCTGCGCGCCGAGAAGGGCGCTTTCTATATCGAGCTCGAAACCCGCGAATCGGGCGTGGCCGAGCTCGTGACCTCGAACGGCCGCGAGCGGCGCGAGTTCCGCGATCCGGGCCAGGCCCTGAAGGTCGTGCGCGAACTTGGCGTGGCGACCGGCCGTTTCGCGCTCGAGGAGTGGGACACGCGCGCCCCGAAGGCCCCGGCCTGGACGCGCCCGGACCGGAGCGCGCACATGAGGCGGCGCAACCAGCTGGCCGACGACGCGGCCGAGTTCGAGGCCGACGTGCTGCAGGCGATGGCCGAGGCCGACCGCTCCGGCACGCCGTTTGTCCCGCACGATGAGGTGATGGCGCAGCTCGATGCGAAGCTTGCCGCGACCGCGAGGAAGGCCGCGCGCAAGGGCCGCGCATGATCGTCGAGTGGCTGCCGCGTGCAGTGGAACAGCTGCTTTCGATCATCGATTACGTGAGTGAGGACAGTCCGGCCGCCGCCGTCGCGCTCGGACAGGCCATCCGCGAGAAGACCACCATGCTCGCGACGTACCCGAACCGATACCGGACGGGCCGCGTCAGGGGGACCCGAGAAATGGTCGTGATACCTACCTATATCGTCGTGTACCGCGTGGCCGGTGAACGGGTGCAGATCCTTCGTGTTCGCCACGCGCGGCAACGCCGCTAGGGCTGCGGCCTTCGCCGGTTAGAACCGGTACGTGCGCGGTGAAGTCTGCGCAACGGGCCTGTCGAGCGGCTTGATATCGGGACGCGGTTGCAGCCCCGCCTGCCACAGGTCCCACGTTGCCTGCAGCCCCATCCATGCGTCGGGTGTCGTGCCGAGCCATGCGGAAAGGCGAAGCGCGATGTTTGGCGTAGTGGCCGCGTTGGCATTCAAAAGGTTCGAGAGCGTACAGCGATTGATCCGCAATGCTTCTGCAGCCTGTGAAACGGTCATGCCTCGCGGCAGCCATGTGCGCAGGACTGCACCGGGATGCACCGGGTTGTGCATTCTGTCCGCGTCTGACGGCTTCAGTGAGCGTGGCGCGGCGTCGGCCAGCGCCAGCGCGCTGAGTCGCGCCATTTCGCGTATTCAAGCCGGGCGGGGACAGGCATCCAGGGGGCAGCTAACGAGGCGATCCGGTTATCCACTCCGATCTCTCGGGGGCCGCAGTTCGGCCATTGCGGACTTTGAGGTGCACTTGGTGCTACGTCAGCAACGCGGCGGAATGCTGACGGTGGCTGCATCGAGCAGCCCGACGTCAGCTTCCTGCATCAGCGAACTCATACTTTCGACCCGAAGGAGCCGCTCAAAGAGTCGCCTTGCCGAAGGCGAGAATCGGAGTGAAGGGGTCATCGGTGCTCCTTGGAGCGCAGCCGGGGCCTGTATCCCGCCACCCATCCCTCGTCGGCTGTATCCACGGGGCCCACGGTGATTATTTTAGACCCCGGACCGGTTGTGACCGCGGCGCGTTTGGTGTATTCGCGGCCGCCTCCGCGGAGATCCGGTGGTGTACGCACCGCTTTCGGTGCGCACCAAAAATCTACCCGGAATCCCCGGTTATGATCAGCGCCTCCTCCACCCGCTTATTACCTCGATGCCGATCGACAACTGCACCCACACATTCGACGAACTTGCCGCCACGGTCCTGCCCGCTCACCTGGAAAGGTTGAAGACCGCGCTGCAATCGCCGATGCCGGCCACCACCTTCGTGGGATTCAAGAGCGCCCGGCGCGAGCTGTTGACCAAGCTCGGGCATAGCACCGACTTCCCCGGATGCTATGTGTTCACAGACGTTGACCGCCCGGTGTACGTTGGGATCTCCCGCGGAGTCGTTAAACGCCTGGTGCAGCACCTCAACTTCGAATCCCACTTCACCGCGAGCTTGGTCTACAAAATGGCCAGCGAGGACTTCCCTCACGAAATGAAGCGCGATCAGGCCATGAAGGACGACCAGTTCCGCGAGGTCTTCCTGACCGCCCAGGGCCGTCTGCGCGAGATGTCGGTCGCGTTCGTCCAGATCGACAACGACCTCGAGCTGTACCTGTTTGAGGTGATGGCGTCGATGCACTTCGACACCGACACATGGAATACCTTCCGCACCCACTGATCAGGTGGGCCCATCGGGCCCTGCGTTGCAGACGCTGACGACTCGTCGGTATCTGCGCATCAAGGCAATCCCCACGCTGCTCCGCCCGGCGCTCCGGCGCTGTCGCTATACTGTCGCCACAACATGCGAGAAACAGACGGGGGCCGGGGATGAAGGAGCAACATCGTGGACGCCATGGCGAACGCCTGGCCACGTGCCTGATGGCGATCGTGGGCAGCACCTTGCTCCTCGCCGGGTGCGGTGACCGCTCCGTGTCCGGGTCGTACGTGTCCCACGCCGGCAACCAAGCGGACCTCCTCCAAATCACCGAGACCCCCGACCACCACTTCACCGGCACGATCCGCCACACCGGGCTGAACAACGACGGCACTCTTTCGTCAAGCAGCACCAACGTGTCCGGGTCGGTCGACGGGAACAGCATCACGCTTACCGTCCTAGCGACACCCCTGCCTATCGGGCAGAACTTCAGCGGGTCCGTGACGGGCGACGGGATCGACCTCACGGTGGCCAATGGCGCCCAGACCGGCATCGAGCACTTCACTAAGGGCCAGCCCTCTGACTTCGACGCGGTGGTCGTCCTGCTCAACCAAGCAGGCCAGCCGATCATCGCCGCGCGCCAACGGGGTCAACGCGTCGATCAGATCAACCGCCAAGTCAACGCCCTCACCGACAGCATCAATAGTTTCGTCGCGAGCGCGCACCAGCATCTCGAACGCCTGCCCCGGGCCCAGACCTACTACGAGCACGCAGTGACGGTTGAGCAGGCGAAGCTCGATCGCGCCCAGCGCCTCGAAGCCACCGGCAACGGTGTCGCGCAAGGCCAGGCCGGGGTCATCGTCGGTCAGATGAGCGTCGACAAGTCCCAGATTTCGATCGTGGACGACAACCTCGACCGCGCCCAGAACGAGGAGACCTCGGCGGAAAACGCCCTCAACGCCCGCATCGCCCAGTGGCGTGGCACCTGCCTGGACGGAAGCACCGTCAAGGTGGGCGACGTGATCCCGGACATGGGACCGTGCAAAGCGCTGTCGCGCGCCGTCGCCGCGTACAACGCCGTGCTACCTCCGCTGCACACCGCTTTAGCGTCAGCGGTCCAGGCCCGTTCGCACGGTCACGCTCAGCTCGCCACGATCTGGCAAGCGGCCGACCACGTGCATTGAACATCATGCCGGTCGCAGGGATCGGTTAACCAAGCCTTGGCCGGCTACCGACCGCCGCATCGGGCTGTTGCCACCCAGAACGGCCCTTCAAGCATGCACAATATTTAGGGCTGCTTCCGGTGCGCAACCGCCATTCGGTTATCCGCACATGCGAATTGGCCGGGAACACGGGTGTAGTTCCCGAAGCCATTCACTCCAAAGTCAAGCAACAAGGGACTCTTTACCACGCGCGACTTCGTCTACGTTCCAACGAAAGACGAATATCGCTGGCCCGCCGGCAAGCGCGCAATACGTGGGCTCACAACCGTTGAAAACGGTATGACGCCGCAGCGTCTTTCCGCACGGCAGCATTTGATAAATAGTTCTAAGCAAATTCTATCAATAATAATCGATAATTGTTTTCCGTCAAGCTAGAAGGTGTGGCGACTGTTCGCTGCCGAACCTAGCTTTTCGTACCGGATAGTCTACGATTCATCATGCCAATTGGAAATATAAAGTTGACCATCCTAGGATAGTAACTGCGACGGGAGGCTGATATGAATTTGAACTATAGTTTCCTCGTTTTCAGCCTTATTTTATTCAATTCCTCAATCTGCTTCGGACAGACGCCGATACAGACAGAATTATGCAAAAGTTTGCGCCCAGCTGGCTTGATTCAACACGATGCGGCAATATCGGGTGGGTTAAAGAAAATCGCCCTATCCAAGGAAAGCTGGTCGGCAATTCATAAACAGCGGGCCTGTTTAAAAGCGTATAGCCAGGGCTTCCCGGGCGGGGAAGACGCATTTTTGCACGCAAACTCCACTGCACTAAAATCTGATCTCGACAACTTAACTGAGCTTTTTCGCAGAGAGCAAAGTTCAGTAAGTGCGATGCCTGACTCGGAATATGAAAGCAGACTGACCGTCCTAAGTGAGCACATTAGTGGGAAAGCTGACACTGATCGCTCTTTAACCAATGACGATCGTGTCACGTTAAGAATCTATAAAATCAGAAATGGATGGGATAAAAATCAGGTGCTTCTGTGGGGGAACATGTGGTACATCCGAACACTATACAAGGAAGGAAAATACGAGGCAGCAGCTCAACAAGCAGATGCGGTTCGTAAAGTATTTAACACGCGCGTTGCTCCGATTCAAGTTTGGGACGATGCTGAAGAAAATACCTATTTCTCGACTCAAGCGCTAGCGAACATTATAGCCACTCTCGGATATCGTGCAGGAGCTACTTTAGTAAAATCGGATCCTCAAAAGAGCAAAATACTTGTGCAGAATTTTGCTGCAGATCGCGATGCCTTGGTGCCTATTTTTCCTGAAGCTGGGGGCGATCCCACAGAGCAAATTCGCGCTGCCTATTGTCATTAGTTAGTATTGGGTTAGAAATGGCTAAGTTAATTTTGAAGTCTATCGGCTTCTTTCTTGTAACCTCCATGCTGTTTCTGTATGGAGGTATTTCGACAGCAAAAGATGATGCCTGCTCTCAGGTTCTAACGAATGACATCGCAGGGAAAACTGGAGATGAACCTAAACCAGCAGCATCTTCGATATTAGATGCGCAATTAAAATTATTTAATAGATCCAATGATCTTGCAAAAGCAGTCGTGATCCATATCGATGGATTGTTTGAAAATAAAAAATATTCTGTCTTTGCAGGTGAAAGTCAGCCAATTTACGAAGGGGCCGATTTGTTGGCGGCGGCGGATGCGATTGACGCCTATAGTAAAAATGCTGACGTTGTTTTTGCAAGTTTCGAAGGCTTGCCGGTCGGAAAACAACTACAAATTCAGGCTACATTCAAAATTAGATGGGCGGCTGTCAAAGGGAAAGCTGATCTTCGAATCATAGATGGAAACCCGCGAGAAGATTTTCAGGTATTCGCTTCAGATTTTTTTTCCACAAAATATAAGATCGAGAAGGTGTCCGATCCGGTTCTCGTTTCGACTGGTGAGCAGAGAGGCTGGTTTAAAATTGTGTTGTCTTTTGTAAGGGAAGTAGGAGGTAAAGTGCAACGGTGCTTTCTCGAATTATTCTTCAAGAGCGAAGCCAACTCAGATGCGGCCCGTTTGATTTTGAGAGATCTTTATACGCAAAACAGACAGCCGGATCAAAATGCTGCTCTTGTGTTGGTGCATTTGGTCTCGGATCTCCGAAAGAAGTATCCGCAGATGAGGCCAGAGGACATACAAGCACGATTTGTCGATCAGTTTGGAAACAATACGTTGGCACTGTTGGATAAACTGATCGAAGAATATGTCTCTGCCACCTAAAGTAAGCCGCCTGTCAGAGATAGTGCGGCCGGCCGACTGTGTTGTTGCATTCGGCTTGCCTATGTCCGAGGCAGAGTTTGACGAAAGTCTGAAAGCTGGCCCTGCGGCATATGCTTCAAAATACCTAGGTGGATGGTCTCAGTATGAAACGCAATTGGCGAGTCAGTTAAACGTTTTCTCGGATGAATTGAGTGGGCTCGGAGTTAAAATAATAAAGAATTTAGATATCGAGGAATTGCGACTGATATTTTTGGATAAAACGGTAGTCGTTGTCGTGATTTTTTCGCATTGGGCGGGGCGATCGGTCGAAATGCACGGTAGACTTGTTGATGCCGAGGAAATAGTTCGATGCGTTCCGCAGGATTTTTTCGGAATTTTTGATATTTGCGTGTGCAGACCGATGTTCCTGATTGAACGGCTATCGAGAGATAGACAGAACTGTACTGTCAGGCATATTCCGGTTAAGGCGGATCCGGAAATGTGGTGGCTATATTTTTTATGTCTTTTTCGTTTGCTGGCGTCTGGAAATCGCAACTATTTAGATGCAACCGTTGAGGTAAGTCAGGCGTTTATTAATTGGCGAGGATAACATGGTAGGCGTTATATCGGGTCGATCGGACATTGAAGCATATCTGACTCAAATCGGGCAAAATTCGCCGCTGGACCTGGATGAGAGCAGGCGCGAAATCACTGACGAAGACAGTAAATTTCTTCTTCAACGTTTCGACAAAACGCAGCGCCTCGCCGACGTAGCACTAATTGCTGCTATCGCCACGCTGTTGATCATCTTTTTTATCTTTACGGCGTTAATCTTCATCTATCGAAATAACTTGGCGTATTTTTCCACATTGACCGGCGGGGATCTTCTCTCCATGCTGACGATCGTTTCATGGCTGAGGCGACTTTGGCTTGAAAAAACCACAATCGAAACACTCCGCGTCTTCTTGGTCAAGATGAAACCAGAGGACGCGGCACAAATCATCACTACCTTTTACTTTAATGCTATGAAGCAGTCGCCAAACATCCAAAAAGCTGGAAGAAAAGTCAAGCAGGCTTTGAGCTAACCAGCCCCAAAGACGATGGCGCCCTCGCTTGATATTGGCCGTAATTCTTCAAGCGGACAATTCCTTAGACCGTATAGAGCATGGTAACTGCTCAGCGTAAGCATGCAAGTCCGCTTGTTTGGGCGAACGTAGCTGTCTGTCAGCTTCCAGAGTGATGCAGACGTTCCAATGTCAAGTCTCCCAGTTCGCTGAACGGCAGGTTGTGGCCGGTTTCGCGCGGACGGAGGAGCGCCTAAAAGCAGCCGCACGAACTCAAATTCAGTCCGTGCGGCGTGTCCCGCTAGATTTCAGTCTGCTCGGATATCTCCAGGGCATCGTCAACTTCGATCCCGAGGTAGCGCACTGTGCTTTCGAGCTTGCTGCGACCAAGCAGCAGTTGGACAGCCCTGAGATTCTTTGTGCGCTTGTAAATCAACGTCACTTTGGTGCGACGCATCGAATGAGTGCCATAAGCGGTTGGGTCAAGCCCCGCCGCGGCTGCCCATTGATGTACGATCCGGGCGTATTGCCGCGTCGAAATGTGCGGATACGCCGAAAGTCGACTCGGGAAAAGACATTGCTCCGGCCTCAGCGAGGCCTTCTCGAGCCAAGCTCCAACGGCCGATCGGGTCGGCTCCGTCAGTTCAAACTGTACGGGTCGCCGGGTCTTTTGCTGAACGACCAGCGCCCGGGGCAATACCTGATTGCCGTGAATGACGTCGCGAACTCTCAGACTGACAAGGTCACAGCCGCGCAGCTTGCTGTCGATGGCCAGGTTAAACAAAGCGAGATCACGGACTGCGTGGGCGTTCTGGAGGTGGATCCTGATGGCCCAGACGTCTTTTGGCCTCAGCGGAGGCTTTTGGCCGATGAGCTTTCCTTTGTTCCATGCCTCACGGGCTTGTTCGGTCTTCATGACAGACCCCCAAAAGAAGATGGGAGTTCGATTTTGTTACCCAGCTCGGGCTTCTGCTTACGATCGATTTCCCGGAGGCTTGCAACCGGCCACAAGCCGTCGTTCGCATGCGCCGTCGTACAGTGATTCGAGCGACCGCTCCGCATTAGTCAGCGGCCGTCAAGGGAGCTTATCGATATGTCGTCGCGAGATAAACAGGGCTAGCCTCATTGTCGAACAGCCTTGACGGGCGTCAAAAAGCCCGCTGCAACCAGAGTCCGAAAACCAAGAAGGGCGGATGACGAAGGAGGAACGGAGTGGTCGCCAGCTGTTGAGCTGGAACTCCGGCGTCTGGAGTTGATGGTTGCGCCGCGAGGGTAGCCGTGGGCGAGAGCGGATTGCCTCGTAGACAAAGTCGGCTTTGGTGAACAGACCTTTCTTCCGTGATGCAGATGTAAGTGGCTTGGGAACGTATGCACGGATGTCGTTCAGCTCACATGCCCTTATCTCCGGCCCGCTGAAGTACCCCCGGTCAGCGACAACCTTCAGCTTCAATCTGCCCATCGCGTGCTTTGCAGAGATCGCCATTCTGCTGAGTTGTCCGTGATCGTTTCCGACATTAGTTACCTCGTGCTCAATGATCAGATGGTGTTTCGTATCCACCGCCGCCTGCACGTTATAGCCCACTATGCCGGAGCCTCTTCCGCTTGTCGCCATGGAGCGCGCGTCGGGGTCAGTCATCGACAGTTGCTTCTCCGGTTGTTTCTCTAGTTGCTTCCTGATCTGTGCAAGTTCACGCATCTGCAGGCGCAAGCGGGCGATCTTCTCGTACAGTCGAACGGTCTTTGGAGCGAAACCTGTTGCGCTGGTTCTGTCTGCCGTTTCAATCAGGTCGAGATATCGCTGCACACTCTCCTCGATCTGCCGCTGGCGCTTGTCGAGCTTGCCCGTTGTGTAATTCAGGTCCCGGCTATTTGATGCCTTGAACTTGCTGCCGTCGATGGCCACCATGTCGCTGGATAGCAGCTTTAGTCCGCGGCACAGTTCGACGAAACGCCGACATGTATTGCGAATGGCTGTGCCGCTGTCACGGCGGAAATCTGCGATCGTCTTGAAGTCCGGAGCGAGACGGCCCGTTAGCCACATTAGCTCGACATTGCGCTGACACTCGCGCTCCAGGCGCCGGCTGGACGGTATCCGGTTCAGATAGCCGTATATGTAGATCTTGAGCATCACACCGGGGTGATAGGAGGGACGACCGGTGGTCGCCGGCTTGATGCCGGTGAAGCCCAGTTCCGCGAGATCCAACTCGTCGACGAAGGCGTCTATGACTCTGACTGGGTTATCTTCGCCGATGTAGTCATCGACACATTCGGGAAGTAGTGCGACCTGTTTGCGGTCATCGCCTTCAACGAATCGCTTCATGAGTCACCCAGATCTCAGTGCGTTGATTCAGTTTAGGCGACTAACACGTTTTCACACAGGCTGGGTCGGCAGAGTTGCCGATAAAGAAGGGTTAGACAGAGGCACCAAAACGGTCTACGGACCGTGCCCGGCGGGACTTCTTGCGTTTCGGGAAGAAGCAGTTGCAGATGACGTGAGACGAGCTCGCAGCACGTGTTAGCGCGGCTAGTGGAATTGGTACGCAGGTGACACGTCTGGGACAACGGGAATATGGCCACATAGCCGCGCTTCGACTTGGGAATCAAAGAATAACATCATGGAAGATTGCATACGGATCGGGGCCGGCGTACTGTTCTCTGCTGTCGTCCTGGGCCCTGAATGGGGACGTGAGTATCAGCGAACGGCCGCGCCATCTCCACATGTTCCGAGCATGCACGCGCTTTCGCCGGTCGCTGGAGCAACCGTGCGAGGTTCACGTGACGGGGACGTGCGCAGCAGCGAGCAGATGACGTTGCTCTAAAGGAGGCAAGGAAGAATTCATGGGCACCCTACGAACGAAAGCAAGCGAACTGGTCGAACGATTCATCGAAGAGGCAATCTCGACCGGCCTAACATGGGACGAAGCCGTCGCCGTGTTCGGTCTCGCGGCGAAGGCATCGGCTCAGGCTGCGGCGGCGGCCGGCGAAGGCACGGAGGCTGAGTGCCTTGCACACGCCCGGAAGCGGTTTGAGGAAGCATTCGCGCAGCAAGTCCACGTGGTCGTGGCTGATGCCTCGGTGTCATCGCTTGACGCTGCGGCCGGCGACAACGTTCTGCTTACAACTGCCCACCGGCGGCCAGTACACAAACATCATTGAGTCGGAAAATAAGACAATGAGACAGGTCATTCCGTACACTGCGCGTCGGGCCAAGCAACGCATAAGGGGAATTTATGGCTGAAGTCAATACCGCGCTCATCGCATTCATCGGCGTGCTTGCTGGCGGCTATTTCAACAATTTCCTTGGCGAAGATTACAGGCGCTTTCGCGATGGGCAGGCGCTCGCCGGTGCGTTGGCCGGTGAACTGGAGTCACACGCCGAGCCCCTCAAATGGATGAAAGACGGGCTGGAGAAGATGGCTCTACAGGCGATGACTGAAGAAGGTTTGGCCCTGCCAGAGTGGCCGATTCCGCCCAGCCCGATCTTCGACAGCAACACGGCAAAGATTGGATTGCTAGGCGCGGAGATGGCCAAGGAAGTTGCGTATGTGTACGAGAACTTGCGCGCCTTCCGTATCAACTTCCATCAGCTATCGAAACACCACCACGAGATAAAGAACAAGGAGTGGAACGTGGCGATGGTGAATGGATGCGCTGCTGCACTCCACCGCGCAGAGCACCGAGGGTTGCCGCTGATTGAGTCGTTGAAGCGATATGCAGATGTGAAGTACGGGTCACTTCCATCGACGCGCAAACAGTACAAGATTGGCGCGGGCATCCTCATAGCACTCGTGTTGTTCGCCCTCATCGGCTCCTGCTCATCGTCCAGCGAACAGAATTGCACGACCGTTGTAGATCAAGCAAAGGGCACTTCAACTACCGTCTGCAAGTAATCGAGTCCCGCCCGCGTCCCATGATGACTTCGAGCCGCGCGCGCATGGGTTGAAATCGCCTTAACTAGGCGGTCTAGTTGCTTATGGACCCGGGAAGCGAAGATCACCCAACACGTATTCGAGCGTTGAGGCTACATCTCCCGCCCGCTCTCTGAAGTCGCGAACCTTTTCTAGGTCTGCCTTCTTGGTTTCGTCATTGAACTTCCTGATTTCCGACTTGAACTTTGACTCGTCAAGATCGATCCAGATTTGCCAAGGATTGTGAGCAAGCAGGTTCCGTTCGATAGCTAAGTTTTGAGCCTCCTTGAGATGGCGAAGCGCAACCGCCTTCTCTTTTTCTTGCCCCTTCAATCGCTCGACAAGCTTGATCACCAAATCAGTACGCGCCTTGAACTGCTGGCCGCCCATAAGTTCGTCAAGTCTGTCACTCGAAAGCTTCTTCATGTAGCTGTATGTCACCCGCTCGATCATCGCAAACGCCCAGATTGCCTCTCCGAGTGCTTGTGCAAGCTCCGCCTTCATATCTTCAAGGTATTGGATTTTGTCCATATTTGGGCCACGCTCCTATTCCGCTGTTGTAGGCGTGTCTGGTACTGGCGGCCATGCGGGCTTGTGCAACTTCACCCACGTCTGCAACCTCCTGCGTGCAGAATCGCCGACTGTTTGGATCTTCAGATGATCGCAGATTGCCTTCCACGTAGTCAGGCCGCGCTTGTTCTTCAGTTCTGGCACGGTCGCAGCCCATTCCTGAGCGCTTGGGGAAGGCGCTTTCTTTGGTTGCGCTTGCGCTGCTGCCATAGACTCAGCAAGCAGTTCGTTCAAATCGACCTGCGGCTGGTGATTGTCGCCCATGAATCGATCCAGCACGCGTTTGAGCGCGGCGTTAAACGACAGATTCTCAAACGGCTTCGGATTGGCGAGCCGTTCGACAAGGCGTGCTACGTCTTCGTCAACTTCGAATTTGGGCATTTGGCTGGTCTTCTACTATGGAGATTCCAGTGTGCCACTAGTGGTTAACAGTGCAAGAACTAAATCACTAGTGGAAGGCATTCGGCGATTTCCGAGCAGATAATTGCCTGTACAACTCGCGCGGCCTTCTTGAGTTCATCGCTGCTCATCTGGATCAGCACCCATGCAAGTCTGGAGGGTCGAGTTTTTCGATTGCAGCGTTGTGCATGCGTTTTCACACATCTTGACCGATAGTTGCCAACCGGTGTGCAATCGGAGAGAGCGTTGCAGCGAGTGGTAGCGCACGACGCCGGTGAACGGCAACTATCGTGAGCGAAGCGGCCCTTGTCCGATCGGATGGCTGGTGGACCGGCCGCTCGTGGCCGCACTGCGCCCCACGGCCGAGCAAGACGATCGCATCGGGGGCGCCCCATGCAAAAGGCATAACCCGACCCACTTCAGTCCTTTGACCCGGCGGGACCTCAATGGCAGCTTTTAAGGTACTGGGGCCTCTCGCTCGATCTGGCCGGCTGGAGACTAGCTAGCCAAGGCTAATGGCCGTACTCGCGTGCCAGCCATGCGCCGACGTCGTTAATCCGCCGGTGCTTCGCATAGAATTTCCACTCGTCACGCATCGGTTTCACCGCTGCAAGGAATGCTCGCCGGTCCGTTTCTTTCCAGCCGGGGGCGGCAGCAACTGAATGTTCGAGCAGAGTGCCCAGCGCAAAGGGATCTGCGTTTTCAAACTCTTGCCGCGTCTCCTGCGCGAACTGCTGCATAACCTTCCACTTTTCCTGAAGTGCACGATGTTGCTCATCGTCGGAGGCGATGGGACCGCCCGTCCGCGCTTGCTCGTCTGCCGCTCGCCGCGCCATTGCATCGTTGACGAGCGCCATATGCCTGTCCAACTCAGCGAAGAATGCGTTAAAGGACGATGTCGCAAGATCGCGAAGCGTGATCCGGTGAAATGGATCGAGGCTTTTATCGATATCGACGCTCTTTATGTCGAGGGACTCCAAAAGCGCCTGAATCCGCGTGACGAGGTCCTGTGTTTCAGGTTTGGGGATTGGCCCAGCCCATCGGCCCGCTCTAGCCATCAAGTGAACCGAGATGTCGGCAAACAACTGGCTCGCCAGCCGTAACTTCGCGAGAAGCCGGTCGACTTCCTCGATCTTTTCGTCCAGTTTTTTAGTCTTGGCCTCAAAGCCGAATCCCTTGATGAACTCGAAGTGGTTAATATTCGCGAGCAGCAAGATCAAGATGCCTGCCGACAGGCAGGCTGTTGCGGCAGTTACGCGATCAGCCATCGCGATCCACAGACCCGTGGCGACTGCAACAGCGCCGAGCAAGTTGCCAACGAACGTTCTCGTTCTTTCCATGAATTATTTCCCTGTTCGATAGACCAGATTATTGTAGGTCCTAACCTGATGTAGCTTGGGGGGTTACGTCAACGCGATCTCGTCCAACCACTCCCTCAATCTCGGCGAGCCGATTGAGCTTGCGCAGTAGACTCGTTACTCGATAATTGAGCCTTGGGCCGCTACCAATGGCCCCGCCGATTGCGTCGACAGAAATCAACCCCGTTCGCTGTAACGCTCCCAACGCAGCGTTATAGCTTTCGTGCGCCTCGAAAACTCCAGGCACCATCTCGGCGCGGGTTTCGTTCATTGGGTCGGCACCCAGACGTGGCGCCCCGTCCGGATTTGTTGAGTACCGCAAAAATGTACCTAATAGGGTGATTTCGTCGCGTCGTAGAGAAGCAAGAAGGTCAGCGTAGTACAGAAAGTCGTCGGCGACGATACTCCTATCCCGCACTTGTCCGGCATATACCGACGCAAGCAATCGAAGATTCAATCGCCCGGCCCCCTCTTGGGAGGCACGCCAATATCTGTATAGGATCGACACTGATTCGTCTATGTCGTCTGTAGTAGGGGATGCGCAGCCGTGACGAATTTCGTCCAGAAGGATCTCACGAGCAGTTTCCTTCCGTCTTTCCATGACCGCGGACAATGCCGATCCAAGTGCAGCCCTGCCAACGCTGGCTATTGAACTAGATGTCGCGGTGAGTGCGTCGCTGAACAAAGCCCCAATCAAATTTGAAAGGTCTGCCATGGTGTAGGTGTTGGAAAGATCTCTTAGGTGAGCGGCGTGAACAATGCGCTAAGTTTCCGGGCGAGATCCGTCGGCGCCTTTTTGATGTCATAGATCTCGGACCATGAGTAGACGTGCTGGCCTGCGGCCTTGGCGCGATCGTAGTGGCCACCGGTATCATTCGTGACCACCATAGCGCCTTGCGAAAGTGCAGCGAGGAAGGCATCAGTACGGTGTTTCGGGATAGCCTTACCGGCACGCGCCTTGATCTTGGTTGACCGGATGATCTCGGCCATTTCTTTGGTAGCCCACATGCCGTTATCAAATCCAGAATAGCCGCCCCCCGCTTCCGAAAAGCCAAAGATTCCGTGCTCTGTTGCAGCTACGAGAAGCGCACGGCACAACTCCTTCTCGGCCAGCGAGACCCGCTCGTTTTCGATGGCCTGCCGGTACTCTTCTGCCAGATCGGGCGTTACTGACAAAACGAATTCGCTACCTGCCACCGCCAGGATAGGATTGACTCCCGCCCGGATCAAGTCGGGCAGCACATTGTTATCGAGATAAAGGTTCATGCCGTTCCTTTAGTTCTATCTATTTCTTGAGGGCCTCCACACACAACCGTCCGAACGCTCGGGCGCATCGGCATAGCGCTGCGAGCCCAATGCCTCGATTGTCACCGATCCTATCACTACGCCGAATGGCTCTTCCTGGCAGCACTGCGTCGCACGACCGGGTACGACGATCGTCTCCGCCGCGCCATTTATGCGGTTGACATAAATCGATCCTCTCCAGCCATTGGTCACGCCCTCAGATTAGCATTTCAAACGTCTGTTTCCCCTTGGAGAGCGGACCTCGCGCGTCGATTATCCTCGTCGGGGCGGTTTGGCATTCGTCCCAGCCAGCATTTTTTCAGAGTAGGGATTTCTATCGCCAATAGTTTTTGACGTTCACCCGCGCTGACGTACAAAAATGGGTGATCCGATGACAATCTCGTCGACAATTGGAGCTTCCAATCTATTCAATTGGCCCTTGTCTGATACGATCCGGCCACCGTAAAGAGCAATTCCCTCTATCCAGAGGCTTTCCTCCCGCCCAGGTAGACGCAACGCAAAACTACGGCCAGTACCTTCGTTGCGTACGCGATATACCTCACATTCGTAACCTGCACCGATACGTTCCTCGATTTGGAACGGCGGAAATGAAAATCCGACATAGTCTTTTGCCGACGCCATGGACCTTCCTTTGCGATTGATTGTTCGGCCGTCGCATATGAACACGTGCTTCAATACAAATGCCGCCGCCTTTTCATTTGCAAGGGCACGTCATCCGACGCCCGGGACCTTTCCAAATCCCGGTCTTATGCGCCCCACAACATCACAACGCGCGTCGTGGCCCACGTTTGAAAATGAAGACCATCATGTCAAAAAAGAACGCTGTGGGTGTAAGCGCAATGGCACCGCGCAGACCGGCAGAATAATAGGCGGCATGCCTTACGATTCCGGTATTCGAATGTGCGCCTCCGCACGAATCTCGAGCGATAGTGCCGCTATCCGACTTGTTTCAAAACCTAGAAACTGGCGATTCAATACAAAGCGGATGCAGATCGGCGATCAAGGCAGTTGTCACCGGGAATTGCAATGGAGTCAGACGCGCAGGAGGGAGAAAGTGAGCGGCCCAACGGCCCATCACGGCAACGCCCGCTCAACGGCTGGACTCGAAGTGTAAGAGACCTTCCGGGCGTCCTGCGGTTGGACGAACGAACGGCGGAAACTGGCCGGTTGCAAGCCTCCGGGAAATCGATCGTAAGCAGAAGCCCGAGCTGGGTAACAAAATCGAACTCCCATCTTCTTGTGGGAGTCTGTCATGAAGACCGAACAAGCCCGTGAGGCATGGATCAAAGGAAAGCTCATCGGCCAAAAGCCTCCGCTGAGGCCAAAAGACGTCTGGGCCATCAGGATCCACCTCCAGAACGCCCACGCAGTCCGTGATCTCGCTTTGTTTAACCTGGCCATCGACAGCAAGCTGCGCGGCTGTGACCTTGTCAGTCTGAGAGTTCGCGACGTCATTCACGGCAATCAGGTATTGCCCCGGGCGCTGGTCGTTCAGCAAAAGACCCGGCGACCCGTACAGTTTGAACTGACGGAGCCGACCCAATCGGCCGTTGGAGCTTGGCTCGAGAAGGCCTCGCTGAGGCCGGAGCAATGTCTTTTCCCGAGTCGACTTTCGGCGTATCCGCACATTTCGACGCGGCAATACGCCCGGATCGTACATCAATGGGCAGCCGCGGCGGGGCTTGACCCAACCGCTTATGGCACTCATTCGATGCGTCGCACCAAAGTGACGTTGATTTACAAGCGCACAAAGAATCTCAGGGCTGTCCAACTGCTGCTTGGTCACAGCAAGCTCGAAAGCACAGTGCGCTACCTCGGGATCGAAGTTGACGATGCCTGGAGATATCCGAGCAGACTGAAATCTAGCGGGACACGCCGCACGGACTGAATTTGAGTTCGTGCGGCTGCTTTTAGGCGCTCCTCTGTCCGCGCGAAACCGGCCACATTCAGCCGTTCGACATTGCGCGTAAGCTGACATTCAGGTGTCTGCTCCCGTTTAGAAAGCAGCCGCTTACCGTTCAAACATCGCTCTCGGTATCGGCCCTTGCGGTCATCGATTCGCAGTCTGCTTGCGCTCCATCAAACGACTGCTTTGTATGAGCAGATACACGGCGATCTGAGCGACTGCCGCTCATCCGAAGAGAGGACTGTCGTGCAGAGGAGTCTGGCCGCTATCTCCGCCGGGCTGAAACAGCAAATTGGCAAGGGGAGTAGAGCGCAATTTGCTGCGAGTAAACTGGAACCAAAATATGCAGTTTAACCGGTTCAGAGGGGATCAAAATGAGCCAGTTTGCATGGACACTAATCTCGTCAAGCTCGCTAAGCGTCTTGCTCACGGGAGCGCTGGCATGGCTTACGCGCACTTGGATTGGCGAACGCTTACGAGGTGCGATTCGCTCCGAGTACGATGCAAAGCTTGAAACGCTGAAGGCACAGTTGAAGTCTTCCGCTGATGCTATGCTCGAAACTCATAAAGCGCAGCTAAAAGCGCAGAGTGACGTCGAACTCGAGCGTCTGCGGACATCGCTGGCGATTGCGGCTGCCGAGCGGAGTGTGACCCACAGCTGGCTCACTCAGCGCCGATTCGAGGCAATTGCCGCAATCTATGGTCCGCTCGTGCAGTTCGCCGAATTGCTTGCCCAGTACCGTTGGGACTATGAGGTAGGGCGTGAAGCGTCCGTGAAAGAACAAAGAAGGCAAGAGACCTATCAAGCTCAACAGGCGTTCAGGGACGCATTCGCTCATCATCAAATATTTCTAGCCAAGTCGAGTGCTGATCGCATCCTGGAGATGGTGCCGAAGCTAATACAGCCGATCAAGGACCTCGAGGCCGATCCGGAGCAAACTGGCCATACTACGGTTCCTTACCAAGAGTGGCAGAAAGAAGCGCACGCGGCGATGGATCTCCTCGAAACTGATCTTCGCATGCTGATGGGCGACGTCGAGGACGCGAAGCGATGAGCGCGCATATTTGGCGCGACGGACTGGTCAACGCGGAAGTTTAGCAAGAAGCAACTTTCCAGCAAGTCTCCAACGAGTTTCAAGCGCCAATGGAAACCTGCCATTCGAAAGCAGTCGTCGCGGAACGACTGCAACGGGATGTCGTGAACAACCGAATTGGCCCGACCCGCCAGCCACCGATTGAATTCGACAGCCGATGTACTCCGAATCCCGCCATTTGGTGGGCGAACACGCGACCGAGAAGGTCGAAACTGTGAGTTGGCGGATTCACAAAGCGGCTGCCTGTCTCCTTCCGGCGACGTCGTCGATCGCGGTGCAAGCGCCGTGGTTTCTCTCGCGTCGACATTGCGTGATCTGAGCGAATGAACTCAGCGTCACGACACGCCCGAACTTCAGGGCTACCGCGTCCGCTTCTAGCGTCGGGATTCGTCGGCGCAGGCTCTCAATGCGGCTTGTGGAAGATTCGCCGCCATGAATCGGGCTAGGTCGAACATCCCGTGCGCGTGCACCGAACCGGAAGGAAGAAGCGTTCGCCAGCTCCAGTTGTCGAGATAGCGAATGTCGATCCACTCTTGTCCTTGATTTCTTTCGTTGCCCGGATCTCCAAAATGCAGGAGTGAGCGCAGACTCGCCAGGATCTCACCGCGATTGTAAATTCGGTATATCGTGAGCCCGTCTGCCTGCTCCGCGAAATCGGGCGCGCTTCGCTTGCCGGAGACCGGTGAGGGATCGAACGCGTAGACGACTTTCACGGCAGGAACACCGCTTTTGGCCGACAGCGAATAGGCAAATCGTTGAGCGAGGCCCCCGCCAAGAGAATGTCCCGTAGCGATGACATGGGCTCTCTTGAGCCATGCCCATTGCGGCTCTGCCACGCGCCGATTGAACTCGGTGATGAAAGTCGGCACGAAGGTATCGGTCAGGACGGAATACTCGTCGGTGGGATGGAGCGGCGCCAAGAGCCATCGAAGATTGGCTTTCCAGTCATCCATGCTGCTGGCAGCCGTACCACCGAACGCGACGATGACTTGCCCCTTGTCCTCGTTGGACCAGACCTCGGCTCTCAGATGGCCATTCAAGGACTGACACTGGATTGTGGCCGCCGCATCAACGGCAGGGTTCTCTGCTGGCTGAACGGCAGGTTGTGGCCGCCGCACGTTGTCCTGCTTTCCGAGCTGCTCACAGTACTGACTTGCCACTTCAACCGAATGACGTTTCAGCGCGGCGTGTAACGACAAACTGAAACTACACTCACCGCGCCATCGCTTTCCGATAGGTGAAGACCGCTCCCGCAAAGTCGGTGGGTGGCGCCTCGCCTTTGCGGCGTGCTTTTTCAATGGCCGTCTCGTGCTTCATGTCGGTGGCGTCGAAGTGCAGGGATTTGCCGAGAACGTCCGCGCATGCATACTCGTCGCGTGCAATTTCGCCGCCGCCGATGAAAAAAAAGATGTCGGAGGCCTCGACCATGACGCGGGATGTCGGAGAAAGTGTTGTGCCGTTATCGAGGTATCCGCCCCACTGGTCATCTTCAATGACGAACACGCAGTCGACGTCATCTGAAAACGGAACCTGCTCCCTTAGCGCCTGTGAGGACACGATGCCAATGGTTTTGAATGCGTTCGGCAATGAGGGCGACTTCGCAAGTGTATATACGAGCCCGATGCCTACCGATGTCGCGCCAGAACAGACGACGTCGGCGGTCGGGTCCAGTGCGCTGAGCAGTTCTAACAGGCGGCCTTCAACGAATGCCTCGTCTTCATATCCGGCAGAGGAAAATCCCGAAAACGTCGCGAGCCGACATCCTGGACCGAGCATGTCTCGAATCCTGAGGATCGCGTCGTCGACATCGCGTGGACGAATGATCTGTGCCTTGCTCGCTTCGGTCATGACTCGTCACTCGTGAACTGCGGTTCGCGTTGTGGTTCGCGCCGGCCGACCCTCGAGGCCGCGCACCCGCATCGCCTGATCAAGGGTCGTCGTGTTCGAGCCAGCATGGTACGACGAAACCGAACGTCGTGCCCGCGTACGATGTTCGCATCATGAAATGGCGATGGTTCGATCGACAGGCAGCGAGACGACATCGCCGGGATCTTCGAATTCCTCGTCGGCCGCTGCGCAACCTGGATATCTGGAGCGTTCACGCTGAAGCCACGAAACGATCTCCGCGTCGATAAAGTGAATCTGGCCAAGGTACATGTATTCTGGAAAACCCGTGGTTCCGAGCGTGGCCGTGTCCCACCAGCAGGACGCCTCGCAGGAGAGGGGCGGCGGCTCCTTCACGCGGCCGTACTCGTACGGCACCCATTGCGATCCGGCAGTGTTGTTCGTCATGACGGCCAGTACGTGCGTGCAGTTCAGCAACGCCATTTCGATGATCGCCGCAGTGAGTATGCTGACTTCGAAGGGGTTCAACGGCCGGCCCAACCGCTGGCTCAGCAATTGAACCTGTGCGTTGCGCGCCGGGTCCAGATCGATCACGTCGAGCCAGTAATTGAAGCGGTTCTGAAAAGCCAGTTTTGCGATGCTGCGGGCATACGGCTCATCGATCTGACGATGAGAGATGAACAAGCGTGGACACGTAGGCAACGGGATGCCGAACCGGAGTCTGCGTAGGTCACGAATCCATTCGTGCGCAAGATCGAAGTTGCCGCCGAACGGAAATTGTTGCATACCCGCTTCCCATTCCAGACGACCGAAAGGCGCCCATGGAAGGGGGGCAAACCGCAAGTCAGGCGATAACAAGGAGTGCCGTGGGCTTCGGCGGCGTTAAGTCAACGCTGTGCGAACAGATGTTGGGCAACGAATGCGTCCTCGTTGTACGGACATATGTTTCTCGGCGCACGAGACGACTTTCGCTTCCGCCAACATCCGCGAAAGGGCGATCGCGCGTCGATATCGCTCGAGGACGATGTGCGCATCGCGCCGCCTCGATGTCGTCCGATGGTTCCATTGCATGAAGCGATTCAATACGCAACGCCGATGACGGCACCAGCAAGTGTCGCTGGGCGGTCCGCGCTTCGTTCGCTGCCTCCCGCGCACGAGGAAAATGGCTGGAAGATGTGAAGCGGGCGCACTAAAGTATTTGAGTTCACACCGGCCCGATTTTGGGGGGACCTGCTGAGCAGCCCTTCCGACTTCGGCGCTCAGCCGTGCAATGCGAAGGACCCGATGCAGGCGGTCTGAACGATCACGGCTTCGAACTCTTTTGTGTGCGAGGTTGCCCGATGCGAACATCCTTATTCGTTATATCCGACCTCCATCTTGGTGGCGCGCCCGCGAGCAATGGGCAGCCCGGCTTCCAGATTACCCCGCCGCGCACCCAGGCGATGCTTGCCGAGTTCATCGACCGACTGCCGGGTCGAAGTGCCACGGCGGACGTGGGGCTCGTCATTGCCGGCGATATCGTCGACTTTCTGGCCGAAGAGACGTGGCTGGCGTTCACGAGCGACCCGAATGCGGCGTGCGCCAAGCTCCGCCGCATCCTCGACGACACCGCGCCCATCTGGGCCTCGCTGCGACGATTCGTGGAGCAGCGCGACGGCGCGCTGACGCTCATGCTCGGCAACCACGACATCGAGATATCGCTGCCGGCGTCACGCCAACTCCTGCGCGAACGGCTGGGGGGAGGGCGGATCGACTTCATCTTCGATAACGAAGCGTTAAGTGTCGGTCCCGTGCTGATCGAGCATGGCAACCGGTTCGACGAGTGGAACGCGGTGCCGCATGGCGCGCTGAGACGCGTACGTTCGCAGTTGTCTCGCGGGTTGCCGGTGCAGCCCGAGTTTCCGGCGCTACCTGGCAGCCGGCTCGTCGTCGACGTGATGAATCCGCTCAAGCGGCAGTATGCGTTCGTTGACCTGCTCAAGCCTGAGGACGCCGGCGCGCTTCCCATTCTGGCCGCGCTGGGAGCGGGCGGAATACGGGACGCCTGGAAGTTTTTTCAGAGATTTCGTGACGCCTGCCGCGTGGATTACGACGAGACTCGCGAGCCGCTTAGCGCGGAGTACATCGGCGCGGGCGATCAGTCCGACGAGGAAATGTTCGATCTGGCAATGGAGATCGAGAACGGCGGCGATGCATCGCAGATCAACGCAATAGGCGATGCCATGCGTGCCGCCAGCTCGGCGGTCAGCAACCTTGATCGGAAAGTCCGGCGCGACGCGTTGTTCAAGGCGATTCGCGGCAGGGCATCTCGTTTGCTCGGCGCATTCGAGGTCGACAAGGAAGACGACAAGTATCTGACTCCGGCTCGCACGGCAGCGGACGCCGGTTTCAAGGTGGTGGTCTATGGGCACACGCATCTCGTGAAGCGCGTGCGGCTGGGCGATGCCGCATCGGATTGGCCGGTCTACCTCAACACGGGAACTTGGGCGGATCTGATGCGCATGCCGGACGCCGTCTGGGCCCCTGACGAGAGCCACGCACTCAACGCGTTGACACGATTCATTGCCGATCTGGAGAGCGGCGCGCTCGATGACTGGCGCCGAGCCGTTCCGACCTACGCGAAGATCGAGATCGACGGCGAGACGCTCATCGATGCCGACGTCTACTTTGCCGATGGCGCGGGCGCCGAGCGCGTGAGCACCGATGCGCTTCTTCAACGCCTGGCGGGGGGGGCGCCGCATGATTGATATCGTGAATGGTCTCTCCCGTCTGAAGGAAACCTGCGTGTTCATCCGCGGTCCGGATGGCTCTGGCACTGGCTATCTCGTCGCGCCACAGCGCATCGGCACAGCATTGCACGTGGTCCGATCCTGGCAGAAAGGTCAGTTCTTTCCCGTCATGATCGGGGTGAACGGTCAGATGCGTCAGGCATACCTGATCAAATCCGACAGCGCCACCGATTCCGCCGTGCTCGGTTTCGACGAGCCGATCGATGTCGTGCCGCTGCCGGTCGCGCAGCCGCTCGCGGTCAATTGCGAATGGGCGGGATATGGATTTCCGGCGTCGGCGGTCAAGACGGCGAATCCTCATGGATTGCCGATCGACGGCCGCGTGATGGATCCGCAGACGACGAACGATGTCGGCCAGACAGCGATCCTGCTCTACTCTCACGAAATCGCGGCGGGCAACGCGTCGCCGTTGCACGGCTTTTCCGGCAGTCCGGTACTCGTCGACGGCGCGCTCGCGGGGCATCTGACGAAGCATATCGGCGATGCTGACGACAAGCGCCGTGCCGCATATGGCTACGTCTATGCGTGTCCGATCAGCGAAGTGATCAAGCTGCTGGATGTCGAACTGGAGACAGTGACGATCGAGCCGACCGCGATCACTACGCGCGAGCAGTCGATACCGTCGATCGGCGCGGACGAGTTTCACGTGTTCGTCAGCTATCGATCGACCGACCGTCCCTGGGCCATGCGTCTCGTCACGCGGCTGGAGGGCGCGGGGCTGCGCGTGTTCATCGACCAGAACGAGCTGAAGCCAGGCGGATATCTGGCGGGTCAGCTCCAGTCCGCGCTCGCGCGCAGTCGTGCGGCCGTGCTGCTCGTGAGCCAGGGTTGGATCGAATCGCCGTGGTGCCAGGAAGAGGCGAACGTGCTCATTCAGCGTGACGTGAGCGACAAGCGTTTCATGCTCGTGCCGCTGCGCATCGACAAGAGCACCATGCCGCCCATGCTCAATGCGCGCGTGTGGCTGGATTTCAGCGATATGGCCGAGCCTGGAGGCGGTGCGCTCGATCGTCTGCTTAATGCGCTCATCGACATTGTGCCCGGAGAGAGAAGCGAGCCGTCCGAACGTGCGGACGAGACCGATCTGCGTGTAACGGACCGGTTCGTCGCGGAGATCAGGACCGCGGGCAAGGGCGACGTCAGCGGCGTCTGGACAACCGTGTCCGAATGGCGCGCAACCGGACTGACTGACGTCGCGCCGTTGATTGCCGCAGCCGAAGTCTTCAGCGGCAAAGGTTGGTTCGAATCCACGCTCGACGTGCTCGCCGACATGCCGCCGTCGGTGCGCGTGCGTCAGCTGCGCGCTTTCGCCTTTCGCAAGTTGGGGCAGATCGACAAGGCGATCCGGAAGCTCGAAGCGTTCAAGGAAGAAGGGCAACTGGACGCGGAGACGGCCGGCCTGCTTGCCGGCTGTTACAAGGCCCGCTGGCAGCAGGCGGACGATCACAACTTCGCACAACTGGCCTATCTCACCTATCGTGAGGCATACGAGCTTTACGACGATCCGTTCAACGGCATCAACACGGCGGCGATGGCGCTCCACTGCAACGAACGCAACGTGATGATCGCGGTCGCCACGCAAGTGCGCGACAAACTGCTCAAGAAGCGTGAAGCGGACCGCGACCACTGGGATCTCGCGACCTTGGGCGAGGCGTCCCTGCTGCTTAGCCGTTTCGACGACGCGCGTGACTGGTATCGCAAGGCGGCCGCACGAGCGGCTGGGCTGCCCGAGAACATTGCCGTGATGCGCCGTCAGGCGCGACTGAACCTCGGCGCACTGGGCGAACCGAAGGAAAAGTTCGACGACCTGTTGCGCGTACCACGCGTGCTTGTGTACTTCGGGCACATGGTCGACGCGCCGGGCCGTCCGATTCCGCGTTTTCCGGCGAGCAAGGTGGGCGCGCTTGTCAACGCCGTGCGTAGCAAGATCCAGAGTTATGGATTGCTGTGCGGATATGGGCAAGCCGCTCGTGGTACCGACCTCATCGTGCTCCAGGTGTTACTCGATCGTGGTTCGCCGGCCGAAGTCGTCCTGCCGATGCCGATGGAGGATTTTTTCGCGTTGTCCGTCGGCGAAAAATGGAAGGATCGCTTCGAGGTCGTTCGCAGGAGTGCATGCGTCCATTTCGCCGAGCCGGTGCGAAAGCGGCGGCCAACGAACGAGGAACTCGAACAGGCGTTCGCGGAGGCAAACCGGGAAGTCATGCGGCGGGCGACCGAGTTTGCGCGCCGCCTCGATAGCACGCCCATCGTGCTCGCGGTCTGGGATGGGCGGGAGGGCGATGGCCCCGGTGGCACGGCAGACGCCGTCGAACTGTGGCAGCAGGCCGGTTACGACGTGGACTTGATCGATATCGACAAGGTCTGAGCGATCCGCGCAGGCAACGGTCATGCGCTGATGGACACGCGTCGGGCGATCAGAGAGACGGAGGGAGTGTGCGGATCTTCGTGTCGTCCTCGTTCGAGGATCTGAAAGAACATCGCGCTGCGGCGATCCGCGTCTTGAGGCAGCTCGGCCATGAAGTGCTCGCGATGGAGGATCTCGTGGCGGCGGCGTCGACACCGCTCAACAAGGTTCTGGAGATGGTCGACCGCAGCGATGCCTATGTTGGGCTATTCGGGTGGCGCTACGGCTATGTCCCGGGCGCGGGCTTCAGACGTAAGGCCAATGGAAAGGACACCATGCTCGGTGCCGACTCCGTCGCGGACGGAGAAACGTCGATCACGCACTTCGAGTATCTCCGCGCATTGGAGCGCGGAATCCCGATCATGGCATTTCTGCTTGACGAGCAATATCCGTGGCCGCCTCAACTGATCGATGGCTTCGATGCCGCGCATCCGCAAGCGCAGCCCAACACCAAAAAGATCCGAGCACTCCGGCAGAAGCTTCAACTGGAACGAATCGTGTCGTGGTTCACCACGCCGACGGACCTGGAAGCACGCGTCGGCACAGCGGTGACAATGGCGGGACTTACGCGGCAGCTCAATCTTGAAGAAGCGCAGTTGCTTCCCGCGGAAGCTGGAGCGGCGAGCGACAGTGCGGCTGGCGAAGGCATCAAGAATGCCATCGTGGCAGCGGGCGATATCGGGCGCGCATTGAAAATCGACCTCGCCACGAGTTGGTGGTCGACACGTCTTTACCTGATTGCAGCGCTTGCGAACCGCTTTACCCAGGTGAAGCGCATTCTGGTCGTCGATTCACGCCCAGCCGACAACCCACAGCAATCCCCTCCGCCGGTGCATGAATCGCCTGCTCTTCGGGATGAACGCTTCGTCGGCCAGCTCTCTGTCAGCGCTATTCTTGCGATGCTCGAGCCACCGGTGATCGCGAGGAGCACGTTTTTGGCGTCGCTGCAGGTTCGCCCCGTGATAAGCGAAGACACGTCGATCGCGATAGACCAACTGGTGCTTGAGTGGGCGTGTTCGTTCAACGATATGATCGGCAATCACATCCATGAACAGGCCGTCAAGGTGGATCTCACAGCGGAAAGGCTACGGCGGCGGTTTGGTGATGCCATGCTGCAACAACCCATACGGATCGCCGACCTGAAACGCGCATCCGAGGTCGATATCCTTCGACTGCTAGATTATCCGAACGACTTCGTGCCGGTGGTCACGCGTGTCGCCGGCACAAGTAAAGGGACGTATTTTGAACGCGTGGACATGGTGGACAAAGTCGCGCTCAACGCACGGCTCGCGCGAAGTTATCTGGAGGAACTGCTGGATCGCGCGCGCATTCGATGAGCGTAGGCGTCGTTTGGCCCGTTCGTCGAGGAGTGCGCCGCCCGTCTCACTGGAGCGCAGTGGCAACCTGCTTGAACAACGCAAACCTTTCATTGACTCCCGTCGTGCTCCCGTTAATGCGACGCGTGATTTCCGTAAAATCCTCCAGGTCGTCGTCGCCGGTGCGATCGTCTGCCAACTCGTTGAGTCCGCGGGTCTGCCAGAACCACGCGCCGCTCAGGCATGCATTCACCGGTTGGGCGAGCAGTTCCGGATGTTCGATGAGACCGACGCCGATGGCCTTGGCGGCCGCCGCATAGTTGCTTCGGCCGGTGAGCTGAATGATGCCGCGTCCGCGGAAGCGGTAGCCGTCGTCGCTAGCGACATCGCCGTTGCCCATACGATTCGCGTAGACGTAGTCCCCGAGCTTCCGCGGATTGTTCACATACGGGGCGGCGGAAGCGACGTTTGGAAACCGGTTGGGCCAGACTTTGATCAGATTCGACGCGGTGTAGTTGAGGTTCTCTTCGAGGTGATTAAACTGACCCGACTCATAACCGGTTTGTGCCAGAAAGCTTGCAATGCGATCCGGCGTATCGATGCCGAATTTTGGTAGTGCTGAATTAAGCGCGTTCGCCCAGACATCCGGTGCTGCGCAGTGCGGAAAGGCTTGCTTCATGATTGCGGCATTCAACATGGAACGCTCCTGATATTCCAGGCCGTCGGGCTGGGAGTCTCCATCGGGAAGGCGCATCGGCGTGCGAAGTCAATTCAAACGGATAGCTTCCGCAAGCCTTGGTGTGAAATCGAAGATAGTGCGCGCCTAACGGGAAAGCAAGAATAGCAATGTGCGGTGGCGAACACTCCGGACATCGGCGCAAGCACATCACGACCATTCATCGTGATGTCGCTCTCCGGTTGGATGCTTTTCATTTGATTGATAAACGCCTATTGTAAATTTGTCGAGCTATCGGGAAAAGTTCGACACTCCGAATTAATAGACCCAGCAGATAGAGCAAGCGGATGCGAGAATTTGCTTCCGGCTGCTCGCTGGCTTATTGGCTTGTCGGCTTATTGCGTAAGCGTAGACCTACCTACCTTCGGTCCGATATGGTAATCGACGATCACGACAATCCGATGCGCTCCGCGCCCATGGCGGAAGCCGACTGGAAGCGTTTGATCCGGCAAATTCGCGAGGGTTTCGTGGTGCCGGTGCTCGGATCGCAATTGCTGTCCGACGAACAAGGGTCGTCCACAGTGCAACGCGACGTTGCCGAACGTTTGCTCAAATTGCATGACATACCCGAAACGGCTTGGCCCGAAATGCGGCCGTTTCGCGAACTGAATGCTGCCGTCTCCTGGCTGCGTGGCAAGGCCAAGGTGAAAGCACAGACGCTCTACGTCGACGTGTCCGAAATCTACAGCGATCTGGCGAACGATTCGGCGCCGCTGCCCAAACCGATTCGCCAACTCGCGGAGATCACCGACTTTCGCCTATTCGTGAGTATGACGAGCGATCCGTTGCTCGCCGCGGCACTGAAGGGGCTTCGTCACACGCGTGAGATCGTGCACGCGCCGAAGCTGCCTTCCGACGAGTGGCAGGACATGCCTGCGAGCGCGAGCGCCGGACCCGATGGCGATGCATGGGTACTGTACATGTTCGGCAAGGCGCGACCCGCTCCGGTCTATGCGATCCACGACGAGGACGTGCTCGAATACGCCCATAACATCATGGCGCGCGGCAGCAACGTTCCGGTCAACTTTCTCAGAGCGTTGCAGGACCGCAACCTTCTTTTGCTCGGATGTGGCTTGCCTGACTGGCTCGGACGGTTTTTCCTGCGGCTGACGAACAAAGACCGGCTATCGGAGAAATCGCGTCACGAATGGCTTGTGGAAGCGCTGCGTGGCGGGCAAGTGGACGATGAGTTAACGACCTTTCTCAATAATTTCAGTGAGGATACAGAATTTGTCCAGTCGCAGTCACCGGCGGCGTTTGTCGACGAACTGCACAGGCGTTGGACGAGTGGCGGCATCGGTACGCCTCCAACCGGCCCCCGCCTAACAAGAAGCTGTCCAGTTTTCTTCGTCAGCTATTCGCGCGGCACCGACGCCCCGCGCGCCGTCCGAGTTGTAGAAGCGCTGCGGCAGCTCGGATGCACCGAAGACGACATCTGGTTCGACCGAAGTAACATCGAAGTGGGTGATTCCTTCGCGCGGGATATCTCGAACGGGATCGAGTCTTGCCGTTACTTTCTCGTCTTACTATCCCATCAGGCCATGCAACGGGAACAAGCCTTCGTGTTTCGTGAGTGGCGGGCGGCAGACAAGATTGCGGAATCCATGAATCGCCGTTTCATCGTGCCTCTCGTGATCGACCATGAATATGAGCCGTCCAGCTACGGCCGGGATATTGTCGACTGGCGCCATCTGCAGTTCGGTCACGCGCCCGACGGCGTTCTTGATGATTCGTCGCTTAGCCTCCTGAAGCAGTTGCTTCGCGATGCACGCAACCCGACTCGTATATGAAGATTGTATTTCCGGCCATTCGTTGGCATGCCGTAGTGCCTGAAGTGAGCTACGCCCGCGGGAGGGAAGAGGAGATCGCGACCGCAACGGCGGGTCCATCTCTCGACGACCAGCATCCCTGGCCGGGGCTCGCGCCTTACGATGAAGCGTCGAAGGAATGGTTCCAGGGCCGCGACAACGAAGCTGAAAGCTTCGTGAGCCTCATCGTTGCTCACGCAGTGGTTAGCCTGTATGGCAAGTCTGGGCTGGGCAAGAGTTCGCTGCTGCAGGCCGGCGCTTTCCCGCGGCTTCGTGTAAGAGGCTTTCTCCCGGTTTATGCGCGGCTCGATTTCACGGCATCCATTTCACCATCGGATCAGCTTTTGAGGCTTTTGCTCGGCGCAGCGGACGCCTCGGGCATCGAGCGCGTCGAGCCTGCGCCTGGCGAGGGACTGTGGGAATACCTGCACCGCCCTGATTTCGAGCTTTGGACTCCTGATAACCACTTGTGCACACCGGTCCTGGTGCTGGACCAGTTCGAGGAAGCGTTCTCACGCGGGGGAGGGGCGCAGTCGCTCATGCCGTTGTTCAAGAGCCTTGGCGATTTGATCGAAAACCGCATTCCGTCAGCGATCGCTTCCGACAAGCACTTGCTGGAGTCACTGGACGTGTTCCGATGCCGCTACCGTATCGTGCTTGCGTTCCGTGAAGACTATCTTCCCGATATGCGAGCGTGGGAACCGCGCCTGCCCTCATTGCTGCGGCAATGGATGCGCCTTCTGCCGATGAAGCGGGAGGCGGCGGTGTCGTCGGTGGAGCGCGCGGGTCACGCGGTGATTGCTGAAGGTGTAGCAGATTCGATCGTCAATTTCGTCGCCAGCCGGGCAGGTGGCGGGGACTTCGACGCTACCGTCGAGCCGGTGATGCTCAGCCTGTGCTGCACCCGGTTGAATCGGAGGCGCTTGCCGGGACAATTGATCGATGGGGAATTGCTGCGTGCAGCCGGTCCCGATATCATCGACGACTTCTATGCAGAGGCGATGCAGGGCTTGCCGGACAATGTGCATCGATTCGTGGAGGATCACCTGGTGCAGGGACGCAGCCGGGGCAGCTATGCACGCGATGAAGCCATCGAACAGGGTTTCATCGATGCGGCACAACTTGAGCGTCTTACTTCAGTGCACCGGTTGCTGCGGGTGGACCCGCAAGGCGACGTTCTGCGTATCGAACTCATTCATGACCGACTTGTGGAAGTGGTGCGTCAACAACATGAAAGGCGGCGCGTGCGCGAAGAAGATGAGGCGGCTCGGTGCGCGTCCGCTGAGCGATTTCGCCGGCAGGTTGCGTTGGCGACTGTGATTGGCTCCGTGTTCGTGGCGCTCGTTGTCATTGTCCTCTCTGTGTACGCGTTTAACCAGGCTAGAAGTGCGCAAGCGGCACGCTCCGCTGCGGAGAGGGCTGAGGCCACAGCAAAGCAAGCTCTTGCGAAAGCAAACGCCGCAGCTGCACTCGCGAAGCAGCAACTCGCGCAGAGGACCGTGCTCACGAGTAACGGGTGGTACGCAGGCGACGATCCCAAACAACTCGACGACGCGATTAAGGCCAACGAAGCGATTATTCGCATGCTCAATTCCTCGACGCCAGCCGACCGGGCACGCCGACTTGCGACAACCGTGCAGATCTTTCCCAAGAACATCGATCAACCACGTGTGACCAAAGCGATGGGCGAACTCGGGTTCGACGCGAAATTAGCCACGCCAAAAATTACAAATGGTCCCACAAACGCTGTTTTCTTCGGCTCCGGCAGTAACATAGAGGACGTCAAGCTTGTAGTGCTAGCGCTTATTCGGTCTGGCCTTGTCGTGCGAACGATACAGCCCATTCCAATAGACGTTCCGGGTAGCAAGAGTTCGCTTATCCAGACTGGTGCGAATCTTGACGCTATCGATCGGCCACCCTACACCACAGATGAAGTTGTTCAGGCTAGAGCATTTACGGGTGCGTCGCGAGCGCTCGAGAGGTGACTTGATCAACCGATCGGTATGGCGCAATCGCGCTCGGCCGGTATTCGTAGCGTCCCCGCTTGAAAACGCGCGAATTGCGCCCATCGCTGCTTGTGAACCGTCATCGCGATAGGGCGCGTAACTAGTGTGCCCGTTCAGCGTCGCTGATTCGGCAAACTCTGTCGATCGAGTGAGGGAACCGACTAATCTTGTGGCACGCTCATCCCCGAGTGCGTTCCAGAACGTCGAAAAGTAGGTTGAGTAGTTCGTCAACCCGGTTCGTAATTCCAAACGCGAACGGTGGCGTTCCGAGTGCCGGGTTGAATTGCCCAACAGTGAAGATCACAGGCACATCTAACCCGAAATCACGTTTTTTCTCGAGAAACCGGAGGCCCTCATCTTTCACTATGCCACGCCGCATGTCCGATATCACGACATCGAAGGCGCCTTCGCGAAGCGCGTCCAATGCGGCCTCGGTAGTCGTCACTACCTGGACCTTCATGCTCAAACTGACCAGGATTGCCGTGACTTGGGCCATCTCCTCAGGTACGTCATTCACCATTAGCAACTGTGCGTCGCGGATTACGCTCGCCGATCTCGCAGCGCGCCTTGCCACCTGCGAACGGCCCAGCGCTGTGGATACCAATTCGCGCGCGGGTATTTTTTCCAGATTGTCCTTTACCTTCAGATAAAGGAGAAAGCGCCCGAGCGAGGATGCGACCTTATAAGCTAGGTCCTCCGGCGTAGTGAAGGTATCGACGACCGTCTTTTTCCGAAGTCGCTCGATGAATTCGTGCAGGCGTTGCTGCCCCGATCCCATTTCGATGGACTTCGGCGGCCATGGATACTCTTCGTCAACTACGAAGCAGAATGTCGGTTTTTCTTTTTCCTGTGCGAAGTCATATTCCTGCTCTGTGATGGATCTGGTTTGACTTTGGGGTATGAAGCCATATCGGTGAGCGTATATGCCGACCAACGCATCCGAGTCCTGAATCTCCCCAAGGCAGGCAACGGATGCCTCGTCCGGCCGTGCACCGAATACTTCCATTCGCACGCCTTGTTGCCCGAGCCGCTCAATGGCCTGCGCCGCTGCTTCGCGGTGGCGAACGAGGTCTTTGTATGTCGAACTGAGGAAGATCTTCATTGCAATCTTCTCCCTTTGAGCGTTCAGGCTAGAGTAGTCGAGAACGGCTAACAGGTCTAGGCCGCAAAGTTTGTCCGAACGGGATTGGTGGTCCCCGAATCCACACGATTTGTTACCCGTCGTGACTCAACGAATAGCTAGATGATTCTGTGCACCGGTTTTCGTTCAAGACCCGCGCAGATCCCAAGTGGGGCTTCCGTGGGATCTTGCGCATGTGTGCGTCGCTGGAATACAACGGTTCGTTGACTGAGCACAGATGGCCGCTAACTTTCTGCGGCTGAGTGCACGGAGAGGTATGCATACAAGGGGCGCGGCACGACGAGTTCGTCGGCATTGGGGGAAATCTGGCGCGTCGATGGTGGCGTCTGGACGGTGAGGGCACGTTTTCAACTCTTCGAGTTATTCATAAAAGTACAGGCCTTATGATAAGAATACTTATCTTCACATCCGCTTTGCGCGACGACTTGGGGCGCCACTATGATTCTGGCGGAAATTCTGACCAGCATCCCACACGGTATGAATCACCACTTCGAATTCGTTGCCTTCGCGCTGCCGGTCAGAATCGCTTGCGCCGCCCGTCGCGGCGCTCGTGGCTGCGTATGACCCATGAGCCGTGCCCAGCCCAGTTGCTCGACCGGGCGCGACGTCGGTCCCTGCACGTCTCGCCGCGGGCAGGATTGTCTGATGCGGTTTTTCGGGGGCCGCCACGCTGCTTCGGGGCCAGCTGTCAATCGAGCAAAACCGAAGCAGGCTAAGATCGCGCTGACCATATTCGAGGGGGAATCATGGCTACGCTCAGGGAACTGAAAGCGCAAATGGCCGCCTTGGAGGAGCAGGCGGCGTCGGCCCGACTCGCAGAAATTGAAGAAGTGCTCGCAGACATCAGGGCCAAGGTAGCCGACTATGGGTTTACCGAGCGGGACATCTTCGGACGCCGGAGGGGCACGCGTGCGACGCCCGGCGGGGGTGTCGTGCCTCCCAAATATCGTGATCCAAAGACGGGCGCGACCCGGTCGGGCAGGGGGCGTGCGCCTAACTAATGGAATGGACGCCCCCACCCGAAACGGCATCGGTGTGCCAAAGTGGAAGTGTCGAAGCTACCACTTAATCGAGGAGGGCGCCCAACATGAAGATTACGACGATTGGCATTGATTTGGC
>NZ_JBFPKP010000027.1:0-80295 GCF_040948855.1 Paraburkholderia sp. BR10882 | reverse complement strand
AAACAGCTCCACGCCGATGATAGTGCGGATTGCCCGTGTGAAAGTAGGTAATCGTCAGGCTCCTTATGCAGCAAGTCCAGAACCCCGGTGTCTCCGAAAGAGAGCCGGGGTTCTGGCGTTTGGGCGCATTAAAAAAAGCAGCTCGTCAATTCAAGGCGCCACCCAGGTCCCGCACCATTCCCCTTCTTCAAACACCAGACTGGCCCGCCTATGCCCTGCGGGATTCAGATCGAGGTAGTCAATGCTCGATACGGTCACATCAATCAGACAGAAGTTTTCGAATCCCGCCGATGAGTCGGGATCTTCGGCGAGCGTCGTTGCATGCGCTTCGGCGGGAGACGCAACCGGTGTCGCGGGCGCAAGCGGCGTGCGATAGACGATCAACGTCCGAGGTCTGCTCGAGTCCCAGACAGCTCTCGTATCCGAGGGCGTCTCGACGATTCTCGCAACGCCGTGCAGCCTTATCTGGATCCCGCCGTCGAGATCGCAGCCGACGAGCGATACGCGCGGGTCGCGCCGCAATTCAGACACCTTTGTAGACCGCACGTCGGTATGAAACATGACTGAGCGCCGCTCGCGAGAGACACGGCGCAACACGACCGTCCGCACGGCAGGCGCACCGTCCAGCGCAATCGTCGCGACCTGCAGCATCGTGAAGGGCGAGCGCTCATTGCCCGCGTTTGCGCCCGCGTTCAGGCGTGCCCAGACCTCGTCGACGATCTGATCCATATCTGCCGCGCTACAGAGCACGCACGATGCCGCCGTCGACACGGATGTTTTGCCCCGTGATGTACCCCGCGGCATCCGACAACAGGAACGCGACCGTTTGTGCGATCTCCTGTGTCTTCCCGAATCGGCCAACCGGAATGCGGGCAACAATCTCGGGCGTTTCGGGCCAGCTGTCGATAAACCCCGGCAGCACGGAGTTGATTCGAATATTGTCCTTCGCGTAGCGGTCGGCATAAAGGCGCGTGAACGAACTCAACGCGGCGCGCAGCGCGGAAGAAACGGGCATGGCCTGCTCGGGCGCATCGGCGGCGAAGCTCGAGATATTCACCACCGCGCCGCCGCGTTGCTCGAGAAACGCAGGGGTCACGCGACGCAACACGCGAGCGACGTTGAGCAGGATGAGATCGAGCCCGAGGTGCCACTGTTCGTCTGTAACAGAAAGCAGATCCCCCTTCGGCGGATGCCCCGTGTTGTTCACCACAGCGTCGATGCGGCCATATTTTTCGAGCGTTTCGCGGACGAACCGGTCGATACAGTCCGGCTCGGTCACCGAGCCGGTAAAGCCGAATCCGCCAAGCTCTCTCGCCAGTTCGGCCGCACTGCCGGAGGGTGACATCAAGGCCAGACGGTAGCCGCTGGCTGCCAGTTCGCGCGCGATCGCCGCGCCCATACCCTTGCCGGCCGCCGTGACGAGTGCGACTTTTTCTACTGCCATCGTGCTCTCTCCTTGAATTGGATTCAGCGCGTCAGAACTGCGCCGTATGGGAAATCGTCCAGAAACTGTATGGCGTTATGATTGGATTGTCGAATGATGTTTCTTATAGTCTGACAATAAAATTCTTCAGGTCCGATGGCGTGGATATCGCGGTGCGGCTCGGCAAGCCGCCGTTCGCGAAAGGCCTCGTCAGCGACCCGCTATTTCCGCTGCAGGTATTCGGCGTAGCCAGCCCGCAACTGCTCAAGCCCGATCGCCCGGTGCGCACGATCTCGGACCTGCAAAACTATGTGCTGCTCCACGACTCTCATGATCTGTGGCCGGAATTTTTCAACGCCCTCGGTTGCACATATGATGTGGGCGAGCTGAAAGGGCCGCACTTCAGTCAATCGTCGCTCGCCATCGATGCCGCCATTGCGGGGCAGGGCATTGCACACACGAGCGAACATCTCGTCGAGCGCGATATAAGCGCGTTGAACCGGGCATTCGCAGTCAGCAAGTTCTGCGCCACCATCCGCATTGCAGTGCAGCGCCTCGCCGTGAGACAGCGCGTGCGCACGCATTCATCGTTCGATCACCTTGCCGGTGCATAATGACTGAACCGCCGATGCAGTCGATGACTATCCGCCAAGGAGTTCGTCATGCTAGCGAGGAACGAAGAATTCGTCGCCCATCTGCTCTCCGACGTCATGGAATTTGCGCGGGCGCGCTTGCCCGAGCCGACGTTCCAGACCGTCGAGCCTTTCCTGCGGCACTACTACGATTTCGCCGACGCGGAGGATCTGCGCAGCCGCAGCATCGCCGACCTCTACGGCGCCGCCATGGCGCACTGGCGAACCGCGCAGCGCTTTGTACCGGGCAGCGAGCGCATGCAGGTCTACAACCCGATCCTCGAACAGCACGGTTGGCATTCGGACCATACGGTCATCGAAATCGTGAACGACGACATGCCATTTCTCGTCGATTCGGTTTCCATGGCCGTCAACCGTCTGGGGCTCGCGCTGCATTCCGCGCTGCACCCCGTATTCCGGATCTGGCGCGGCAAGGACGGGACGATCGAGCGTGTAGACGAAGGCGGCGCTAGCGCCGGTGACGGGCAATCACAACTCGCTTCGTTCATCCATTTCGAGGTAGACCGCTGCGGCGATGCAGCAAAGCTCGACGAATTGCGCAGCGACATCGCCAAGGTGCTTGGCGACGTGCGGGCGTCGGTAGAAGATTGGCCGAACCTGCTCGAGGCCGCGCGCACCACCATCAAGACGATGAAAGCGCGCGAAACGAGCGCAGAGGACATCGAAGCGCGCGCGTTTCTCGAATGGATGGTGGCCGACCATTTCACTTTCCTCGGCCAGCGCGATTATGCGCTGGTCGCGCATGACGGCGGCTACGCCCTGCGTGGCGTGGAAGGCTCGGGCCTCGGCATTCTGCGCGAATCGCTGCGCGCGCCGGGCACGCCGGACATCACGCCGTTGCCGCCCGCGGCCGTCGACATCATCAGCGGCGCATGGCCCATTTTCCTGACGAAAGCGAACTCGCGTGCCACCGTACACCGGCCGGGCTATCTGGACTACGTTGGAGTGAAGCTAGTCGGCGCGGATGGCAAGGTGTGCGGCGAGCGCCGCTTCGTCGGCCTCTACACCTCGACCGCCTATATGGTCTCCACCGCCGAAATCCCGATCGTGCGGCGCAAATGCGCGAATATCGTGCAGCGCGCGGGTTTTCTGCCGAAAGGCCATCTCGGCAAATCGCTGGTGACGGTGCTGGAAACCTATCCGCGGGATGAACTGCTGCAGGCGAGCGAAGACGAGCTTTTCGACATCGCGCTCGGTGTGCTGCGCTTGCAGGAACACCAGCGCACGCGCCTATTCGTGCGGCGCGACCGCTTCAACCGCTTCGTTTCCTGCCTCGTATACGTCTCGCGCGACAAGTACAACACCGATCTGCGGCGGCGGATTGCAAACCTGCTCGTGGACGCCTTCAACGGCGTTTCCGTTGAGTTCACGCCGCTGCTTTCGGAGTCGGCGATCGCACGGATTCATTTCGTCGTGCACGCCGAACCCGGCTCGATGCCCGAAGTCGACACGCACGAACTCGAAGCGCGGCTCGTGCAGGTCACGCGACGCTGGCAGGACGATCTGGCCGATGCGTTGCTCGACGCATTCGGCGAAGAGCAGGGCACGAGTCTCTTGCATCGCTACGCCGATTCGTTCCCGCCGGGCTATCGCGACGATTATCCGGCGCGCACGGCGGTACGCGATATCGAGCTGATCGAGCGCGTGCAGGGAACGCAGCGCATCGCGATGAATCTGTACCGGCCTATCGAGGCGGGCCCACGTACGTTCCGCTTCAAGGTTTATTGCGCGGGCGAAGCGATCGCGCTCTCGCGCAGCCTGCCGATGCTGGAACACCTCGGCGTGCGTGTGGATGAAGAGCGGCCCTATGTGATCGAGGCGCCTTCTTGCGCGCCTGCTTGGGTCCACGATTTCGGCCTCGAACTCGCGGACGACGCCGAATTTGACATCGAGCGCGTGAAGGGCCTGTTCGAAGACGCATTCGAAAGCGTCTGGAACGCACGCATCGAAAATGACGATTTCAACCGGCTCGTGCTGCGCGCCTATCTGAGCGCGCGCGAAGTGACGATCCTGCGTGCCTATGCGAAGTACCTTCGCCAGGTGGGTTCGACATTCAGCGACGCCTATATCGAGCGTGCGCTAACCGGCAATCCGGCGATCGCCCGGCAGTTCGTCGAACTGTTCGTACTCCGGTTCGATCCGCGCGATTCACAGGCACGGGAAGAGCGCACGGCACTCATGCTCAAGGCCATTGAAAGTGCGCTCGACCAGGTGCCCAATCTCGACGAAGATCGCATCCTGCGGCAGTTCCTCGGCGTGATCAATGCGACGGTGCGCACCAACTATTTCCGCCGCGAAGCCAATGGCGCAGAGCGGCCCTCGCTCTCGTTCAAATTCGACCCTTCGAAAGTGCCTGGCCTGCCCGAACCCAAGCCCATGTTCGAGATCTGGGTTTATTCGCCGCGCGTGGAGGGTGTGCACTTGCGCGGCGGGCGTGTCGCTCGTGGCGGCCTGCGCTGGTCGGATCGCCGCGAAGACTTCCGCACCGAAGTGCTGGGCCTCATGAAAGCCCAGATGGTGAAGAACGTCGTGATCGTGCCGGTGGGTTCGAAGGGCGGCTTTGTCGTGAAGAACCCGCCGCCGGCGAGCGACCGCGAAGCATGGATGCGCGAGGGCGTGGCGTGCTATCAGACCTTCCTGCGCGGCCTGCTCGATCTCACCGACAATCTCGTGAACAACGCGATCGTGCCGCCGCCCGATGTCGTGCGCCACGATCCCGACGACCCCTACCTCGTCGTGGCCGCCGACAAGGGCACCGCCACGTTCTCCGACTACGCGAACGCGATATCCGCCGAATACGGATTCTGGCTCGACGATGCTTTTGCCTCGGGCGGGTCCGTGGGCTACGACCACAAGAAGATGGCGATCACGGCGCGCGGCGCGTGGGAGTCGGTCAAGCGGCATTTCCGCGAAATGGGCGTGGATACGCAGGCCACCGATTTCACCGTGGTCGGCGTTGGCGACATGTCGGGCGACGTGTTCGGCAACGGGATGCTGCTCTCGCCGCATATCAAGCTCGTCGCAGCTTTCGATCACCGCCATATTTTCCTCGACCCGAATCCCGATCCGGCCGTGAGCCTTGCCGAGCGCGCGCGGCTCTTCGCGCTCGAACGCTCGAGCTGGGCCGACTACGACCCGGCTACGATATCGGCGGGCGGCGGCGTGTTCGCGCGCACCATGAAGACGATCCCGCTTTCGGCGGCGGTGCGCACGGCACTCAGCATCGAGGCGGCGGCGCTTTCGCCAACCGAGTTGATTCGCGCGATCCTGCTGGCGAAGGTCGACCTGCTCTATAACGGCGGCATTGGCACTTATGTGAAATCCGCGCGCGAGACCAACGCACAAGTCGGCGACAAAGCCAACGACGCGGTGCGCGTGAACGGCTCGGAACTGCGCTGCAAGGTCGTGGGCGAGGGCGGCAATCTCGGCGTCACGCAGCTCGGGCGCATCGAATTCGCGCAGCATGGCGGCCACATCAACACGGATGCGATCGATAACTCGGCAGGTGTAGATTGTTCGGACCACGAAGTCAACATCAAGATCCTGCTCGGACTCGTGGTGGCCGACGGCGAGATGACGACGAAACAGCGCAACGCGTTGCTCGCGGAGATGACCGACGAAGTCGGACTGCTGGTGCTGAGCGACAACTACTACCAGACTCAGGCGCTTTCGATCGCGGGCCGCTACGCCGTGGAGCTGCTCGATGCCGAATCGCGCCTCATGCGCTGGCTCGAACGCGCAGGACGTCTGAATCGCCATATCGAATTCCTGCCGACCGACGATGAAATCGCCGAACGCCAGGCCGCGAAACTCGGGCTCACGTCGCCGGAGCGCGCCGTGCTGCTCGCTTACAGCAAGATGTGGCTCTACGACGCGCTGCTCGATTCATCGGTGCCGGAAGACCCGCTCGTCGCGGACTTGCTGATCGACTACTTCCCGCAGCCACTGCAGCAGCGCTTTAGCGAACCCATGCATCGGCATCCGCTGCGGCGTGAAATTCTGGCGACGCATTTGACGAACGCGCTCGTGAACCGCGTGGGCTGCGCATTCGTGCACCGTTTGATGGAGGAAACCGACGCGCAGCCCGGCGAAATCGTGCGCGCGTGCATTATGGCGCGCGACGTATTTGGTCTGAACGATATCTGGCGCGCCATCGACGCGCTCGACAACCGCGTGCCCGACGACGTGCAGGCGCGCATGTTCGTCGACATCGCACGGCTGCTCGAACGCGCGGCGCTATGGTTCCTGCGGCATCTGCAGGCAGGCTCGGTGGACAACGATGGTGTGAGCACGCTGCTGGCACGCTGCCGCGACGCCGCTCAGCGCCTCGCGCCGCAATTGCCGACGCTGCTGCCCGACCCGGATCTCGAAGCGCTTTCGGCACGCCAGGGAGAACTCGTGAAGGCGGGCGTCGAAAATGCGCTCGCGCTGCGCGTGGCGAGTGGAGATATTTCGGTAGCACTGCTGGACATCGCGGATGTAGCGGCGGCGTGCGACCGTCCTCTTGAGCGCGTTGCGGCGGCGTACTTCGCTTTGGGTACGCGGCTCAATTACAGCTGGATTGGCGAGCGTGCAGCGACGCTGCCTACGCCGACGCATTGGGACACCATGGCGCGCGCGGCGGCGCTCGCCGAGGTGGCGCACCTCAAGCGCGCGCTCACCACGAGCGTGCTTGCACAAGGCTCCGAAACCGCGGACGCACAAACGCTCGTCGACGCATGGTGCGCTCAGCACGAGGCGGCGCTCGAGCGTTATGGGCAGTTGCTTACGGAACTGCGTGCTTCGAGCGGCGTGAGTCTTTCTGTGCTGCTCGTGATCGTGAGGGCGATGGCGGCGCTCGAAAGGACTTGAAGACTCGAACGATGACGGCGGTGCAAGCGGCTTACGCGGCGGCCGCTTCGGTCACCGCCTGCGTGCTCGCCACGGCCGCCGCATGCTCGCGAATCAGACGATAGACCGTCTCGCCGGGCACCGTCTCCGCCTCGAGCAACTGGTCGGCGATCGCGCGCAGCACCGGCTCGTTCGCACGCAGCAACGCGAAGCACGCGTCGTTGAGTTCGTGCAGCAGAGCGTTCGCGTGCTCGATCGCGCTCTTCAACTGCAAGCCCGCGACCTGCTGCGGCAGCGCCGCGAGGCTGAACAGATTGCCATCCGCATTGAAGCCGTGCTTCGACACCATGTCGAGGCTGATGCGCGAGGCCTCCTGCAAATCCTGCGCCGCGCCGCTCGATGCTTCGCTGAACATGAGCAGTTCCGCATTGCGGCCGCCGAGCAGCACCTGAATCTCGTCGCGCATTTCGGTCTCGCGATACAGGTACTTGTCCTGCATTTTCGTGATCAGCGCCACGCCCAACGCGCCGCCACGCGGCAAAATCGTCACTTCTTCGAGCACGCCGGTGCCGAGGAGGGCGGCGACGAGTCCATGTCCTGCTTCATGGATCGCAATGCGCGTGCGTTCGTCGTCCGAAAGCGCGCGCTCCGCGCCGTTGACGTCGCCAATGCGTGCAATCTTGATGGCCTCGAGAAAATGCACCGCGGCCACTTGCTGCTTGCCGGCCTTGCGCGCGACGAGACCCGCTTGATTCACGATCATCGAGAGCGTGGCCGGGGAAAGGCCCGTGGTCAGCCGTGCGAGCTGGTTGAAATCGAGGTCGTTGGCTTTCGACTTCAGATTGGCGGCGTAGAAGCGCAGAATTTCTGCGCGATCCTCCAGGTCGGGCAAACGCACCTGCACCGTGCGGTCGAAGCGGCCAGGGCGGCGCAGCGCTTCGTCGAGATTGTCCGGGTGATTGGTCGCGGCGACGATGATCACGCCTTCGTTCGACTCGAACCCGTCCATCTCCGCGAGCAGCTGGTTGATGATGCGGTTGCTTTCCGCTTCGACCGGGCCGCCGCCCGTATCGGTGCGCTTTCCCAGGCCGTCCGCCTCGTCGATGAAGATGACCGTCGGCGCGTTCTTGCGCGCGAGCTCAAACAGGCGCTTGACCTTCTGAATGCCCACACCGTAATACTTCGCGCTGAAATAGCTGCCCGTGATGGCGATGAAATTCGCGCCGCATTCGCCTGCAAGCGCCTGCGCGAGACGCGTCTTGCCGACGCCCGGGCCGCCTGTCATGAGCACGCCGCATGGCGCGCGCACGCCCATGCCCGTGAACTGCGCGGGCTCGGTGAGCCACGCGCGCACGTCGGCGAGCGCGGCTTTCGCCTCGCCTGCGCCGATCACGTCGTCGAAGCGCAAAGTCGGCGATTCGCCGAGCAATTGCGCGCCGCCGCCCATTTCGCGGCGCATGAACCACAGCAGGCCGCCTAGCATCAGCACGGGGAGTAGCAGACTGAACGCGTCGCGCACACGGTCGAGGGCTTCTGTCCAGCGCTCGGCGCCGATGCGCACATCGGCGTGCGGCAGCCAGACGAGTTGCCAGGGCGGCGTCGCGCCCGGTTTCAGATCGCCGAGCAGCAGGGCGTTCGCGAACGCGCCATTGTGATCGGCCACATAATACTTTTCGCCCTTGATCGTCGAGACGAGAATTGCTTCGCGGCTCACGCCAATTGCGGCGACATCGCGGTCGCGAATATCGCGCAGCAATTCCGAGGCATCCTTCTCGCGCTTCGTCCATGGCGATGCGTCATGCCGCATCTCGCTGGCGACACCCGTAAGCGCAGCCGGCTGGGACTGCGCAAGATTCGCTTGATGGCGCCAGTAGAAAAAGCCAGACGCCGCCGCGAGCGCCGCCGCGCATACACCCAACGCCGCGTATCGGCCAAAGCGTGACCACCGCGAATTCCTTGCCGGTTTCATGAATCCTTTCCTGCCTGGCGACGCCGTGACGACGCCAGATAATCTATCGTGGGACTGGAGGCGCTCGAACGTCTCGCCTTGCGTAGTCCATGGATAGTCAGGAATACGAAAACGACCCTTTTAATCGCGCTGCTCCAATAGGATTATGCCTGCGTTAGGCGGCCCGCGAAAAAGGGGATTGACGGATAAATACCTTTTAATCCGGTGGTTTAGCCTGGCTGCGTGGTTTCTTAGGGGGCGCGAACGGCGATGTGCCCCCTGTTTGGCGTGCTTTGCCAAGCGGGTCGGACCGCGATCAGAATAAAGATAAATGGGGCGAGCGTCGCTATTCGTTCGCTCGCTGCGCAACGTGGGCTATCCGGTCCCGCACAACACCGATCGCCTGCTTGAGCGCGTAGACATCCTGAAAATAGCGGTACGGAATGCGTATCCGGCTCGCGTTTGCGTCGATGTTTTCGATTTCTTCGCTCCATTGCGCGATCTGCGAGGGGCTCGGCTCGCTGTTGCTCCACACTTCGTCTTCGAGTGCCTTGATTTCGCGGTACCAGACGACGAGCCGTTTTTTCATCCGTGCTTCGAGCAACCGCGGCAATGCCTGAAGCAAGCCAATCAGGAGCGCCGCGAACGGCACGAGGATCAACAGCCGTCGTTCGATCACGCTCGCGAGCCAGAACGGCAGATAGCGGTACAGGAACGGCTGGCCGGATTTGAAGTAGCGGACGCTTTCGTCGGAGAGCGGGAATTCTTCCGTCTTCAGGTTAGGGAAGGTGCCGAGCGGCGTGAAGTAATCTTCGCCACCGTGAACGGAATGAGCCGCGTCGAGCAGCAGATAGACGAGCGCCGGATGCAGCGTGTCTTTCGAGACCAGCAGCGCCGTTGCCGCGAGCAGCGTGACGTCGGTGCGCGGCAGATCATCGGCGACACTCGTCGACGCGCGTGGCAAGACGATCTTCGAAAGCGATGGGAACTTCTGAACCAGCGCGTCTGCCTGGGCGAAACTCATCAGTTTGAGATCGCTGTTCAGCAGGATCTTCTGCATCTCGGCGTCGGGCCGGCCGATGAAGAAAGCCGCGTCGATCTGACCGCTTTCGAGCCCTTGATACGCTGCCGGCGCATCCATTTGCAGCAGGGTGGAGTTCTGGCTCGTGATGCCGCTGTAGCCGAGCAATACCTGCGCGACATTGAGCAGGCCACTGCCGGGCACGCCCGTCGAAATCTTCTTGCCACGAAGCTGCGACAGCCGGTCGACCGTCGTGTCGCCGCGATAGAACACCCAGATCGGTTCGTACGACACGGCAGCGATCGTCTGCAGACCGTCGGTCTCCTTCGGGTTGGTGGTACCCGACTGGATGAAACCGACTTCATAGGCGCTGTTCGGGTCTCTCAACCGCTCATAATTCTCCACCGCGCCGGAAGAACTGCGGATATCGAGCTTGATGCCCGCACGCTTCAGGATGGGCGCATAGCGATCCGCAAAGCCACGATAGATGCCGTTGTCAGCGCCGCTGGTCATGACGATGGTGCGTTGGAACGCGGGTGCGGCCACGATCGCCACCACCCAGCCAAACGCAGCCAACAAAATGATTACGCCGACGATCAGGAAGCGCCGCCTCGCCCTGGTCATGGGTGCTGTCTGGCTGCGATGCAGTGCCGGATTGTGTCGGGGCATCGTTATGTACGCCTCCAGGATGCAACGCAGCAAGGGTCGCGGTGCGTCGTGGCTCGCTCTGATCGTTATGCTGAGCTTATTGCCGTTGCCGCTCGGGGTGAGTATGCCACGGCGAGGGAATCTACCTTCGCATCGAGGACGCAGCGTTTGCGGGCAGGCTTGCCGGTGTCCCCTTGCTGTCTGGTGATCGGTAGTCGCGGATCAAAGATATAGGTCGTAGTGCAAATTAATATTGGAAGCGATGGATTCGCCTTTTTACTTGACATACCTTCATGGCGTTTACTTGGCTCCGTCACATCGACCCATCGAGAAGGCGCGACGCCAAAGGCTGACCGGATCGATTCGCGCTGTAATTTCCCGCGCGGCGCCTGAGCTGGCATCCCCTTTGCCGATCAGTCGCCGCCGTCGCCTGAAGCGTCGATCGCGTTCAACAAATGACGCAGTGCATGGCCTGCAGCGACGGACTCTTCCGGATCGAGCATCGCCGTCAGCGCGTTCAGCCGGCCGACCCGCTCGTCCAGTGCACGATCGATGCACGCCAGGCCTTCTTCCGTCAGTTCCACTTCGAGCCGCCGGCGGTCATTCGGATCGGGCAGACGGCGCACCAGGCCCTTGTCTTCCAGCCGGTCCAGCAGCACGGTCATCGTGCCGGTCGTAAGGATGGCGATGCGGCTCAGGTCCGACGGGGATGCCGTTTTGGGGTAGCGCCGACGCAGCGCCGCCAGCACCTGGAACTGGCCCGAGGTGATGCCGTGGGCTTGGGAAAGCTTGATCAGCTCTCGCTCCAGCACGCCGCCCAGACGGATCACTCTGATCAGCATGTCGGCGTGTTGCAGATCCAGGTCGGGGCGCGCCGTACGCCATTCGGCGAGAAATTGGTCCACATAGTCAAGGGTAGTCATACGCGAATTTTACTTGGCTCCAAATAACTTCGCAATTGATTGCTTGACATCAAGATACTCGATGACTAGTATTCGCTCATGGTCTGACCGGGGACAACAACCGGCCGACATCAGAAAGACAATGAAATGGGCGAGACACGACATGGCTTTTGATTCCTCGTGCGGGTTTCCTGGGCAACCGGGCGATAGCGCCGCAATCTCTGGCGGCTCGGTTCGAGCGGCCTTTGACGCAACGTCGGACCGCTATCCGGCGCATCCTTTTCTCCACATTCCCGCGCAAGCAACGGCGGGGTACGGGGGGCAAGCGGTGGACTGGGAATACGGCGAAGCAGCCCTTCGCGTGCAGGCGCTGGAGGCCGATTTCCGCGAAGCTGGCCTGACGCGCGGCCATCGCGTCGCCGTGATGCTCGACAACCGCGCCGAGTTCTTCCTGTGCTGGCTGGCGCTCAACGGCATCGGCGTGTCGATCGTGCCGCTCAACGCAGAGCACAGCGCTGCGGAGATGGCGCATGTGCTGCGCGACAGCGCGGCCGTGATGGTGGTCACGCTGGAAGGACGAAGGGCGGCACTGGAACCCGCACTGCACCTCGCACTGGCCGGCACCGACAGGGCATTGCCGCCGGTTTGCTGCCTCGGCGACGACGCGCCCCGGGTGCCGGTGCTGCCCGGCACGTTCGCAGCCAGCACGGACGAGTGTGCGTTGGTCTATACCTCGGGCAGCACGGGTTTGCCGAAGGGCTGCATGCTCTCGAATGCCTACATGCTGGCGTTCGGCCGCTGGTACCTGTCGCTCGGCGGCCTGTGCGCGATCGAGCCCGGTGCCGAACGCCTGATCACCCCGTTGCCGCTGGTGCATATGAACGCGCTGGCCTGCTCGTCGATGGCGATGATCCTGAGCGGCGGTTGCATCATTCAGCTTGACCGTTTCCACCCCGGCACCTGGGCGCAGACCGTCGCTCAGAGCGGCGCCACCATCGTGCATTACCTCGGCGTGATGCCGGCCATCCTGCTGCAGTTCCCGCCCCAGCCCGGCGACCGCGCGCACGCAGTGAAGTTCGGCTTCGGCGCTGGCGTGCATCCGAAACACCAGGCGGCGTTCGAGGCGCGCTTCGGCTTTCCGCTGGTGGAGTCGTGGTCGATGACCGAAGTCGGCGCGGGAGCGGCGGTGGCGGCCAACGTCGAGCCGCGCCATGCCGGCAGCCGTTGCTTCGGCCGACCGTCGGGGCACATGGAATACCGGATCGTCGACGACGCAGGTGTTGACGTGCCGCCCGGTAGCTCCGGCGAACTGTGGGTGCGCGCCGCCGGTCCGGACCCCCGGGCGGGTTTCTTCTCGGGCTACGCCAACCAGCCAGAGTTGACCGAAGCCGCATGGGCTGGCGATTACTTCCATACCGGGGACATCGTGCGCGCGGGTAGCGACGGCGCCCTGCATTTCGTCGACCGCAAGAAGAGCATCATCCGGCGCAGCGGCGAGAACATCGCCTCGCTCGAAGTGGAGGCCGTGCTCAATCAGTTGCCCGTTGTGCGCAACGTCGGCGTGGGACCCGTCGAAGACGAGACGCGGGGCGAGGAAGTCATGGCGTGCGTCGAGCTTGCCGCCGGCCACGCGCCTTCGCACGAGGTGGCCCTGCAAATATTCGAGGCTGCGGCGCAGCGGCTCGCTTACTACAAGCTCCCGGGCTACATCGCGTTCGTGTCCGCGCTTCCGCTGACTGCTTCCCAGAAGCTGCAGCGTGGGGTGCTGCGCGAAATCATGCGCCGCCTGGCTGGCGAGGGCGCCGCATTCGACCTGCGCGCCCTGAAGAAACGCTCCGCCTCGCATCCGGCGGACAACGCCTGAGCGGCCGCCGGAGTCTCCCATGGCAATCCAACCCGAAGACGCGCAAGCCGTGCTGGCGGTACCCGTCACGACAGGCTACGCGCGCTACAGCACCGAGCCAGCGGACTGGTATGTCGCGCAATGCCTGCGTGAACTGTTGGCTGGCGCCGGCTTGTCGAAAGACAGTATTGACGGCCTCGCCGTCTCCAGCTTCACGCTGGCACCCGACCCTGTGGCCAGCCTGTCGCGGTCGCTCGGGCTGTCGTTGCGTTGGCTGGAATCCGTACCTTTCGGCGGCGCCAGCGGTGTGATCGCGCTGCGCCGCGCGGCACGGGCGGTGGAGGCTGGCGATGCGGAAGTCGTGGCCTGCATAGGCGCCGATGCCAACCCGCGCGGTGGTTTTGCCGGGCTGGCCAGTCGCTTTTCCTGGGCGGCCATCGACGCGGTGTATCCCTACGGAGCGGCGGGTCCGAACATGCCGTTCGCGCACCTGACCCGGCGCTATATGGATGCCACCGGCGCCACGCGAGCCGACTTCGGCCGCCTTTGCGTCTCGCAGCGCGCCAATGCCAGTGCCGTCGCGCACGCGCTGTTGCGCGACCCCATTTCGCTCGAGGCGTACCTCGACGCCCGGCCAATCGCCGAGCCGCTCCACAAGCTGGATGTCGTGATGCCGTGTGCGGGTGCGGAGGGCTTTCTGGTGATGCAGCGGCGGCGGGCCCTCCATCTCGGCCTGCCGTACGCCCGTATCCGGTCGATGGTCGAGCGCCACAATGCCTACGCCGACGATGAAGCCATCTTGCGAGGCGGCTGGGCCCAGGAGTGCAGCCGCCTCTATCGCGAGGCCGGCGTCGGCTGCGGGGACATCGATGTGCTGGCGACTTACGACGACTACCCCGCGGTAGTGTTTCTGCAACTGGAAGGGCTCGGCTTTTGCCCGCCCGGCGCCGCTGCCGCTCTCATTCAGTCACACGATCTGAGTTTCCGCGGCGACTTTCCGCACAACACAAGCGGCGGCCAGCTCGGCTGCGGACAGGCCGGTGCGGCCGGCGGCTATCTGGGGCTGGTGGAAGTCTTGCGGCAGGTCACTGCGCAGGCCGGCGCCAATCAGGTACGCGCTGCCCGCATCGGGCTCGCCAGCGGCTACGGCATGGCCGTGTACGACCGCTGCCTCGCCACCGGCGCCGCGATCATCGAAGGGGTCACGCCATGAGCCACGACGCTTCCTTTGCGCAGTGCCGCTCGCTTGCCTGGCACAGCATGGCGGAGTCCACGCCGCCGGGCGGCCTCGCACTGCCGTGCTGCGCGCAGTGCGGCCACCAGTTCTATCCGCCGCAACGCTATTGCCCGCGTTGCCTGCACGGGCACATCGACTACGTGGCCGACAACGGCGCGGCCGTCGTGCTATCGGTGACGCGCCTGCACCACACACTGGAGCCAGCCTTCGTCAGTTTGCTGCCTTTACATGTGGCGGCCGTTCGCACGGATTCCGATGTCACGCTTTTCGCGCTGGTCGACGACATGCTGGCCCCGGGCACCCGTGTGGCGGTCAGCCTGATCCGCGCAGCATGGGCGCCCGCTGGTGTGCTGCGCGTCCGCTGCGTGGCATCGCCGGAACACGGGGGGGCGGTATGAGCCATCTCCACCGTGAAACCCAGCGTTTCGTGGGACGTACGGCCGTGGTGACCGGGGGTAGCGCGGGCATCGGACTGGCCGTCAACGAGGCGCTGCTCGCGCAAGGCGCGCGCGTGATTGCCGCAGGGCTCGAGCCGTCCGCCAGTGCGCATCCGCGCCTCATCTCCAGCGTCGTGGACCTGTCGACGCCCGAAGGCATTCGCACACTGGCGGCGCTCGCTCATGCAGAGCAGGCCGACATCCTCGTCAACAACGCCGGCGCGGTGCGCAACACCCTGCTCGAAGACGTAGACGATGCCGAGTTCGACCTGATGATGACGCTGCACGTGCGCTGCGCAATGAAGCTGGCGCAGGCCTGCCTGCCGCACATGAAGGCACAGCGCTTCGGCCGCATCGTCAATGTGGCGTCGCGCGCGATCGTGGGCCTGGCCGGACGCACCGCCTATGGCGCGAGCAAGGCCGCGCTGGCCGCGATGACCCGCACCTGGGCGCTGGAATCCGGGCCGTCCGGCATCACGGTCAATACGGTGTCGCCCGGGCCCATCGTCACCGGCATGCTGATTCGCGATATCCCGGAGCATGGCGAACGCGCGCGCGCCCTGGCCGCTTCACTGCCGCTCCAGCGCCTCGGCCGCCCGGACGACGTAGCACGCGCGGTGCTCTTCTTTGCCGATCCCGCAAATGGCTGGATCACGGGGCAGAACCTCTTCGTCTGTGGCGGGGGGAGCCTGGCCGCTTCTCTGGCGCTCTGAGGCCTCTTAACCTCACTTCATCCAAACCACCAGAAACAAACCGGAGACAACATCGTGAACCCGTCGAGTTCCACCTCGTCCATTCCCCCGCTAGAAGAAGTACTCCTAAATAGCGAAGACATGCCGTGGCGCCCCAAGTCCCTGCCGGGCCTCTACGAGAAAATGCTGTGGCGCGACGACGCCACCGGCGCTTCCATCGCGCTGATCCGGTTCGAGAAGGGCGTGTCGATTCCCGTGCCGCACTCGCATGCATCGAACCAGTTCATGTTCTGCCTGCAGGGTCGCTACGAATACACGGCCACGAATGTGGTGCTGATGCCGGGTAGCTTCTACTGGAATCCCAAGGGGCACATCCACGGCCCGACGCTCGCGCACGAAGACACCATCGTGGTGGAAATCTACGACGGTCCGCACTATCCGCAGCAGCCGAGCTGGTACACGGATGAGCGCGATGCCCACTGACCACAAAGGTGCCGCCATTCCCGGCATTCCCACGCCCTCGAGCCATTGCGAGACCGATCCGCGGGACCTGTGCGCGGCGGTCGGCGCGATCTTCGAGCGGCTCGGCGTAGCTGCTGCCGATGCCGCGTATGTCGCAGAGGCTCTGGTCGATGCCGACATGGAAGGCATCTCCTCGCACGGCGTCATGCTGGTCCACATGTATGCGCAGCGCCTGCGCAGCGGATCCGTGACGGCGGCGTCGCGGGCCGCTGTGGCCCATGACCACGGCGCCTGCGTGGTGCTCGACGCCGCAAACATGCTGGGCCAGCTTTCCGCGCGACAGGCGGTCGCGATCGCGAGGGAGCGGGCCGTTGAGCACGGCATCGGCGCCGTGGCGGTACGCAACGCCTTTCACTTCGGCGCGGCGGGCCGCTATGCGCGGGCCCTGGCAAGCGATGGCTGCGTTGGCATTGCGATGTCCAACACACGTCCGCTGATGCCCGCGCCGGGTGGCGCCCAGAGCGTCGTCGGCAACAACCCGCTGGCTATCGCGGTGCCCGGTGACGACGGCATGCCGGTGGAACTCGACATGGCGATGAGCGCCAGCGCGATGGGCAAGATCCGGCTGGCCGCCGCCGCCGGCCGCGCGATTCCGGCTGGCTGGGCCACCGACGCGCAAGGCCTGCCCACCACGGACGCGGCCGCCGCCATCGCCGGCATGCTGCTTCCGGCGGCCGGCCCCAAGGGCTTCGGCCTCGCCTTCATGGTCGACGTACTGTGCGGCGGCCTGTCCGGCGGCGCCACCGGCGCGGCGGTGCAACCGCTCTATGGCGACAGCGCCATTGCCTACAACTGCGCGCACTTTTTCCTCGCGATCGATGTGGCGCATTTCCGCGACGCCGGCGCGTTCGCGCGCACCGTCAGCGACGCGGCGGCCGCGGTGCGCTCGTCGCGGCGCGCGCCCGGCACGGAACGTCTTTACGCCCCCGGCGAGATCGGCTGGGCGAGGCGTGCCGAATCCGGCGGCGCCTGCCGCGTCGAGCGGCCGGTGCTGATCGAACTCGCCGCCCTGGCGCGCGCGCTCACCGCCGCGCTGCCTTCTTCGATTGCCAACCTTGTAGACGATATGGACCTGACAGCATGAAAACGCAAATTCTCACCGGCGAACTGCGCAAACCCAACGGCCACTTCTCGCAGGCCACCACCATCGAGGCCAGCGGCAAGCTGGTCTTCATCTCCGGCATGACGGCGCGCCGGCCCGACGGCTCGATCGCCGGCATCGGCGACGTCGTAACCCAGACCCGGCAAGTCTGCGAGAACCTGAGCGCCGCCGTGAAAGCCGCCGGCGGCTCGCTCGACGACATCTGTCGCGTCGATGTGTACGTACGCAACATCGAGCATTTCGACCGCGTCCACGACGTGCGCCGCGAGTTTTTCAAGGCGCCACTGCCGGCTTCGACCATGGTCGAGGTCAGCAAGCTGGTCTCGCCGGAATACCTGATCGAGATCAGCGCGATCGCGGTTCTGCCGAACGCCTGAGACACGTATCGGAGTCCGAATCATGCGATTTGCAAGTTTCATCTACGAGGGGCGGGCGCGCATCGGGGTGGTCGAAGGCGACCAGGTGGCCCCATTGCCGCTGTCTATGGGCGACCTGCGCGATGTGATCACCGGTGGCCAGGATGCGCTGTGCAGTATCGCCAGCGCGTTGTGCGACGGCACGCTGGAGTGCATCGCAATCGATGGCCTGCGCCTGCTGCCGCCGCTGCAGCGTTTGCCGCGCGATGTGCTTTGTGTCGGCTGGAACTACTGGGACCATTTTCTGGAAGGCGAGGGCAAGCGTGAAGGGCAGGACGTGTCGCGTCCCGAAGCCCCGACCTTCTTCACCAAGAGTCCGCACACCGTCATTGGACCGCGCGACGACATCGCTTTCGATCCGCGCATCTCGGCCAAATGGGACTACGAGGCCGAACTCGCGCTGGTCATCGGCACCGGCGGCCGCAGCATCGCCGCGAGAGACGCCATGCGGCACGTCTGGGGCTATTGCCTCGCAAACGACATTTCTCAGCGCGACCTGCAACGCCGTCACGGCGGCCAGTGGCTGAAGGGCAAGAGCATCGACAGCAGCATGCCGTTGGGGCCCTTCCTGGTGACGGCCGACGAGATCGATCCGCGCGAAGTCCGGCTGCAATGCCTCGTCAACGGCGAGCTACTGCAGGACGCCTCAGTGTCGCAGATGGCTTTCGATATTCCCGAGCTCATCGCCGAGTTGTCGTTCGGTATGACGCTGCACGCGGGCGACCTCGTTCTGACCGGCACGCCGGCCGGCGTGGGCAACGCACGCGAGCCGCAGGTTTTCCTGCAAGCCGGCGACGTCGTGACCGTGCGCGGTACGGGCTTGGGCGAACTGGTCAACCGGGTGGTCGAGACCGACCTGTATGGACAATCGAGTGTTACGGACATGCGGAGGCGCCCATGAAAGCCAGCTTCGATGCAAGCGGCGACGTGATCGTCATCACGGGCGGCGCGAACGGGATCGGCGCGGCGCTTGCGCGTGCCTGCGCGGGGGCGGGGGCAGCGGTGATTGTCTGCGACGTGGACGAGCACGCCGCCGCGGCGTTGCTGGCCGCCGAGCCGCGCCTGCAGTTTGTCCGGCTCGACGTCAGCGACCGCGATGCCGTGATGGCCGCCATGCGGTCCATCGAGAACGAACATGGCCACATTGACGGTCTGGTCTGCGCAGCGGCGGTGCAGCCGCGCCGGGCTGTGCATGACACGGCGCCGGCTGACTGGCAGCGCACGCTCGGCATCAATCTCGATGGCGTGGTGTGGTGCTACCAGGCTGCGATGCCCGGCATGATCCGGCGGCGGCGCGGCAGCGTGCTCGCGTTCTCGTCGGGACTGGCCCATAGCGGCTGGGCCGAGTCCGCCGCGTATGCCGCCAGCAAAGCCGCACTGGTGGCCTTCATCAAAAGTGCAGCGAAGGAGGTGGCCCGGCATCGGGTGCGGGTCAACCTGATCGCCCCCGGCGTCATCGACACGCCCCAGTACCGGCATGCCAATGCCGGGAGCGACGACGCGCACTGGGCCGCCACGCTCGGGGTAGGCCAGCCGGAGGACGTCACGGGGCCGCTGATGTTCCTGCTGTCCGACGCCGCCACCATGACCGCGTCGGTGCTCAGCCGGGACTATGCCTGGCAGGCCAGCGAACCCGCGGGGCACGAGCAATGACATTCACCGGAGAACCACAACCATGCAGCCTGTACTGATCGTTGGCGCTGGGCCGATCGGGCTGACCACGGCGCTCGGTCTTGCGTACTACGGCATTCCCTTTCTGCTGTTCGAGGAAGACGGCAGCCTGTCGCTCGACACCAAGGCGGGCACGCTGCTGACGCGCACGTTGGAGGCCTTTCGCCGCTATGGCGTCGCCGATGCCGTGCTGGAGCGTGCGCTTCGAGTCGAAGAGATCGGCGAGATCGAACGGGAGAGCAATCTCTCGCAGTCGTCTGTGCGCACGGCCGTGCTGCGCGACGAGACGCGCTACCCGTTCGTCGTCAACCTGCCGCAGCACCATCTCGAGCCGATCCTGCGCGACGCGGTGCAGCGTGTGCCGCAAGGCCGCTTGCTGATGAAGCACCGCCTGGTGTCGTTCGACTCCGGCGCCAGCGGTGTGCAAGCCATCTTCGACACGCCCGATGGCCCGCAGCGCTTCGAGGGCAGCTACCTGCTGGCGTGCGACGGCGGCCGCAGCACGGTGCGCGCGCAATGCGGTGTTCCGGTGGTCGGCACGTCGCTCGATGTGCGCTACATGCTGGTGGATCTCAAGGTCGACCTCGATGTGGCCAATCCGCGCGACTATCCCTATCTCGCGTACTTCTCGGATGCGCAGGAGTGGATGATCCTGGTGCGGCAGCCGCACTGCTGGCGCTTCCTCTATCCGCTCGCCAGGGACGCGGACGAACCCACCGACGAGGCGCTGCGCAGCAAGGTGCTGCGCTTCATCGGCAAGGTCGACAAGGTCGAGTTGCTGGGGCGGGTGAGCTACCGCGTGCACCACCGCATTGCGCGCCAGTGGCGGCGCGACCGCGTGTTCCTGATGGGCGACGCTGCGCATCTGATTACACCGATGTGGGCGCTTGGCCTCAATACCGGCGTGCTGGATGCCATCAGCCTGCCATGGCGCCTCGCGTGGGTGCTGCGCGGCTGGGCCGACAGCAGCCTGCTGGACGGCTACGAGCGCGAACAGCGCCCGGTTGCGGAGGAAGGCGCGGGCGAGATGGCGGAGGCCGCGCGTCACCACATGGCCATGCAGGACGAGGCAAAACCCACCGCGGCGCTGCAGGACTGGGGCAACGCCTATACGCGCACGCTGCTGGGCGTGCGGCTGGATATCAACGGCAGCGGCGACTGGTCGATGATCCGAACGGAGGCCGAGCCGCCGCCGCTGCAGGTAGGCGAGCGCATCCCGGATTTCCTGCTGCATGGCCCCGCCGGACGGCCAGTCCGGGTCCACGATCTCGTCGACGGCAATTTCCTCGCGCTGTATTTCGACGACGTGCGCCGCCAGCCGCAGATCCCACACAACACGTCCCCCGCCTTGCGTCACTTCGTGGTGTCGCGCTGGGACGCCCCCCTCGACTCCGGCCTGCGCGACCGCGCCCTGCTCGATGTCGGCAACCAGTTGCGCGAGCGCCTCGGCGTGGCGGACGGCACGCTGGTGCTGATTCGCCCGGACGACCATGTCGCCGCCATCGTGCCGATCGCCCCGCAACGTGCCGAAGACCTCTATGCATCCATCGTCGGCGTGCCCGCGCCGCAAGGGAGTTCGCAATGATCCGTGGACCCAGCGTGCTCGGCCTGAACGGCTTTGGCCTGGAAGTACCGGACCTGGGCGCCGCCCGGGCCTTCTACGAGACCTTCGGCCTCGAAACCGCGACGGTGCAACCGGGCGTGCTGCGCATGCGCTCGCCTGGCCGAACCAACGATGAACTGATCTTGTCGGCCGGCGCGGGCAAGCGGCTGCATCACGTGTCTTTCTACTTTGATCCGCTGCAGCGCGCGGCCTTCATCGAGAAGCTGACACAGGCCGGACTCGACGTCCTCGAGCAGGCCCCGCCCGGCGGCCACCGCGACGGGCTCTGGTTCCAGGACCCGTGGGGTACATGGATTCATCTCAGCCCACATGTTCCGGGGTCGCTCGCGGAGCCCGCCGCCGATGCCGTGCTGCGCCGGCCGGTGGACGTCGCGGCGTGGCAGGCACTCGATGGCGGGCGCGCCCCGCTCAAGATAGGCCACGTGCTGATCTTCACCCCCGACCTGGCAAGGGCGGAGCGCTTCCTGTGCGATACGCTCGGCCTGCGTGTGGCCGACAGGGCAGTCGGAAAGGTGAGCTTCCTCGCTGCGGGCGAGGGCGTGATCGACCACCACTGTTTCGGCCTGATCGCCAGTACGCACCGCGGCTTCCAGCATGCCAGCTTCCAGATGGGCGGGATCGACGACATCGGTTTCGGCGCCTGGCGCATGCGCGAGGCGGGTTACCGGGACAGCTTCGGCCCGGGACGACATGCGCTGGCGTCGAACCTGTTCCAGTATGTGCGGGATCCGTGGGGTAGCTGGGTGGAGTACTACGCCGACATGGACAAGATCAGCGACCAATGGGTGAGCCGGGACTGGACGGTCTTGCCGTACATCTGGGGGCCGACGTGGTCGCCGGAATTCTGGGGAGGGGAGATGAATGCCAACCTGGAGCCACGGTGACCCCGCGTATGGATTGTCGGAAGACGAAGGAAAACCCATGTCCTCGATCGCATTGGATGTCCATACTCACCTTGTGCCCGGCGGCAGGGCTGCATTGCCGCCATTGGACGGTGTCGTCAGGCGGACTGCCGACGGTGTGATGGTGATCGACGGCCAGCCGCTGATGGCCATGGACCTGTATCACCCCGAGCGATTGCTCGCCTGGATGGAGGCCAACGGCGTGCGGCGTGCGCTGGTATCGGTGCCGCCGCCGCTCTACCGGCAGCACCTGGACGCCGTCGCAGCCCACACCTGGGCTTGTTACGTCAACGATGGCCTGCTCGAGATCGCCACTCGCCACAGTGCAAAGCTGGGTGCCTTGCTGCATTTGCCGATGGAGCACCCGGCGGTGGCGCAGGCATTGGCCGCGTGTTATGGCGAGTCGGCTCATGCAGGATACGCGCTGGCGGCAGGAGGCGTTGACGCCGTCGATTACGGCGATCCGGCGCACCGGCCGCTGTGGGAGCGGCTGGACGCGCAGGGCGCCTTCGTCTTCCTTCATCCGGCGCACTGTTGCGACGGCAGGCTCACACGGCATTACATGGAAAACTTGCTTGGTAATCCTTACGAGACCGCGGTCGCGGCGTCGCAACTGCTGATGGCGGATGTCCCGAAGCAGTACCCGCGCATCCGCTTCTGCCTCGCGCACGCTGGCGGCGCGTTCCCGGCGGTGTGCGGACGCTTGCAGCGTGGCTTCGACACCGGGCGTCCGGGAGTGCCGGCACAGATCGAGCCGCCCTTGCAGGCGGCGAGGCGCTTCTTCGCCGACTGCATCGCGCACCAGCCCGCCGGCCTGCGGCTGGCACAGGAGGTGTTCGGCCGCCCTAATGTGCTGTTCGGCTCGGACTGGCCGTTTCCCATGGGCATCCCCTCGCCGGGCACCGATGACACCGTGCGCGCGTGGAGACAAGACGCCACGCCGTAACGGCCCGGCGCACACACCACAACAGGCAGAGAACGAGAATCAAGGAGACAACATGAATGTGGAACAAGGATCAGCCGCGGCCGGTATGCCGGTGGCTGCCGATGCGCGGCGGGCGATGTTGCGCAAGACCGTCATGACATCGATCGTCGGGCAGGCACTCGAATGGTATGACTTCTTTCTATATGGCACGGCCGCGGCGCTGATCTTCGGCAAGCTGTTCTTCCCGATCGGCACGGACCCGCTGGTGGGCACGCTGGCGGCCTTCGGCGGCTTCGCGGTGGGGTTCGTCGCGCGCCCGCTCGGCGGCGTGATCTGCGGTCACGTGGGCGACCGCTACGGCCGCAAGCTGGTTCTGGTGCTGACGCTGGTCGTGATGGGGCTTGCCACCGCCCTGATGGGCCTCCTGCCGACGTATCGGCAGATCGGGATCTGGGCGCCCGTGCTGCTGGTGTTGCTGCGCCTCTTGCAAGGGCTGGCTGCTGGCGGCGAATGGAGCGGCAGCATCCTGCTGATCAGTGAGAATGCGCCGCCGACGCGGCGAGGCTTCCTGTCGGCCTGGAGCCCGAGCGGGGCGACCGTCGGCTTCGTGCTGTCGGCAGTCGCCTTCTGGGCGGCGCAGAAGCTGCCTGCCGAAGACTTCATGAGCTGGGGATGGCGCGTCCCGTTCCTCGCCAGCATCGTGCTGGTGCTGGCGGGCTACTACATCCGCAGCCGGATTCCCGAAAGCGCGGAGTTCGTGGCGGCCAGGCGCAGCGGCCACGGTGTGCGCCTGCCCGTGATCGAAGTGCTGCGCCAGCAGCCGAAGGAAGTGCTGATGGTGGTGGGGCTGCGCATGGCGGAAGGCGGCGCGTCCTATATCTTCTTCGCATTCTCGCTCGCCTATGGCGCACATCTTGGCATTCCTAACCAGGTCATGCTGGAAGGGCTGACGATCTCGATGGTGCTGGTCATGGGCACCGCACTGGCGTATGGCCACCTGTCCGACCGAATCGGCCGACGCACCGTCTATATGGCGGGCGCGGTCGGCGTGATGCTGGTGGCGTTCCCGTTCTTCTGGCTGATCGATACGCGCCAGCCGTCTCTGGTGCTGCTCGCTTACGTGCTGGCCGATTCCGTGGTGCTGGCCGCCATGGTCGGTGTACAGCCGAGCTATATGGCAGAGCTGTTCCGGACGGAAGTGCGCTACTCCGGCATGGGCGTTGGCCGCGAACTGTCGTCGGTGATCGGCGGCGGCGTGGCGCCGATGGTCGCCACGGCCCTGCTGGCGAAGTATCACTCGGCGACGCCTGTCGCGCTCTATCTGATCGTGCTGGGGGGCATCACGGTGATCGCGCTCATGTTCACGCCGGAAACGCTGCCCAGTGAGGCGCGCAGGCGCCCCGGGCACGCCTGAAGGAAGGGAGCGCCATGACAACCCCGACTTCACCCCTGGCCACGCCGATCGCACAGCGGCTCGTTTTCGATCTGGTGCGCGGAGAGGTCCGTGACCATGATCGCCGCTACCTGCTGATGCGCCCCGATGTCCTCATGGGCATGCTGCAGTTGCTGGATGACACCGCGCGGGCGCAAGCGCTGTGCGCCTTCGCCGACTCTACGGCCCGGCACGGCAAGCGCAGCATTCTCGCCTATCTCGACGGCCTGGCCGGCCGCGGGGCGGGCGACGGCAATGCGCTGCTCGATCTGATCTGCGAAACCTCGCCCGCCCTCGGCTGGGGGCGGTGGGACTTCGAGCGCAGCGGCGATGGTCTGGTTCTCAATGTTTTCAACAGCCCCTTTGCCGCGGGCTACGGGTCGGCGGTCCAGCCGGTCTGCGCGCCGATCGCAGGCATGTTCCGCACCGTCGCCGCGATTGTGTTGGGGCAACCTGTGCGGGTGCAGGAAACCGCGTGCGCCGCCGTGCACCCACATGCCACTTGTCGTTTTGTCGCGCGCCCGGCACTGGCGAGCAACGAGGAAGGAGACTTGACATGACCCGCTACCGGGACGATGCCGGCGCCATCCGCGCGCTGGTGCAGGAAGACCGCGTGCACCGCGACGTCTACCTCAGCGAGGAATTGTTCCGCCTCGAGCAGGAACGCTTGTTCCAGCGCAGCTGGAATTACGTCGGCCACGAAAGCCAGGTGCCCGAACCGGGCGACTACTACACCACGGAGATCGCCGGCCAGCCTCTGATCCTGGTGCGCCAGCCGGACCGCAACCTGCGGGTGCTGATGAACCGCTGTGCCCACAAAGGTGCGCGACTCGTTTGCCAGGTGCAAGGCAACACCGGCAAATTATTTCGTTGTCCATACCACGCGTGGGCCTACAAGACCGATGGCGCCTTGCTGGCCGTGCCGCTGAAGACTGGCTATGAACATACCCGCATGCACGCCTGCGAGTCCGGAGCTGGCCTGGTGGCGCCACGCATGGCGGTGCATCGCGGTTTCGTCTTCACTTGTTTGTCGGCGGACGGCCCGGAGTTTTCGGATTACCTCGGTCCCGTGCTGACGGTGCTCGACAGCCTCGCCGACCGCTCCCCCATGGGCGAACTGCAAATTGCCGGCGGCTGCCTGCGCAGCGTGATGCGGTGCAACTGGAAGATGTACCTCGAGAACGTCAATGATTCGGTGCACCCGGTTTCCACGCACGAGTCGGTCTCGGCGACGGCCAGGTCCGTGCAGGACACGCAGCCGGCCAATGCGCCGGAGTCGATAGCGCTGCAGCAACTGCTGCCATTCGGCTCGGGCTATGACTTCTTCACGAGAACTGGCGCGCGTATCTATCCGAACGGGCACAGCGTGCTGGGGATCCACGCCAGCATCCATTCGGGATATGACATGCCGGAGGATTACCGGCAGGCGCTGGAGGCGGCCCATGGCGCGCAGCGAACAGCTGAAATTCTCGGCTTCGCGCCGCAGAACGTGGTCCTGTTTCCGTCACTCGCGCTCAAGGGATCGCCGCAGACGCTGCGTGTGATCAAGCCGCTGGGCGTGGACCGTACGCTGGTCGAGGTCTGGGCGCTGGCACCCAAAGGAGCGCCGCAGGTGCTACTGGAGCGCACGCTGACCTACAACCGGCTGACGTTCTCGCCGATGTCGGTGGTGGCACATGACGACATCCATATTTTCGAGGGCGTCCAGAGATCGCTAGCCGCCCAGGGCAATCCATGGATCAGCCTGCATCGTGAGTACCGCGACGGCGAACAGCTGGAGCCGGAGCAGGAGGTGAGCGGCACTAACGAACTGCTGATGCGCAACCAGTTCCGCGCGTGGGCGACGCTGATGACGGCGGATGCGAAAGGAGCCTCGGCATGACTGGCTCCGACGCAACGATCGAACTGGTGGTCGACGAAGTGATTCCGCTGACCGGCACCATCACCGAGTTCCGTCTGCGGGATCCGGCGGGCAGGGCGCTGCCGGGGTACACCGCGGGCGCCCATCTGCGCGTGCGGGTCGCGCCTGGCGGCACCGCGGACTGGCGGCATTACTCGTTGATCAACGGCACGGTGGGCGCCACGCTGGCGCCTGAGGTCTACCGCATCGCCGTGCGGCGCGAAGACAATGGTCTGGGCGGCTCTCGCTGGATGCACACCATGCTGAAGCCTGGCAGCCGGTTGCTGACCAGCCAGCCGCGCAACGCCTTTGTGCTCGACGTGGATGCCGAAGACGCCGTGCTGATTGCCGGTGGCATCGGGGTCACGCCCATTGTGTCGATGGCGGCCGCGTTGGCGGGCGCCGGGCGGCGCTACCGCGTGCACTACAGCGCCCGCGACACCCGCCAGCTGGCATTTGCGCAGGAACTGCGCGGCATCGCCGGCGCGCACCTATCGCTTTACGCCGACGAGGGCGTACTGCCGGTGCTGGATATCGCGGCACTGTTGCAAGGCTTGCGTCCCGGCCAGCCCCTCTACGTCTGTGGCCCGGCGGGGATGATCGACGCGGTGCTGGCCCAGGCGTACGCGCGCGGGTGGGCTCGTGAGGACATTCATTTCGAGCGGTTTGCCGCGCCGCCTGCCGCGGCGTCCGACACCGGCTTTGAAGTCGAGCTGCGCCAGTCGGGTCGCACGCTCACGGTGGCGGCCGGGGAATCGATTCTTGACGCCATGCTGGAGGCGGGCCTCGACCCGCTTTACGACTGCAAGCGCGGTGAATGCGGGCTGTGCCGGACGACGGTGCTGGAAGGGGCACTCGATCACCGCGACTATTGCCTCAGTGAGTCGGAACGGCAGGCAGGCAATGTGATGCAAATCTGCGTGTCGCGCGCCGGCTGCGGGCGGCTGGTGCTCGATGCGTGAAGGGGAGCGGGAACATCATGGGTCAATACCGGGACAATCCGGAAGCCCTGCGCCGGCTGGTGCAGGACGAGCAGGTCCATCGGGACGTCTATCTCGATGAGGAGGTCTTCGCGCTGGAAATGGAGCGGCTCTGGTCACGGGCGTGGGTGTACGTCGGTCACGACAGCCAGGTGCCGCAAGCCGGCGACTTCATCACGGCGGACATCGCGGGGCAGCCCGTCATCATGGTGCGGCAGCCCGATGGCACGGTGAAAGTCCTGCGCAACCGGTGCGCACACAAGGGCACCCGGCTGGTTTCGCAGGCCAGCGGGAATGTCGGTCGCTTCTTCCGTTGCCCGTATCACGCGTGGACGTACAAGACGGATGGCGCGCTGCTGTCGATACCGCTGCGGCAAGGCTACGAGGGCACCAGCCTGGATGCCTGCCCCGCGAGCCAGGGCATGGGGGCGTTGCGGCACGTGGCGAGCTATCGCGGTTTTGTGTTTGCCCGCCTGGCTGACGACGGTCCGGCGTTCCACGCGTACTTTGGCGAGGCGCTGACGTCCATCGACAACATGGCCGATCGCGCGCCGGAGGGCGAGCTTGAAGTCGCGGGGGGCGTACTGCGCTACACCCACGACTGCAACTGGAAGATGTTCATCGAGAACCTGAACGACACCATGCACCCCATGGTGGCGCACGAGTCGTCTGCCGGCACGGCAAGACAGCTGTGGGCCGGCAAGCCGCAAGACGAGCCCCTGCCGATGGCGATCGAACAGCTGGTGCCCTTCACATCGGGCTATGCGTTCTCCGACGAGATGGGCGTGAGGGTGTTCGCCAACGGGCACAGTTACACGGGAGTCGGCACGGTGTCATTGCATGCCAATTATGTCCGCATGCCCGAATACGAGGAGCGCATGGCCGAGGTCTATGGTGTGACACGTGCCGCGGAGATCCTCGCAACGGTGCGGCACAACACCGTCTTCTATCCGAGCCTGACCATCAAGGGCGCCATTCAGGCGATCCGCGTAGTGCGGCCGGTGGCGCCCGGCAAGACGATCGTGGAATCGTGGACTTTCCGCCCCAAGGGTGCGCCGGAGGACCTGTTGCGCCGTACGCTGATGTACACGCGACTGATCAACTCGCCGATGTCCGTAGTCGGCCACGACGACCTGCACGCCTACCGCGCGATGCAGGAAGGGTTGCGTGCAGGCGGCAATGAGTGGGTGAGCCTGCACCGCAACTTCGATGCCTCCGAAGTCGGGCAGGAGGACACCACCGCCAACGGCACGAGCGAAATCTCCATGCGCAATCAGTTCCGCGCATGGGCCCGATACATGTCACCGGAAATCCAGTCAGGAGATAAAACAAAATGAGCCAGCCCCAACTCACGACGCCGCCCGCGCGGGATGACCTGATCGCCTTCGTCTATGAAGAAGCACGGCTGATCGACGACAAACGCCTCGACGATTGGCTCGCGCTCTTCGCGGACGACGGCCGCTACTGGATTCCGCTCGTGCCGGGCCAGCCGGATGGCATTAACCACGCGTCGCTGATGTACGAAGACCGCCTGCTGCTTCAACTGCGCATCGAGCGCATGCGCAGCCCGCGTGCTTTCTCCCTGCAGCCGGAAAGCCGTTGCCTGCACGTGCTGCAGAGTCCGGAAGTGGTGGTGCAGGACCACGAGAGCGGTACGTACCTCACGCGCACCCGCTACATATACGTGGAGACGCGCGGCGAGGAACAGCAGGTCTATGCCTGTACGGCCGAGCACACCCTTGTGCTGCGCGACGGCATGCTGAAGGTGCGGCAGAAACGGGTCAACCTGCTGAACTGCGACGCCGCATTGCCCTCGGTCCAGCTTTTTATGTAGAGCTACCGGCGGCGCGCGGCGCGCCGCGCGCCGCTGAATACCCAGTCTGCTTCTGTCGCGGTAAACGCAAGAGTCGGTCAGTTCAAATACGATACGTATTCCTTCTTCAGCCAGTTAAATCATGGCGGAATCGATATTGTGTCACCCCGTTGCCTCGTGCGAGAATTATGTAATCCAGATTAATTTCGATCGACCGTGATGCTAAAAATCGCTGCCAAATGGTTCGAGTGCAAGCAGTTAGACGACGACGTCTATCTGTTCTGGGAGCCACATGTGATTCCCTTGTTCCGGTGCAACATCTGGTACGTGCGTGGCCGTGATCGCGATCTGATTATCGATTCTGGAATGGGCTTTTCGAGCCTCAAGGAGGCCGGCAAGCACCTGTTTGGTAAACGCACGGCAGCAATCGCGACGCACGCGCATCTCGATCACGTGGGCAATCTTCACGAGTTCGACGAATGCATGGTCCATCGGCTCGAGGCGCCGGGGCTGCGTAATCCGCAATGGTCATATACGCTCGCGGACGACCGCTTCAATCCCGAGTACTTCAAGAGTGCATTTGCCGATTTCCCTTACGAGGGCTCCGTGGTGGATGCGTTGCCGCACGCGGGATATGAACTCGCGAGCTGGCACATCAAGCCAGCTCATGTGACACGCGAACTCGTCGACGGCGACATCATCGATACCGGCGACAGACATTTCGAGGTGCTGCATCTGCCGGGGCATTCACCGGGCAGCATCGGCCTTTGGGAAGCGCGTACACAAACGCTATTTTCGGGGGATGCGATCTATGATGGCCCGTTGATCGACGACCTTCATCACTCGTCGGTGCCGGATTACGTGAAGACCATGCAGCGTCTCGCGCGTTTGCCAGTCAAGGTCGTCCACGGCGGCCATGACGCGAGCTTCAGCAGGGAGCGGCTCCTCGAACTCGTTGGTACGTATCTCAAGCGCATCGGTGCGTGAGCGGGGGGCGCCGCATGCCGGCGCTCGCTTCGATGCCGCTCAGAAGGCGTAAATGAACTGCATGGCGAACAAGTCATTCGCCTTGGCATACGATCCATCATTGCGGAGGAAGACCCGGTTGTTTGCCCAATCGTGCCGATACTCGACCTTCACCGTAATCTGCTGCGTCGGATAGAAGAGCAGATTCAGCGCAACGTCCTGACGAACCGCCCCCTTGCATTCGAATCCGAGGCCGCCGTTTGCCTTCGAGTTTGCCAGGCAGTCCGCGCCAATGCCAAAGCCGTTGTAAGGGTCCATGCCGTTACCGTTCAGGAATATGCCCCCACCCCCACCACCGTTCTGGCTATTGACGAGGAAGTCGTAGCGCGCGGTGGCGCCCATGCGGCCAACGACCGGCATCGAGAACTTGCGGTGTGCCAGCAATGACAAGCCATACCACTGTGCATTGCCGCCATTGAACGCGGCGCGTTGCTGCGTGCCATAGTCGGCCTCGGCATTGAACTGCGCATCGGCAAGCGTGTAAGTGGCGTCGAGCTCGCCGAATATGAAGTATCCGCCCGAACTCGATGCCTGGCCGCCCGCTCCATAAACGGTGCGGCCTGTCACCGGATCGTGGGCGCTCGGCAACGTCTGCCGCCCGATGGTGAACGAGCCACCGGTGTCGAGCGCCGTGGACCACGTATAGTCCGCTCGCGCGGCGAAGCTCGGCACGCGGTTGCTTGTCGTGACAGGGTCGCCAAGCGCATTCTGTCCTGTCTGCGTGACGGCGCCGTAGGTCCGGGCCTGTTCATTGCCGAGCATGAACTTCCAGGACCAGTTGCTGGCTTGGGGCGTGTAATTGAGGCCGACGCCGACGTAGGCGGCCGGGTCCGAGAAGTCATAGAGCAGGTTATGGGTCAGAGTCAGCGTTTGCGTGGACAGCTGATATTCATATCCGCCGAACGCGCTCATCAGTCCGGCAAGGAAGGTCGTCGTGCCCGACAACGGCACGGTGACGAATGCCGTGTTGAGAATGTTGTTGCCAATGTTGCCATGCTCGTTTGCCAGCAGCGAAATGCCATTGCCCCGATTGGGCATCAGCGAGAATTCGGCCGATGGCGCCATGGGGCCGACACCGAACGTCTTCTTGATGTTGAGGTAGACGTCGCCGATCGTGCCGTTGAAGTACGTATAGGATGACTCGTGATTCGCGAAGAGAAACGACGAGGTCCTGGCGGCCCGGTTATAGACGTACGCGGGATCGATATATCCGGTCACCGAAAGTCCGGCGAGCGGTCCCGAGGTGGCGGCATCGGAGAGCGAGTCGACTTTCAGCTGCTGGCTCGCGAGCTGCTGCTTCATGTCGGCGACGTCGTCGTTGGTCAGCCTTGCAGGCGCGTTTCCGTAGCCGGATACCGACGCATCGACGATTTTTGGCGCGTTTGCAGCGGGCGGTTTTGCGGCGAGTTCGGCCTTCAGCGACTCCACCTCCTTCTGCAGCGCCTTGAGTTCTTGCTGCAGTCCTTCGATCCGCGCGGAGATCGGATCGGCTGTCGCGAGACACGGGACGGTGCCGCTCACGAACAGGCAGATCAGTTTCCACCGCATGGAAAGTCTCCTTACTGTGTGGCCTTTTAAAGGGCAAAGCGAGTCCCTATCCGGGCCCAAATCGGTTGGCGTCGGGGGGAGTGGTGCAGCCGCCCGCCAAGGCTTGCCGGCGAAGCGGCAAGCCATCAGTCAGTTCGCGACGGTGTCGTCGGGGGGCTGAAGTGCTGTTATGGCGCCGTGCTGCCGCCGTGTGACAGGCGCGACCTTAGCGGCCGTCCTTCAGCTGCGACCAAAGACGCGTTTCCAGACGCTTGATTGCCGCGGGCAGCGGCTGTTGCATGAACAGCGTTGCAAGGACCTCGGGCTTTGGATAAACCATTGGGTCGTCGAGCAGCTCGGGTTTAACGAACTTCGAAGCGGCGCTGTCGGCGTTGGGGTAGTAAATCGTGTTGGTTATCGCTGCGTGAACTTCAGGCCGCTCGATGTAGTTGATCCACTTGAGCGCCGCTTCCGGATGAGGCGCGTCCTTCGGGATCGCCATCATCTGGAACGAGACCGGTGCACCGCTCTTCGGTATGACGTACGCCAGCACGATATCTTTGTGTGCCTCGCGCACGCGGCTCGCAGCCATCTTGACGTCGCCCGACCAACTCACCCCGAAGCAGATGTCCCCGCCGGCGAGGTCATTGATCCATGAATAAAGGGCGAATTGCGTCACATAAGGGCGAATGCTCTTCAGCAATTCATAGGCGGCCTGATAATCAGCCGGATTGTGACTGTTCGGATCCTTGCCGAGATAGTGCAGGGCGATGGAAAACATGTCGGTCGGCGAGTCGAGCAGCGAGACGCCGCAGCTCTTCAACTTGCTCAGGTATTCCGGCTTGAAGAGGACGTCCCAGTTGTCGAGCGCGACGGAGGGCCCGAGTGCCTTGCGCGCCTGGCTGACGTTGTACGCGAGACCGGTCGTGCCCCATGCCCAGGGCACGCCGTATTGATGCCCCGGGTCGGCCGCGTCGGTCAGCTTCAACAGTTGCGGATCCAGGTTGGCAAGGTTCGGCAGCCTGGACTTGTCCAGCTTCAGGTAGATCCCCGCGGCCGCTTGCGCGCCGAGGTAGCTCGACGAAGGCACGACGATATCGTAGCCAGACGAACCGGTAAGCAGCTTCGCCTGCAACGTGTCGTCGCTATCGAACACGTCGTAGCGGACGTGGATGCCGGTCTCCTTCTCGAAGTTTGGGACGGTATCCTTAGCGATAAAATCGTCCCAGTTATAGACGTTGAGCATGTTCTCGTCTGCGAGCGCTGTCGTCGCGAATGCACAACAGGTGAGCAAGGCGAGCGCTATCCGTAAATTCGGTGCTGGCATGATGTCTCCGATAGGGTCTATGGTCGTTATAGTGAGTTGGCGCGTTCAGGGGTGGGGTTGCTTGCGCATGAGGAACAGAATGTCGGCCGCGAGATGCGCGGCCGCGAGCGCGGTGACATCGCTCTGATCGTAGGACGGCGCCACTTCCACGACGTCGGCGCCGACAAGCTGAATCCCGTCCAGCTCGCGCACGATCTCCAGTGCCTGCGCCGAGGAGAGTCCGCCCGCGACGGGCGTGCCGGTGCCCGGGGCGAAGGCAGGATCGAGACAGTCGATATCGAAGGTCAGATACACGGGGGCATCGCCTACCACCTCGAAAATCCGGTCGACCACAGCTGCTGTGCCGTGACGATGCACCCAGGGGGCATCGAGTACGCGTACACCCATGAAGTCGCTGTTCCACGTCCGGATGCCGACCTGAACCGACCGCGCCGGATCGATCAGGCCTTCGCGGATCGCCTTGTAGAACATCGTGCCGTGATTGAGCGAATCCGCGTGCTCGTCGGGCCATGTATCGCAATGCGCGTCGAAATGAATCAGCCCGAGGGGGCGGCCGAAACGTTCGACGTGTGCGATCAACAGAGGGTATGTGATGTAGTGGTCGCCGCCCAGCGTCAGCATCTTGGCCCCTGAGACGAGGATAGTGCGGGCGTGGGCCGCAATGGCATCGCGGATCGTCCACGGCCGATGCGCATCGAACCAGCAGTCGCCATAGTCGATCACGTTCAGTGCGTCGAGCGGCGCAAGGCCCCATGGATAAATGCCCAACTCCGCCAGTTGTACCGAGGCCGCACGCACGGCAGCGGGGCCGAGGCGCGCGCCGGGGCGGTAGGTGGTTGCAAGGTCGAGCGGCACACCGGAAATGGCAACGTCGACGCCGGTGAGATCACGGCTATAGGGGCGACGCAAGAATGACAGCGGTCCGGCGTAGGTCGGCGAAGCGGGGTCTTGCTGCTGCGGGGAACGATTGGTTGCTTGCGCGGAGTCGGTGGCGAATGGGTCTTTTTGCAAGGCGGAGGTCATGATCTCGGTATGTAAGGTGCCAGTAAATCGATTCATATGACTTGTCGTCCTTTCAGACGGAATTCCATAAACGCTATGATTCGCCGGACACAATTGATATAAAAGCGAAGGATTTTTCTGGAACTATCGATTTCGTTCATACCGCGATGCGAAGACTTCCACCTCTCCAGGCATTGCTGGCCTTCGATTCGGCGGCCCGACTGGGCTCGTTCACACGTGCGGCTCAGGAGCTGTCGCTGACCCAGTCCGCGATTAGCCATCAGATCCTTCAACTCGAGGAATGGACCGGACAATCTCTCTTTTTGCGTGTGGGCCGGGGCGTCGTGTTGACCGCGGCCGGCAAGCTGTTTGCGCAGACAGTGGCCGGCGCGCTCGCGCTGCTGAGCGACGGCCGCGAGAGGATCGAGCCGTATGGCAACCCCGATTCGGTGCTGCTCTATTGCCCGCCGGAATTTGCCTCGGGCTGGCTGATTCCGCGCATGGGCGAACTGACGGCCGCGATGCCGAACGTCGAGATCTGGCTGGTGACCGATATGGAGGTCACCGAGATCGACCGCGTCGACATCGATCTCGTGATATCGGCCAAGCCGATCAAGTCGCCGGATGTCGAATGCCTGCTGCTGATGGAGCAAGAAAAAGTGGCGATCTGCGGACCCGAGACTGCGAGCGGGCTGTATCACGCGCCGTTTCCCGAGGTGCTGGCGCGTGCACCGCTGCTCGTGCACGAACAATCACAGGAATGGGCACCCTGGTTGCCCGAACTGCGGCGCAGCGGTCTGCAAACCCGGCGCGTCATGACGAGTGCCGATCCGCATTTGCTCGTGGCGGCTGCGCAGCGGGAGGCCGGCATTGCCATGGTCTCGCAGCTGTTCGCGAGCGAAGCGCTGGCGCAACAGCGCGTATGCCGACTGCCACAGGTGCCAGGGGTTGCAATGCCGCCTCTGTGGCTCATGAAATCGAAGCTGCCCGCGCGCTCGACGGCGGTCGAGCCCGCCTTCCGATGGATTGCATCGGCATGCGGTGCCTGCGTCGATGATGCGTCCACGCCGATGCAGTGATTTCACAACACATCAAGCACCGCGGCGCGCGAGATCAACAGGTCGATGCACGTTTTCCGCGTTCAGCTTGACCATCGGAAAATCTGTGGTATCGTTCCCAAATCAAAATCGATAAGCGAACAGGAGACCAGCGATGGAGTCCCTCAACGGACGCAGGCCGACCGTCATCGACGTAGCGAAGCGTGCAGGGGTCTCCAAAAGTACTGCGGCACGGGTGCTGTCGGACGCGCCTAACATTTCCGATTCGGCGAGAGAGCAGGTGCTGCTGGCTGCGAAAGCGCTGGGCTACACACGTAATGAACTGGCGGTCAGCATGCGTTCGGGCCGCAGCGGCATGCTGGGGCTTGTCTTGCCGGACATCGCGAATCCGTTTTGGGGCGAGGTTGCGCGGGGTGCACAGGATCGGGCCGCGGATGCAGGGGTTTCCATCCTGATTTTTTCGTCCAACTGGAGCGCGGAAAAGGAAAGGATGCATTTGAGCACCATGATGCAGGCGCGTGTCGATGGCGCGATCATTAATCCAGTCGCCGACGAACTCGGCGATCTCGAGCGTTTTGGATTGCCTTGCATCATGATTGGATCGAGCGCGGAGCGGTTTCCCGACAGTGCTTCGATTGGCTCGGACATTGCACAAGGCGTGGCTCTGGGCATGGATTACCTGCGCTCCCAAGGCCATCTTCGGCCCGCCCTCATCGTCGGACAGCGCACCCGCCTTGCCCGTGCGCGGTTTTTGCGCGCGGTACACGAACATTGCATCAAGCATGACATCGATCCCGTCACCCTGCCCGTGGAAGACGCCGACTACACGACGGAAGGCGGCGCACTCGCTATGCGACGTTTGCTGGAGCGGCATGAGGGCGGACATCTATGTGTGTTCGCCGCGAACGACCTCATGGCGCTCGGAGCGATGGGCGCCGTTCGAGAGACGGGTTTGCATTGTCCACAAGATGTGTCGATTCTTGGCTTCGACGGCATTCAAGCGGGCGCATTCGCGTGGCCAGGACTCACAACGATAGAAAAGCCCGCTCGTCAGATCGGCGCCGAGGCCGTCGCGCAACTCCTCAAACGCGATGTCGAGGCAGCCCAAGGCTCGCGGATTTATCTGCCATGCACGTTAACTGAACGTGGATCGATCGCCGATCTGCGTCGCAAATCGATGCGCGACTCCGTGGCATCAGGGGAGAGGCGCTGAGTCGCGACGACATCGATATATTTTTTCTGCAGAATGGGAACGTTCCCATACTCATGACAAAGCCAAAACTTATTGGAGGAGACAGGAACCATGTTGACCGTTCAACCAATCGTCCAACCGCCCGGCAGAACATATCTCCGGCCGATGCTGACCATCGGCATGTTGTACTTCGTGACCGGGGCCTTCAGTTGGCTAAACGGGCCGTTAACCGTCTTCGTCAAATTGGCCTTCAGGCTTGATGACGTTCAGGCGCTCCTGATTACCGTCGTCTTCTATGTTCCATACTTTCTGTTCGCATTGCCGTATGCCGCTGCGCTGAAGCGAATCGGGATGAAAAGAGGGATGGCGGCAGGCCTGGGAGTCATGTCGATCGGTGCGCTGTCCTTCAGCTGGTTCGTTGGTGCGCACAGCTACCCCGGCGTACTTGCAAGCCTTTTGGTGATCGGAACCGGCCTGTCCCTGATGCAGACCGCCTACAACCCGTACGTCAGCATTCTGGGGCCGATCGACAGCGCGGCGCGGCGTGTGGCTACCATGGGAATCTGCAACAAGACCGCGGGTATCCTTGCCCCCTACGTATTCGGCGCATTGGTTATGGGTAGCGTGGGCGAATTCGTCAGCCGGGTCAAAGCGGCGCCGACAGCAGCACATGCCGACGCTCTGCTCAACGCATTTGCCGCCAGACTGCACGGACCGTATCTCACGCTCGCGGCCATTCTCGCGGCGCTCGCCATTTTCATCGCATTTTCGTCTCTCCCCGACATCAAGCCATCGGAAGTCAATGTCGCTGAGCGCAGTAGTCATTCCGCGCGCAGCATCTTTTCATTTCCTCATCTTTGGTTTGGAGTGCTTTGCATCTTCACGTACATAGGCGCTGAAGTGCTGGCCGGTGACGCCATCGGCCTATACGGGCAAAGCCTGAATCTGCCGCTCGACGCAACCAAACACTTCACCTCTTACACGATGTCCGCGATGCTCGTTGGCTACCTGGTCGGCCTCGTTCTCGTGCCGCGCTTTATCTCGCAGCAGCGCTATCTGGTCGTCTCCGCACTCATTGGCGTGCTGCTCAGCGTTTGCGCATATCTCTCTGGCGGCTATACGTCGATTGCGTTCATCGCTGCACTGGGCTTTGCGCACGCGATGATGTGGCCGGCGATTTTTCCGCTCGCGATCAAAGGACTGGGCCGGTTTACCGAAACCGGATCGGCATTGCTGATTATGGGAATTGTGGGGGGAGCCGTGATGCCTCAACTCTTTGCACACCTGAAGCGAGTGTATGACTTTCAGTTTGTGTACATGGTGCTAACCGTGTCGTGCTACCTGTACATCATGTACTACGGCTTCCATGGCCATATGGTGGGCAGGCGGGAATCGAGCGTAACGAGGTCCCAAACGCAACGGACCCGACACGGCAGCGGCGAAAACAAGGACAAGGAAAACGTATGAGCATTGCCCACCAGTCACTGCAGGACCGTATCCGTGGACTTCTGTACGGGATCGCGTACGGCGACGCGCTCGGCGCCACGGTCGAGAAGCTTTCGGCGTCGCAAATCCGTGAGCGCTTCGGGCGAGTCACTTCGATCAATACCGAATGGCACCGCGCGAAAGATGACGAAGCCGGCCGTAAGGGACGCATACGTGGAGGCGGCATTGTCACCGACGACACCTTCATGGTGCTATCGCTGATGAGTGTGTACAACGAGGTCGGTCGGCACCTCGACGCGTGGGATATGGCCGATGCAATGGTGCGCCAGATCGCCTGGGTTCCGCGATGGATACCCGAACTGCAGCGCGAGACGGTGCTGATCGAGCGATTGTTTTATCCGGAGAAATGGATCTATTTGCGGCATCAGCTTGCTTCCTGCGATCCGCGTCAAGGAGGAATGGGGAACATGGTCAACTGCGGTGCGGCCATGTACATCGCGCCGATCGGCGCGATCAACGCCGGCGATCCCAAGGGCGCCTATGACGAAGCGATCGCATTTGCCAGCGGGCATCAGGAGAGCTATGGGCTCGAAGCAGCCGGTGTGCTCGCCAGTGCGGTAGCCGCGGCGTTCGTGCCTGGCGTCGCGATCGAAGCGGTTGTCGAGGCAGCGCTCGGCGTCGCAAAGGACGGCACGCGTGCAGCGATTGACGCGATCGCCGATGCCGCAGTGCGACTGCGCGGCAAAGACTACGAGACGGTGGTCACGGAATTTCACCGGATCATCGGACGCTTCTCGCCGATTGGTGACGATGTCGAGCATACCGCGAGAAAAGCCGGTATTGCGTCCGACGCCTATCGGCCCTCGCGGCGTCTTTCGATCGAAGAATTGCCGCTGGCGCTCGGCTTCATCATGACGAACTACGGCGACTTCCATCAGGCGATCGAGGACGGCATCAATTCGGGACGCGACACCGATTCGATTGGCGTGATGATCGGAGCGGTGCTGGGGGCAATGCATGGCAGCACCGTGATCGAGGAGCGCATTTGCCGGCAACTTGACGAGGTGAACCGGCTGGATCTGCTGTTCGCGGCCGATTGCTTCGGTCAAACGGTGAAGGCTGTTCACGAGGCGGACCGTGCGTTCGCTGAAAAGAAGTTCAAGGTGCGCGCGGACCTCGCACGGAGGACAGGGAGTCCTGAAGCGTTTGGCACGGAATAGTCAGAACTTATGCCCGGGTGGTCGGTATTCGTATCGATCTCCGTTTTCAAATTGATTAGTACTACGAGTTATATAATGAGAGACCCTATCCCATTTTCTGCGATTGCAATCGCAATGTTTGCATTGACTGGCATCGCGCATGCACAGTCAAGCGTTACGCTCTATGGGATCGTCGACGATGGCCCCAGTTACACGAGCAATGCGGGTGGCCATGCTGGCTGGCAAATGGTCAGTGGAAGCGCGCAGGGAAGTCGTTGGGGGCTAAAGGGAATTGAAGACCTGGGAGGCGGCCTCACGACGATATTCAGGCTCGAAAACGGCTTCAACATCAATAACGGCACGCTATCGCAGGGCGGTCGGGAGTTCGGACGTCAAGCGTATTTCGGATTGGCTTCGAGCACGCTCGGGACGCTGACGCTGGGTCGCCAACTCGACATGATCAATGATTATGTGGCGCCAATGACGGCAAACTCGTCGTGGGGCGGTTATGCCTTCTCGCATCCGTTCGATAACGACAATACGGACGGCTCGTTTCGCATCAACAACGCGATCAAGTACACCAGCGCGAACTATCTGGGCCTTAGTGTCGGGGCGACATACGCGTTCAGCAACACAACGGGTTTCGCGCAAGACCGTGAATACAGCGTGGGGGTTCAGTACACGCACGGTCCTCTGGTAATTGCCGGCGCGTACTCGAACGTCAACGGCCTCGGCACCAGCACGAACGGTGCCGTCACGCCCGACACCGCGCCGTTCGTCGCAGATTCCCAGAAGATAGCTGGCGCGGGAATCAAGTACGCTTTCGGACCTGCGGCAGTCGCCTTCGTTTATACCTTTACGGACATCGGCCAGCCCGTAAGGAACAACCTCGTTCGCGCAACACTGAACGGCACCCGCTTGAGATTCAGCAACTACGAAATCAACGGGTCATACCAGGTGACTCCGCAGTTCTCCATGATGGCGATGTACACCTTTACACATGGCGACTACGCCGCGAGCAACGGAACCGTCCGCCCGAACTGGAACGAGATTGGGGTGATGGGCGACTACCTGCTATCAAAGCGCACCGACGTGTATGTCCAGGGCGTGTGGCAGCACGTGAGCGGCGTGGCTGATGACATGGGCGGAATGGGCGGGGCGTTGATACTCGGCAGTGCGGGGCAGTCGAGTACGGCTAGCCAGATGCTCGTGCACGTGGGACTGCGGCACAAATTCTGAGTGCGCTAGCCGGTGGTTTTCCGTAGATCAGTTGGGTGTGGGCGTGGGGCGATGCCGTGCGCCCAGACCGATTCGGGCTCCTGCTGCAACGCCCTTCGGTCCAGAGCCGTTCAGGTACGAAACTCGGATTTCAACGCCTGATAGAGCCGGCTATACCGTTCGAACCGGTCTCTCAGCACGCTCCGAAGTGCTGTCTCAGGCTCGTATCGTTCAAGGACAGCGGGCGCTTTGACCACTGCCGCGAGTTCTTCCCGTGTGCACGCGAGACGAGCGAGGCGACTCGCTCCAAGTGCCGCTCCGAGTTCGCCCCCTTCGTTTCGATTGAGTTCGAAGCCAAGCGCGGAAGCACAGAGTTTTCCCCAGTATGCGCTGCGAGAACCGCCGCCGATCAATGCGGCCGCGGTGAGCGTCGTTCCCGCTTCCCGCAGCGCCGCATATCCATCCGCCATCGCGAACGCGACGCCTTCCATCACGCTGTATGCGAGATGCTGGGGGCCATGCGCCGAAGTCATCCCGTAGAAGACACCTTTTGCTGCGGCATCGTTGTGCGGCGTCCGCTCCCCGTTCAAATAGGGAAGGAAAATCGGCGCGATGGCGCTTTGTCCCGAGGGGGCGATTTCGATCAGCTCGGCAACGCTGCTCTTGAGCAAGCCGGACAGCCAGTGCAGGCTTGCCGCTGCGCTGAGGATGACACTCATCTGATGCCAATGCCGCGGCACGCAATGGCAGAAAGCATGGACTGCCTGCGCCGGGTTCGGTGCATAGCTCGCGGTCGCGGCGAAGAGCACGCCCGACGTCCCCAGAGACAGAAACGCATCGCCCGGCCGGGCAACGCCGATGCCAACTGCGCTCGCGGCGTTGTCACCGGCGCCGCCACAAACCGTCACGCTGCCATCGAGGCCCCACTCGCGCTGAAGGTCTCCCCGTAACTGGGCCGCAGGCTCGCTGCCCTCAACCAGCCGGGGCATGTGCTCCCTCGACAACCCGGTCGCGTTGAGCATGCGGTCGGACCAGTCGCGTTTTGCAACGTCGAGCCATAGCGTCCCCGAGGCGTCGGACATGTCGGATGTAAACTCACCCGTCAGACGCCACGCAATGTAATCCTTCGGAAGCAGTACTTTCTGCACTGCACGAAAAACGGCTGGCTCGTACTTCGAAAGCCAGAGCAGCTTGGGCGCCGTGAAGCCCGGCATGGCCTGATTCCCGGTGATGTTGCGCGAGTCGGGCACGAGCGCCTCGAGTTCGACGCACTCCGCGTGGGCGCGCGTGTCATTCCACAGAATCGCCGGACGCAGGACGTTGCCACTGCGATCGAGTAGCGTCGCGCCGTGCATCTGGCCGGAAAGGCCGATCCCACGCAGCGCCCTGAACGCGCGAGGCTGCTCACTGCGTAGCGCCGCGACGGCGTCGAGCGTAGCGTTCCACCAGTCCTGGGGGCTTTGCTCCGACCACAGGGGGTGAGGGTTATCGACGCGCAGTCGGGCCCGGCTGCTGGCGATGACGTTCGATTCGGCATCGGTGAGCACAACCTTTACCTCGGACGTGCCGAGGTCGATTCCCAGATAACTCAAAGTGTATTCCCGACGGTGAGCGGGCGGCTGCGCCGCCTTGGCGTGGTCTCAGGCCGCTGCCTTGTGAGCGTGTGAGGGGGCGTCGTTGAGCCGGTGCAACGCGCGAAATTTCGAGGGCGGAATCCCTTTTTGCGCGAGAAACTGCCGGTTGAAGTTCGATACGTTATTGAACCCGACGCGGTAACAGATATCGGTCACGCCGAGATCCGAGCACATGAGCAGTTCGCAGGCTTCGTTGAGGCGCAGCCGGTTCTGATACTGCACAAACGTGCAGCCCGTATGCCGCTTGAAGAAGCGCGTAAAGGTGCTGACGCTCATGCTCGACATTTCCGCAACGTCGACTTCACGCAGATTGCCGGCGAGATTCTGCTGGATGTAGGACAGCACCTGGTTGATGGTCGACGACATATAGGGCTGCGCACTGACGTTGTATGCCGGACCGGCGAGCAGTTTCCTGCTGGTGCAGGCGATCAACTGGTCGAGGATCGACATCAGCAGCATCACGCGGCGCGCACCGTGCGCACCTGAAACCTCCTGCATCACAGGGGCAATCGTGAGGCCGAGTGCGTCCGGAAACTGGATACCTCGCGACGCCTGATCGATTAGCGCGATCGCGGGGCTGAGTTCAGCGAATGCCGCGACCATCTTTTCGACTGCGTCACGCGAGAACTGCAGCACGAGGTCGCGGGAGGGCACGCTCGCGCCGCCGCCGCTGTCTGTCACCCAGTTATGAGGCAGATTCGGGCCAGTCAGCACGATGTTGCCAGGATGGAAGTCCCCGATGTGGTCGCCCACGAAGAACTTGCCCGATGAAGCACGAATGACATGCACTTCGTACTCCGGGTGGAAGTGCCATTTCGCAACCATATGCGGATAGTCGTGCACCCAGGCCCGAAAGGACTCGTCCTGACGGGTATGGACCAATTCGAGATCCGGATTCATTGCTCTCGTCTCCACGGGAATCCTGGCTTCGCGGCCAACACGCGCGCTCGCACGCTAATGTACTCCCACGCCGGGCGCCGCGTGCAGGAGCGGGTCGGGTAGGGGCGCCGCAGCTGCCTCTTCTGCCAGCCCAAGCGACACGTTAGCCCCCGTCGCGACGTCGAAAACATGCAGATCGTGTTCGCGCAACGCGAGTCTGACGTGATCCCCGGTGTGAGGCACGGCATTCGCCGGTACAAGCGCGGTGATACGCTCGCCTGAGCAGTCAACGGTAATGAGCGCTTCTGCGCCCAACACTTCAACCAGCTCCACCGCACCGCTGAGCATGAGTGCATCATCCGCTCTCACATCATCGGGAATCCATACGAAATTTGGGCGAACCGCCAGCTTGATCGCCTGTCCGTCCTGCAAGCGCTGAAAGCGGTTTGCGTGTAGTTCCCAGTGACCGACGGCAGACGACGCGATGACTCTTTCGCCAGTGCGTTGCACCGAGGCATCGAGAAAATTCATCGCAGGCGTGCCGATAAAGCCCGCACCAAAAATCGTGCGCGGATAGCGGTATAGCTCGGTCGGCGTGCCTTCCTGCTCGATGCGTCCGCCGCGCATCAGAATGACGCGGTCGGCTAGCGTCATCGCCTCGAGCTGGTCGTGCGTCACGTAGACCGTGGTCGTTTTCAGGCGCTGATGCAAGCGTTTGATGTCGGTGCGCAACTGGGCGCGCAACCTGGCGTCGAGGTTCGACAATGGCTCGTCGAACAGGAAGACCGCGGGCGTCTTGATCATCGCCCGGGCGATGGCAGCGCGCTGCTGCTGCCCGCCCGACATGGCGCGCGGCTTGCGCTCGAGCAGCGCATCGAGATTGAGCATGGCGGCCACCTCGCGCACGCGGCGGTCGATCTCGGCCTTGGGCGTTTTGAGGCGCCGCAGGCCAAATGCGATGTTCTCGTACACGCTCATGTGCGGATAGAGCGCGTAGTTCTGGAAGACCATCGCGACATTGCGCTCGCGTGCGGGTACGTCGTTCACGACAGTGCCGCCGATCGAGAGATTGCCTCCCGATATCTCCTCCAGCCCGGCGATCATGCGCAGCATCGTCGACTTGCCGCATCCCGACGGCCCCAGCAGAACGACGAACTCGCCTTCGTCGATGTGCAGGTCGAGTGGATGCAGTACCGGTTGCCCGGCGTCGTACTGCTTCATGAGCCCTTCGCAGACGATAGTCGCCATGATTCAATCCATCTCGATCTGGATCTTCACGTCCTCGGGCCGGCCAGCAGCGGCTTCCTCGAACGCTTTGATGCCGTCTGAAAATGCGAACTTGCGGGAGATGAACGGGTTCACGTCGATCATTCCCGAACTGATGAGGGCCAGCGCCCGCGGAAAAATGTTCGCGTAGCGGAACACGGATTCGAGCCGGATCTCCTTTGCCTGCATCGCTACCACGTCGAGCGCGACCGGGCCTGGCGGCATGCCAACCAGCACCGCGCAGCCGCCCGGACACACGAGGTCCAGCAGCGTCTCGAAGACCTTCGCATTGCCCGAGGCTTCGAACACGACATCGGCGCCCCAGTCTTCGGTCACCTGGCGCACCACGTCCTGGAGCGATTCCACTGCGGCATTCACAGTAGTCACCGCCGGATTGCCCGCGAAATGGCGCAATTTCTCTTTCACGACGTCGGCGAGGATCACGCGCGACGCGCCGCCCGCGAGCGCCGCGAGCGCCGTCATCGCGCCGATGGTGCCTGCACCAATCACGACGGCCACGTCGCCGGGCTTCATCGCGGCCTTCGTGGCTGCTTGCAGGCCGATCGACAAGGGCTCGACGATGGCGCCTTGCGCGAACGAGACGTTGTCCGGAAGCCGGAAAGTGAACGCGGCTGGGTGCACCACGTACGGAGTCAGGCAGCCATGCACCGGGGGAGTGGCCCAGAACCTCACGGCGGGGTCCAGGTTGTACAGTCCGCGCATGGTGGCACGTGAATCGAACTGCGGCACGCCGGGTTCCATGCAAACGCGGTCGCCAACTTTCAGGTGACCGACTTCGGCCCCCACCTCGACGATCGTGCCCGACGCCTCATGACCGAGCACCATCGGCTGTTCGACCTTGAACGGCCCAATGCGGCCGTGCGTGAAGTAGTGCACGTCACTTCCGCACACGCCAACGGTATGAATGCGAACCTTGACATCCCGTGGCCCGATCGCAAGCGGCAAATCGATGTCCCGCAGGCTCAGGCGTCGAGCTTCTTCCAGTACAAGTGCCTTCACAACATTCTCCTTATTTTCCTTTGACCATTGAGTTCAGGAGGCGAATCAGCACGCCCACGAAGATGATTGGCGGCAGTGCGAGTAGAACTGTCGACGCGTTGATCACGCCCCACGGCACCTCCTGACCGAGCGACGTAAACGCGGATGCGACGACCGGCAGGGTGGCGCTGCGCGAGGACGTCAGCGCAAGTCCCATCATCAGTTCGTTCCAGACCAGCACGAAGCTGAAGATGATGCCGCCCAGCAGTGTGTTGCCACAGGTCGGCAAGGCAATGCGCCAGAACACGGCGTAAGGTCCATAACCGTCGAGCGTGGCGGCTTCCTCGATCTCGCGCGGCATGCGCTGGAACACGGGTATCGAGAGCCATGTGATGGTGGACAAGGTCGTTAGCAGATAGGTGACGATCATCGAGAACCGCGTGTCGTACAGCCCGAGGTCCACCCAGATCGCGATGAGCGGAATCGCTACCGCGACCGGCGGCAGGAAACGCAACGACAGCAGGAAGAACTGGATGTCGCGTTTTGCCGGAACGTGAAAACGCGCGATCACATAGGCTGCTGGCACGCCAAGCACTGTGCCCAGGATGACCGCGGTGCCCACGATGACCGAACTGTTCTCCAGTGCGATCAGCACCTCCGGGCTCGAAATCACCTGCCGGTAATTGTCCAGAGTGGGCGTGAAGATGAAACGCGGCGTGGGTGTGACGATATCGAGCAGGTTCTTCAGTGAATTGAGCACTGCCCAGAGGACGGGGAACACCGCCGCGACGGCGAGCGCTACACCGAGCAGCAGAATCGTACTGCGGGAGATCAGTCTTCCCATTTGTTCACCCGCTTCTAGATAAGCGTGAAAATCAAGGTCGTGGCGACCATCATCAGGACCGCCATGCTCGACGCGTACGACACCTTTCCTGCGAGGCCGATTCCCTGGGAGTACGCGTACATGTCCAGCGTTTCGGTGGATACGCCCGGGCCGCCTTTGGTCATCACGTAGATCAGGTCGAACGAGCGCAGCGATTCCACCATCTTGATGAACACGAGACTCATGATCGGCGCCTTCAGCATTGGCAGCGCGATGTATGCATAAACCTGCCATGTGCTCGCATAGTCGAGCCGTGCGGCTTCGAGCGGCTCGGGCGGCAGCGTCTCGAGCAGCTTTAGCACCACCACGGAAAAGAACAGTCCCCATTGCCAGATATCGACCAGCGCGACCGCATAGAGCGCAAGCGCCGGGTCCGAGAGAAAGGCCGTGTTCGTGATGCCAAAGAGGCCGATCGACCAGCTGAGAATGCCATTGAGCGGCGAGTACATGAACTTCCAGATAAACGCCGCAGAAACACGTGGCAACAGCACAGGGATGATCAACAGCACACTGATGGCATTGCGCAACCGGCCGTGCACATGCTCGAACAGATAAATGGCAACGACGATGCCGAGCGCGACCGCGCCGAGCACCGTCACGACCTCCCAGATGGCCGAGACCTCGATGGAGTTGATGAAGCGCCGATCGGCAGCAAGGCGCACGAAATTGCGCATCCAGACGAACTCGCTGTCCGGGTAGCGCAACACGCGATTGCGGAGCGCGAGGTTGATCGCCGCGATGGTAGGCACGAATCCCAGGACCGCCATCGCAACGAGAGGCGGCACCAGAAATACGAACGGAAGGCTAGTCTTACCGCGATTGAACATTCAGCTCTCCAGCTTCGAATACGCGGGAGCGCATGCCGCCGCTCCGTTGCACAGAAGGGATTCGCGCGCCTCGCGCGCGTCCCCGCGGTGCCCCTCACTTGCGCGCATGCTCCATGGCATCTTCCGCGTACTGGGTCGAATCGTTGAGCGCGCCCTGAATGTCCTTCTGGGTGCCCGTAAAGATCTCCTCGAGCGCCACGCCAAGGTTGTCACCGATATCCGGCCATTGGGGGCTCGGCCAGAACGTAACCTTCGACACCGGCGTCGTATCCTTCAACCCGGCGAGAATCTGCGGTTTGACATGCTTCTGGAAATAGTCGCTTTCGACTGTGCTCGTGCGGTTGTAGTCGCTGAACACGTTGTCGCGCAGGCGCGCCTGTTCCTGCTCCTTGCTCGTTGCCCACGCAATGAACTTGCCGGCTGCCTGGCGGGCGCATTCGTCCTTTGCGCCGACTGCAGAAATGGCCAGACCATGCCCGTAAGCGGCGGACGGCAGCGGTGAGGGCGGTCTCGCGTAGCCGACCTTGTCGGCGACACTCGACTTGGTGGAGTCTTCCATCCAGTCGGCGAACGGCGTCGACTCGATCATGAACGCCACCTTGCCAGAGCGGAATGCTTCGAGTGCGTTGCTCCAGTCATAGGTGGCGGAGCCCGGCGGCGCATACTTGAAGAGGTCCGTGTAAAGCTGCGTGGCCTTGACGGCAGAGGGTGAATTGAATGCGGGTTGCTGCTGCTTGTCGGTCCATGTGCCGCCTTCGGCGAGCATGAACGGCGCCCAGCGCCAGACGTTCATGCCGGAGCCGCGCTGGCCTCGCGCAACCCAGCCGTACAGGTTCGGCGGCGCGTTGAGTTTCTTGATGTCGGCAACCAGTTCGTCGAGCGTGCGCGGCACCGGCATATGCGCTTTTTCGAGAATATCCCGGCGATAAAACAGGAAGTCGGAACCGCCGATGAGCGGCGCGAAATACGCGACGCCCTTATAGCTCGCGACAGCGCGGCGTCCGGGCAGGAAGTCGTTGTAGTCGGCTTCCTTGGGGTAGTACTTCTGCAGGGGCACGATCCAGCCCGCCGTCGCGAACTCGGAGACATTCGCCTCATCCACGTAGTAGACCTGGTATGAGCCGGCGCCGGTCGACGCGTCGAGCCGCGATTTTGCACGGCGGTCGTTCTCTCCAAAATAGCTGATCTCGATCTTCGTTCCGGTTTTTTTCTCGTAGTCCGGCAAGGATTTTTCCATCACGGTAAGGCCGAGACTTTTCTGCGCGAGCACCTTGATGACAGGAACATTGCACGACTGCGCGACCGACACGACAGGCAGGGTCGCGCCCAGCAACGCACACAGTGCGGAATAGTGGAACCTTTTCACTGCCGTCTCCTGGAAGGTTTTAGTTCGAGTGGTTTGTTATCGGCCGGTGGAGTTTGCGTGCCGGTAGATAGCGAGCGTAAGTTAGCACCGGCCTGGCGCGCCAGCCACGCCAAAACGGGGCAGCAGTTCTGTACTTTTTGCTCAGTTTTTGTGTGCAGCGCAAAATTTTGTGTCGAACCGAGAGCGTGGTTATGTGCTCTGGCAGGGCGCGATTTCGGCTCGATGGGTGGTTCGGGGATCGTCGCGCGCACAGCCTTTCGCTTTCTCACGCGACAGATCACCCCGATTCTGATCATAAGTATCCCTATGTAATTATTGTAGTCGCGAGGACAAAATCCACTGGAGATCAGGTTGGCAAGACGAGCCGAATTCGGGACAACTGCGAATCGAGCGTATCGAGCTGAATGAAGCGAGGCCGGTGTCGCTTCACTCCTCGAGACACCACGTCCGCGCAAGCCGGGCGGCCTCCCCCGCATCGGCGAGGGACCATGGGGGCCTTTGCCGAACCGCACCGCGAACTGGATCCCCCACGGCGGCAATTCGCGAAGGCACAGATAGGTATTTACACCAATGCCAAAACGTGTATCGGAGAAGGCGAATTTTTCATTGGAAGGTTATCGGGCTTCTCCATAGACTGTGCCGAACCCATTGATCGAGCGCTGTCTCGAGGCAAGGGGCCGAGTCGATGACGTTCTTGCCTTAGCCGGCATTGCCCGGAAATTCAAATCTAACGAGACAGGGGAGCGGAATACTTGCGTTTTGGCTAAAGCATCCATTCGATCGGTGATTCGAACAGCATCAGGCTGTGGCGAAAAATAGTAATTAGAAACTCGTACATCGGAGACAGAATAATGAAGCTGGTCAGAAAGATCGCACTACGTACGATGGTGGGGGCGGCGTTCGCGATTGCTGCCGGGACAAGCGCATTCGCACAGGGCAAGCCGATTACGCTTGGGTTCTCCCAGGTTGGCGCCGAAAGTGCATGGCGCACGGCAAACACCGTGTCGGTGAAAGCGGCAGCCAAGGATGCCGGCGTCAACCTGAAGTTCTCGGACGCCCAGCAGAAGCAGGAAAACCAGATCAGGGCGATCCGCTCGTTCATCGCGCAGAAGGTCGACGTTATCGCGTTTTCGCCTGTCGTCGAATCCGGCTGGGAGCCGGTGCTCGAAGAGGCGAAGCGTGCAAAGATTCCGGTCGTCCTGACCGATCGCGCGATCGACGTAAAGGATCCCTCGCTGTACGTGACGATGATCGGCTCCGACTTCATGGAAGAGGGGCGGCGCGCAGGCCACTGGCTCGAGGAGCGTTACAAGAACGAGCCAGGTCCCATCAACATCGCAGAACTGCAAGGGACGGTCGGTTCCGCGCCAGCCAACGATCGTCATGCGGGCCTGATGGAAGTGATCAAGAGCGATCCGAAGTTCAAGGTGATCGCGTCGCAAAGCGGTGACTTCACGCTTGCGGGCGGCAAGCAGGTGATGGAAGCGTTTGCGAAGACGTACGGCAAAAAGATCAACGTGGTCTATGCCCATAACGACGATATGGCGCTCGGAGCAATCCAGGCCATGGAAGAAGCAGGCATCAAACCGGGCAAGGATGTCACGGTCGTTTCCTTCGACGCGACGAAGGGTGGCTTCCAGGCCATGGTGGACGGGAAGATCAACGTGGACGTCGAATGCAGCCCGTTGCTCGGTCCTCAGTTGATGGCCGCGGTGAAGGACATCGTGGCCGGCAAGCAGATTCCGCGGCGCATCGTGACCGACGAAGGCATCTTCCCGATGAATGTCGCTGCGCAAGTCATGCCGAGCCGAAAGTACTGATCTGCACGTCATATCTAGCCGCTGACGGGCGCGCTCGGGAGCGTCACTCCTGAGCGCGCCGGCTCGTCCCCGACACCACTGCCGAGGCCGTCCGCGGATCTCGCGAACATCATGAAGCCTTTACCCATACTCGAAATGACCGGCATCGACAAGACGTTCCCGGGCGTCAAGGCGTTGCAGCAGGTCGATTTTCGGCTGTTTCCCGGTGAGATTCACACGTTGATGGGCCAGAACGGCGCGGGCAAATCAACGCTCATCAACGTGCTCACGGGCGTATTCGCACACGATCGCGGCGAAATCTGCCTCGCTGGGAAGCCGGTTCGCTTCACCGCGCCGCTGGACGCCGAAGCCGCCGGCATCCAGACGCTCTATCAGGAAGTGAACCTCTGCCCGAACCTTTCCGTGGCGGAGAACATCTTCGCCGGGCGGCACCCCAAGAAGCGCGGAGCAATCGACTGGAAAGCGATCAACCTGCAGGCGCGGGACGCGCTGGCCGCTCTGGATCTTTACATTGACGTCACGCGCTCGCTGGATTCCTACCCGATCGCGGTCCAGCAGATGGTGGCAATCGCGCGCGCCGTCTCCGTCGACGCGAGCGTGCTCATTCTCGACGAGCCGACGTCAAGTCTCGATGACGGCGAAGTCGCGCGGCTTTTCGCTGTGCTGCGCCGCTTGAAGGAATCGGGAATGGCGATTCTGTTCGTGACGCACTTTCTCGAGCAGACCTATGCCGTGTCGGATCGCATCACCGTCATGCGTAATGGCGCACGAGAAGGCGAGTACCTGGCAAAGGACTTGCCCGTCGACGTGCTGGTCGCAAAGATGACTGGCCGCGAAGGCATGAATGAGGCAATGAAGGCTGGCGCATCGGACGGACCACACCCGGATGCAGCGGCAACCCCCTTTCTTTCCATGCAGGGTGTGGGTCGGCGTGGATTGATGAGTCCCGTCGATCTCGACGTGTGTCCAGGCCAGATCGTCGGCCTTGCTGGACTGCTCGGTTCTGGCCGCACCGAAACAGCGCGGCTGGTGTTCGGCGCGGAACGCCCGGACACTGGGACGATGCTGATCGACGGACATCGCGCGAAGCTCACTTCGCCGCGTGACGCTGTGCGACATGGCATTGCCTATTGCCCCGAGGATCGAAAAAAAGAAGGAATCGTAGCGGCATTGTCGATCCGGGAAAACATTGTTCTGGCGTTGCAGGCACGACGTGGATGGTGGCGCATGCTGAGTTACGCCCGCCAAAGAAAAATGGCCGATGAATACATCGCGCAACTCGGGATCAAGGCACGCGACGCAGAGCAGCCCATCGGCCTGCTCTCGGGGGGAAACCAGCAAAAGGTGCTGCTCGCCCGCTGGCTCGCGACCGAGCCGAAACTGTTGATTATGGATGAGCCAACGCGCGGTATCGACGTCGCCGCGAAGTTCGAGATCATGGACCGTGTGCGTTCGCTTTGCGCGAAAGGCCTCGCAATTCTCTTTATCTCTTCCGAAATGAGCGAGGTGGTTCGCGTCAGTCACAGGATTGCTGTCCTGCGCGACCGTCGCAAGGTCGCCGAGATCGCGGGCGATCGCCTCTCGGAGGATCAGGTGTATCAACTCATCGCAGGAGGCGAGTCATGAAACCGGTTCGCGCGCTGGTGCGGCATCAATTGGTCTGGCCCGCCATCACACTCGTCTTGCTGATTCTTCTGGACGTGGCGCATCGCGCAAGCTTTCTCTCTGTGACAGTCCTCGACGGTCATCTTTTCGGTGCGCCGATCGACATCCTCAATCGTGCTGCGCCGCTCGTGATGGTCTCCCTCGGCATGACGCTCGTCATCGCGACGCGAGGCATCGACATCTCGGTCGGAGCAACGGTAGCCATTGCGGGCGCGGCCGCCGCGATCATCCTCGAGGCGGATCCGTCGCGCGTTGGCATGGCGCTTGGGGCGGCGATTGCCGTCGGACTGTTGGCCGGGATGTGGAACGGCCTGCTTGTCGCGCTCGTCGGGATGCAGCCGATCATCGCCACACTCATATTGATGGTCGCAGGGCGGGGCGTTGCACAGTTGCTGACCGGCGGCCAGATTATTCCCATCGGTGCACCTGGCTACCTCAGGCTGGGAGATGGATATCTGGCGATGGTTCCCTGCTCGGTCTGGATCGCGGTCGTCGTGACGCTCGCGCTCGCGCTTCTGGTGAACCGCACCGCGCTCGGACTCTTTGTCCGCTCCATTGGCGTCAATCCTGTCGCAACGCGGCTGGTCGGGCTGCGTTCCGGCGCGATCGTCTTCGGCGTGTATGTCATCTGTGGGTTGATGGCGGCGCTCGCCGGGATCATCGCCAGCTCGAACGTACGGAGTGCCGATGGAAACAATGCGGGTCTGTTGCTCGAACTCGACGCGATTCTGGCCGTGACGCTCGGCGGGACGTCGTTGCTTGGCGGCCGCTTCAGTCTTGGCGGCACGGTGCTCGGCGCATTGATCATCCAGACGTTGACCTACACGACCTATTCGATCGGTGTGCCGCCGGAAGCAACGCTCGTTGTCAAGGCGATTGTCGTGGTCGCGGTGAGTGTCATTCAGTCGGAGGTTGCGCGTGCGCTGGTTGTCAGGCAGGTGAAACATCTTCTTTCCCCGGCGCGCGAACGCGCATCCACCGGAACGAGTCCATCATGAGAAAGCTGACTGGTCGTCTGGCGGATCCGAGAACCCTGCCCATCGTCGCAACGATCGTGCTGTTCGCCGCGCTGTTCGGGTTTGGTTCTGTCATGTACACCGGCTTCTTTTCGATGCAGGTTTTGACGGGCCTGTTCGTTGACAACGCGTTTCTGCTTGTCGTGGCGATTGGCATGACGTTCGTGATCCTGTCGGGAGGCATCGACCTGTCGGTCGGCGCTGTGGTTGCCCTGACCACGATACTGTGCGCTGTGGGCGCGCAGTGGCTGCATTGGCCCATCTGGGTCGTCGTGCCGATCGTGCTGGTTTTCGGCGCGCTCTACGGTGCGGCGATGGGAGCGCTGATTCACTTCTTCCGCCTGCAGCCGTTCATCATCACGCTCGCGGGCATGTTCCTGGCTCGCGGCGCATGCTTCCTGATCACGACGGAATCGATCACGATCGACGAGCCGACGTTCCATGCTGTCGCGTCTCTGAATATTCCGGTCGGCGGCGGCTCCCTCAATGCCGGATCGCTGGTTGGCATTGCGACGCTCGTGATCGCCATTTTCATCGCGCACTTTACGCGCTTCGGGCGCAACGTTTATGCAATTGGCGGCAATGAGCGCTCTGCGCTCCTTATGGGCTTGCCAGTCGCAAGAACGAAGATCGCTGTCTATGCGTTGAGCGGCTTCTGCTCGGCGCTGGGCGGGGTGATCTTTACGTTGTATGTGCTTTCCGGGTACGGACTGCAGGCACAGGGGATGGAACTCGATGCGATCGCTGCAACGGTGATCGGCGGAACGTTGTTGACCGGCGGGGTCGGCTACGTAATTGGCTCGCTGTTCGGCGTCGGCATCCTCGGCACCATCCAGACGCTGATCACCTTCGACGGCACGTTGAGTTCGTGGTGGACGCGCATCGTCATCGGCGCATTGCTCTGCGTGTTCTGTCTGCTGCAGCGGATCATCGAGCGGCACGCGGGTCGACGCCGCAAGGGCGGCACAGATCTCGCGTCGACCTCGGCCGGGCCATCGCACGGTGGGCAGCGGGGGCGGGATAAGCGCGGTCGCGGTGATCTCGTCACGACGACCTGAACGTCTCAGGTTGATATCCAGTCTGGCCGAACGAGAGGGGAGAACATGCTCGAGTTGCGGGAAACGGATTTACGAGAGCCAGGCTTCGGGAAGGCGGCGCAACCTGGAGAGCCAGAGCAGGGCACAGGCGGGAAGGCGTATCGGCAGACGACGCTTTCGAATGCCTATCTGAGGCTCGACGTAGAGGCGGGGCGCCACGGCGGGATTGCGCAACTAGAGTGGAACGACCGGGGCGTGTGGACGCCCGTCTTTCGACAGGCGCAGCGGCGAGGGCATAGAACTGCTCCCCGTCGACTATCGTGTCAACCGTCGATCTGGGTTCAGAACGTGGCGCAGGACATCCGGGCTGCGGCGACGTCGTCAGGATCACAGCCAATCGGCGCAAGTCGGCGGGTTCCGCTGGCCGATGTTGCACTTATGGGCGACTGGAAAATCGACTCGACCGGAGAAAAATGTCTCCGCTTGATAGCCGAAGTCGCAGAGCGCTATAGGGCAGTCCAGACATATGAGCTTGACGGGCCGACACTGGAAATCGCCGTCGAACTCGAGAATACGGGACACACGCCGCTACCGTGCGAAATCGAGGTCAGTCCGGCCCTGGTGCGCGACGCGGATACCCGCATAAGCGCGCCGGCGGGCTGGATCTGGATTGCACGAGAGAACGGAAAGACTCCCAGGCTCGTTCCGGCTCCGTTCGCGTGGCAATTCGGGGTGACATACCCTTTACCGGCGAAGGCGGTAGACCACGCGTTCACTGGCTGGGGAGGGAGGGCGCTGGTCGAATGGCCGGCGCGACAGTTTTCTCTCGCGATCGTGGGAAACACGGACTGCTATCGCCTTTGTGCATATCCGGAAGACGATTCGTTTTCGTTCCAGGTGATGAATGATCAATCGGAACACCGCTACATCCGCGACGGCGATGGCTTGCACGGGCTTTCGGTTCTTGCTGCGGGACAAACGCTCAGCCGTCGGGTCAGCTTCACAGTCGAACGTCTGGCGTCTCTGACGAGGACCGCGCGCTACTCGGCGGAGTAGTGGTTTATTGCAGTTGGAATCTTTTCATATTAATAAAAAGGTCGTCACGGCCCGTGTGGAGAGGTCGATTTGACACATCATGAATCGGGGGGAAACATGCTCAAGGGGCTCAGTATCAAAAGCGGGCTGACCTGCGTAATTTCGGTGTTTGTCGTCATCCTTGCTGTGACGAGCTCTGCGGGCATTCTGGCGCTGAAGCTGAACAACGACGCGCTGCGAGCGATGTATGAAGTGGATACCAGTTCGCTGGTCGCGCTGAAGACCAGTGACGCCTTGCTTCAGCGCGCACGCGTTTCACTCGACAGCTACCTTTCGTTGTATGGTCTGGGTGACCCGGAGCCGGACTTGCTCTCGGGCGCGCGACAGGATCTAAAGGATTCCGAACGAGAATTCTCGAAATATCTTTCACTGCAATCGGGCGCGGACTCCGATGCGGCGAAGCAGCTGGCAGAGCGCCGCCGGTCGGTCCTCGACAAGGCGATCCTGCCCGCGGCTGACGCGCTCGGCCAAATGGATTTCGGCCACTTCAAGGAACTCCAGGGGAAGGCGACACAGGATGCGGTGGCGTCTTATCAGAGCGCGATGAAGGAACGCGAGAACGCGGTCGTCGACTTGCAACGGCAACGTTTTGCGCAGGCGCAGTCGCGCTTTCATTTGATGGTCGCCATGCTTGCGGCAACGGCGGTGGTCGCACTTGCCGTGGGAATAGGCGCTCGGCGGATCCTCGTTAGAATTGTGGTGAGCCCTATCGCTGAAATCAAGACACATCTCGCGCGCATTGCCTCAGGCAATCTTCAGGGTGATGTGCTCGCTGAATATCGGAACGAGATGGGAATGCTCATGGCGGACGTCAGGACGATGCAGGACGCGCTGGTGCGAACTGTCCGGAGCGTTCGCGGCGGCACGGAAACCATCAACGTCGGCGCACAGGAGATTGCCTCCGGCAGCGCGGATCTTTCGCGGCGAACCGAGCAACAGGCAGCGTCGCTCGAGCTTGCAGCCGCGAACATGGCGCAGCTGACGCGGGCCGTCAAGAAGAACGCGGAGACTGCCGATACCGTGAGTCGACAGGCCTTGGCGGCTTCACAAACGGCATCTGCGGGCGGCGAGGTGGTTCACGAAGTCGTCCGGACGATGCAAGGCATATCGGTGCATTCCAGCAAGGTCGCCGAAATCGTGGGCCTGATAGAGAGCATCGCCTTCCAGACCAACATTCTGGCGCTGAATGCCGCCGTCGAGGCGGCACGGGCTGGAGAACTCGGGCGCGGTTTTGCGGTCGTTGCGAGTGAGGTCCGAAGTCTCGCTCAACGAAGTGCGCAGGCGGCAAAAGAGATCAAGCAGTTGATCGATGCGACGGTCGGGAAGATCGACCAAGGTTCGCTGCTCGCGCAAAGGGCAGGCACGATCATGACCGAGGTCGTGTCGTCAGTCTCAGCGGTAAGCGGGTTGATGGCTGAGTTGCACCGGGCTACGCAGGAACAGAATCACGACATCGAGCAGGTGAGTGGCGCGGTCGTGCAAATGGACACAACGACTCAGCAAAATGCGGCACTCGTCGAGCAGGCTGCAGCCGCAGCCCAGTCGCTCAAGGAGCAGGCCGCGCTGCTCGACAATGTCGTTTCGGAATTCAAGATCGCATCGGGTACGTCGTGACTCTGCCGCGAGCACAAGCAACCTTATAGCACTGCTGTCGCTTCGATCTCGATCTTGAAGCCGAAGTGGAGTGGTCCCGTCGGCACGATTGTGCGTGCCGGCCGCGCCTCGCTCGCCCAATCCGCGTAGATCTGATTGAAACTCGGCCAATGCTCGATATCGTCGAGATAGACGCGAACCTGGACCAGTTGCGCGATGCTGCTGCCTGCGCCTTCTAGCGCAACCTTGAGATTCGCCAGCACCTGCTCGGCCTGCGCCTCGAACGACGCGTCGGTCAGCTTTTGGCCCTGCGCGTCGATCGGCAACTGACCCGACACGAAGACCAGTCCGTTTGCAATCGCCACGTGACTATAGTGGCCGCCCGGGGGACGCAGGTTCACCGGGTTTTCCGTGCGCGGCAATCGCGTGCCCGATTCGTTACCAGCCATGAAAGCGGCTCCATACGGTTGTTTCGCCATCTGCGGATAGCGCGTGATACTCCGGGAACTGCGTGCCTGTTGCGCAGGCATGATTGGGCAGGATACGCAGCTTCGTTCCGATCGGAAAGCGGGTCGCCAGGTTCGTTGTTTGCTGAGTTTCATGAGCGGGCGACAAAATCCCGTGCTCCTGGTTTGCACCGCTTAAGGCCCAGTCTGTCAAAGGCGTGCCATCGAGACTACAGGGCAGACCATATCCGAAATCTTCCGTCTGCCGCGACGTTCCGCGGTCGCGGCTCATCGCCATCCAGCCTGCGTCCACGATCACCCATTCTTTTTCCGGCTGATGGCCGATGACCGTCGTGAGCACGCTCAAAGCGATGTCATCGGTCGAGCATACGCCGATGTTGCGCATCACGAGATCAAAAAAGACGTAAACACCCGCGCGCACCTCGGATACGCCATCCAGTTTCTCGGCGGACAACGCGGTGGGTGTCGAACCGACGCTCACTGCGTCACAGGGGAGGCCCGCGTCACGCAGCCGTTGCGCTGCGCGAACACAGCCTGCGCGTTCCTGTTCGGCGAGCGCAGACAGCGCATCGGGCGTGTGAAGCTCGTAGCTGGAGCCCGCGTGTGTCATCACGCCGCCGAGCTTGACGCCGCTGTCATGCAGGATGCGCCCGACCTCCAGCAACGCATCCTGCTCCGGCGCGATCCCTGAGCGATGCCCATCTGTATCCACCTCGATCCAGACTTCGAAGGCTTCCTTCTGCCCGGCGCAATACCTCGCGACTTCTACCGCTGCGCGCGTGTTGTCCACCACCAGCTTCAGATCGCAGCCCCGTTGTCGGAGCGCCATCGCTCTTGGCAGCTTCGACGGCACGATACTGACCGCGTAGAGAATATCGGTCACGCCAGCCGCAAAGAACGCTTCCGCTTCCTTCAGCGTCGAAACCGTGATGCCGTTCGCGCCGGCTGCCAGTTGCGCGTGCACCACCTCCCTACATTTGGTCGTTTTCACGTGCGGGCGAAACTTCACGCCGAGCGCGTTCAGGCGCGACTGCATGCGCGCAATATTCCTGTTCATCCGCGGGATATCGACCAGGGCTGCAGGGGTATCGAGTTGATCAAGTTTCATGATTTCAGTTGGGCAGCTTGTTGTGCGCCGAAATGTCGGAACCGGCTGCACCAGGGCACAAGTGATTCCAGTGTCGGCGCCTCGATTTCGGGAGGCGGCGCACCTTCTACCAAGGGCAGGGCAACCCTGTTGTGCCAATAAGTCCGCAAGCCGACCGAGGCGGTGCCGAACATGTCGTAGCTCGAGCCGGCGACGAAGACGGCCTCCGAAGGCGTCACGCCGAGCACGTCGAGCGCCAGGCGATAGGGCGTCGGGTCGGGTTTGTATGCGCCGGCTTCTTCGGCGGTGATTACGGCATCCCATTTGACGGGAAAGATTCCTGCCGCCTGGCGGCCAAGTCGTATCGAGCAGTTGGTTACGATGGCGATCTTGCAATGCGGTTGAAGCTGTTGCACTGCCTCGACGGCACCGCTCCACGGTGTCAGTTGAAGCCAGTCTGCCTCAAGCGCGAGTGCGGAGGATTCGGGCAAGCCCACGTGCATCGCGGACTGCTTTACCAACTGTTCGTAGGCGACGTAGCGCCCGCAACCGTAGGTTAGACGTAGGTACTCGGCGCGCCACGCACGCCCCGCCTGCTCCGAGCCTGCGGAGCGGTTCCAGAGCGTCCACGAGTCGAGCAGCGCGGTGAGAAGATCGAAGAGGACCGCCTTCGGATAGCCGGTCGTTGAAGATGGACTGCTCATGAGCGAGGCCTCCATGCGGTTCGTTCATGGCATCAAGTATAGAGTTCGATCAGGCGCCGGGAATTCAGTCCCACGAAATCAATCATTCAGAAAGATTGAATGTCTTTCGAGGTGTCGGCTAGCTCCGCCACGGCGGCTGTGGGCGAAAATGTGCCTGCAGATACTGCATGAATTGCCGGGTGCGTGCGGGCAATCCGACGCGATTGTTGGTGAGTGCGATCACATCGGCGTCGGGCGCCTTCCATGCGGGGAGCAGCCGCACGAGGTTTCCTTTCGCGATATCGCCGGCAACGTCCCATTCCGAGCGGAGAATGACGCCACGGCCCTCACACGCCCATTGGCGAATCACCTCGCCATCGTTGCAGCTCAACTTCGACGACACGCGGATACTGCGCGCCGTGCGGCCCTTGCGGAACTGCCAGAGCGAAGCGTCTTCGTTGTTCTCTCGCAGCACGATACATGGCAGTTCGGCCAGATCGTCAGGGGTTTCCGGGTTCGGAAAGCGCTTCAGAAACGCTGGGGATGCACACACGAAGCGTGCATTCGGCGCAATCGCATAGCCGATCAGATTCGACGCAGGCAGATCGCCGATATGAACCACGATGTCATAGCGGTCGGCGGCCTCGGTCAATGGTTGATCGGTGAGCGTCAACTCGATGTCGACGTCGGGGTTGTCCTGCTGAAAGCGGGACACGACGGAAGCGAGATAGCGCCGCCCGAAACCCAGTGGCGCGCGAACTCTCACGGTGCCGACGAGCCCACCGCGGCGTGCGCGCAAATCCTCGAACAGCGTGTCGAACTGTGTCACCAGGTGTGCGCCGCGTTGGCACAGCAACATTCCTTCTTCCGTGAACCGTAAGCGGCGAGCGCTGCGGTCGACGAGGCGGATATCGAGTTTTCTTTCGATCTGCTGCAACCGCTGCGTGACCGCCGGCGGCGACAGCCCAAGCTTTCTCGCTGCCGCAACGAGGCTGCCGGTTTCCTGTATGGTCAGCAGGAAGCGAATGTCATTTGAATCGCTCATGTTGGTCTCATCGCGGTTGCGGCTGCAATTGTTGTTCGGTGGGCCCGCGCCGGGAGGGACGCAGCGGGGATCGCCGCGATGCGATTCATTGGACTCGATATCGCGCCAGGAAAGTGCAAACGGCGCTCTCGACGACGCGTTCTACCTGATCGTCAGACAGGGCGTAGTCTGTTTGCATGAGGCGAGGATAAAAAACGGTCTCGCCCAGCATGCCAATGAATTCTGCGCGCGCGAGCTGCACGTCGGCAACACGCAGCTCGCCTTCGTCAACGCGCCTTTGCAACCAGGCATCCGTAATATCGCTGAATAAATGCTTCGCAAGTTGAAAGCGGGCGCCCACCGCGGGAAAGTTTCGCGCTTGCCCAATGATCAGGCGCATCGCGGAAATCAACCGCGCGTCTGAAACGAGCTCGCAGAATGCGCGTCCAATTTCGCGCAGGCCCGGTTCGACGTCGTTGGGCACGACGTGATCTTTCCAGCTCGAGAATAGCTGATGGATCAGATGGTCCACCGCTTCGACGAACAGCGTTTCCTTGCTGGGAAAATGTTTGTACAGGGTCGCGTATGACACTGTCGCGCGATCGCCAATGGAATCCATCGTGGCCGCGTCGTATCCGCTTTCCAGGAACGTTGCAATTGCAACCTCCAGGATCAACGCGCGCTTTTCCCTGCTAACACGCTGCTGATATCCCTCTACGCCGTTCGTCGAGGAAGTCTCTCCGCGCGAGATGGGCTTCTTCCTTCCTGCCTTCGCTATTTCCACTCACAAGCTCCAAAACTATCGGTCTGGAAGGCATTCTGCCCCCCGTTGGCAAAAATCGCCAGCAAGCGAGACTGCGGACGGTCCTTCGAAATCGGACGCATCGGTAATGCCGGGTTTTCCCTACCTTTCTCGCTGCCGTTCAGTACTATAGTGTAATACACGCTACACCATGAAGTTCGAACAGAAATGGGAGCCAGCGTGAACGGTTTCAGACGATTAAGCACAGCCTCGGTTATCAGAGGCGGGAAAGGCTGGTCATTACTCGGGGCGAGGTGCTCCGGCTGTGAAGCGCCCATCTATCCAGTCCTCACCGTGTGCCCGCACTGCGGCGGCCGCGATTTCGTTGCGTTGCCGCTGCCGACAATCGGCACCCTCTACTGCCACAGCGTGGTGCATATGGGACCAAGGGGCGTCGACACGCCCTATACCGTCGGCTACGTGGACTTTAGTGAGGGTCTGAGGGTCTTCGGGCGCATCGAAATGGAGGCTGGCGCTGTCCAGACGGGGCAACAACTCGAATTGCGAGTGAAAGCAGCAAACAAACGAGCGAGCCAGTTCATCTACTTCTTTGCCGCACCCGGCGAAGTTCCCCGGCAGGTAAGTTCATGAGCGCGACGAACGGTTTGAGGAGCGTGAGCGTCGCTGGCACAGGTATGGTTCGCTTTGGGCGTTTCCCGGAAGTGAGTCTTGCGCAGCTCGCCGCGCCCGCGGTCATCGAGGCACTTGATGAAGCTGGAATCGATCGACCGCGCATCGGCGCTATTTATTGCGGAACGGTATCCGGTGGTCCATTGGCTGCTCAACGTATCGCACGGGAGACGGGGCTGACCGGCATCGAAGCGGCGAATTTCGAAAATGCCTGCTCGTCGTCGGCGAGCGCATTCCGGCACGCCTGGCTCGCGATTGCCGCGGGGGCGGTGGATTGTGCCGTGGTGGTCGGAGCGGAGCAATTGACCCGTCTCGGCAGCGGCCCACTTGATCTGGGCGATGAGGATCGGCCACACGCTCGGTTGTCCGGTTGCCATGGGCTATCTCTCGCGCCTGGACGGGCCTGTCGATGCCGCGTGGCTCGCCCAGGGGCGCTATATGATCGACGTGGCGGGAGAGCCGATTCCGGCGACGCTGCATCTGCAAGCGCCATACGACCCGCGCTCGTTGCGCACGAAGAGTTGACTGAGTCATTGCGGGCAACTGAAGGGCTGCACGCGAGCGGGTCAACGGCATCGTCCTCCCAGGGTGGCAACATGCATTACGCGCAATTGCGGGCATTTCATGCGGTGGCGGAGCAGGGCGGCTTTTCGAAGGCCGCCCGTGCGCTTGCGCTGACACAGCCGGCGATTTCCGATCACGTGCGGCGCCTCGAACAGGACTATGGCGTACGACTTTTCGAGCGCACCGCGCGGGGTGTCGAACCGACGGACCTCGGCCGGCGCCTCTACGCGGTGACGCGCCAGATGGTGGCCTGCGAGCGCGACGCCCGCCGCCTGCTCGAAGCCGCGGGCGAGCTCGAGTCGGGCGAGCTTTCCCTCGTTGCCGATGCACCGGACCTGGCGATGAGGCTGATCGGCGCGTTCCGGATGCGCCATCCGGGGATCGTGGTGAAACTCTCGGTGGCCAACGCGACCGAGTGCATGCAGCGCGTGCTGGCCGGTGTTGTCGATGCCGCGATCTCTGCCGCGCGGGTCGTGCATGCCGGCCTGGAAACGCGGGTGCTGTGCGAGGCGCCGCTTGCCGCCGTCGTTCCTGCCAGCAGCGCGCTCGCCACACAGGCAGCGCTCAGCTACGAGGCGCTCGTGCGCGAACCGATGATCTTCCGCGAAACGCAATCCGTCACGCAGCAACTGCTCGAAGCGGAGCTGGTGCGCAAGGGCCTGCAAGTGCGTCCCGTGCTATACGTGGAAGGTCGCGAAGCATTGCAAACCGCCATCGCGCAGGGCGTTGGCGTGGGTGTCATCGCGCGTACGGAGTTCGGTGGCTCGCCGGGCGTCCGCGCGATTGCGCTTGCCGACTGCCGGGTCCGCATGATCGAGTCGCTGGCGCGGCTCGCCGACCGTCCGGCGTCGAACCTCCTCGATGCACTGTTTAGTACCGACCCCGTATCGACCTGACTTCGGGCTCGATGCTTGCTACCCGAGGCGGAACAACGATCGACTCATACGAAACAGATGGCCTCTATCATGAAACGCGAAGCATGAAAGAACGAGCAACTGTCGTGTGCTGGCAGCAAGGACGGATTCTCCTCGTCGAACGGGGGCGATCGCGATGGTCGCTGCCCGGCGGCACGATCCGGCGCGCGGAGTCGCCGGCGGACGCTGCCGTACGTGAACTCAATGAAGAGACGACGCTCGAGGGCTGCGAGCTGGGATACCTGTTCCAGTTTGGCGGACTCAACAAGCGGCACCACGTCTTTTTCTCCGTGCTGCACGACGACGCGAGACCTGTGCCGAATAACGAGATTCTAAGGTGCCGATGGTTTCGTCCCCAGAAGGTCTCTACGCTGATTACCAGCGTGCCGACACGGGAAATCGTCGATCTCCTGTTCGGTCATGAAATCAAGCAAACCACGCTCGTGCGCGCGTAACGCGCTCTGCCGCCGAGCGGCCTCGCTGACCGCAGCGCTGTCCAGTCATCGAATCCAGACGCCAATCCCCGCGCGCCGCCCGCAACTATCGGGCGGGCTGATGAATGAGATCGCAAATTGCGAGTTTTTCTATTTGCCGCTCATTTATACGATATTCATTGTCCGCACAGTGTTTGTGCGGCCGCACCGCAAGCGCATCTGGAGGAGCGATGGAACATCAGCCCCGCACGCAGAACGAAAAGCTCGAGGTCAAGACCACGACATGCTACATGTGCGCGTGCCGCTGTGGCATACGCGTGCATCTTCGCGACGGCGAGGTTCGGTATATCGACGGCAATCCCGAGCATCCGCTTAATCAGGGCGTAATCTGCGCCAAAGGCTCGTCGGGCATCATGAAGCAGTATTCGCCGGCGCGCCTCACGCAGCCGCTGCTGCGCAAACCGGACGCCTTGCGCGGCACCGCCCAGTTCGAGCCCATCTCGTGGGAAGCGGCGTTCGACATGCTGGAAAAGCGCCTCGCGCATTTGCGCGCGACCGACCCGAGGCAATTCGCGCTCTTCACGGGCCGCGACCAGATGCAGGCCCTCACGGGCTTGTTCGCCAAACAGTTCGGCACCCCAAACTATGCGGCGCACGGCGGCTTCTGCTCGGCGAACATGGCGGCCGGCATGATCTATACGATGGGCGGCTCGTTCTGGGAGTTCGGTGGGCCGGACCTCGACCGCGCGAGACTGTTCTTCATGATCGGCACGGCGGAGGACCATCACTCGAATCCGCTGAAGATTGCGATTTCGAAGTTCAAGCGCGCGGGCGGCCGCTTCATCGCCATCAATCCGATCCGCACGGGCTACGCGGCAATCGCCGATGAGTGGGTGCCGATCCGTCCCGGCACGGATGGTGCGCTGTTCATGGCGCTCATGCGTGAGCTGATCGAACAGAATGCGTATGACCGCGAGTTCGTCGAGCGCTATACGAATGCCGGTGAACTGCTCGATATGCGCGCCGACAGCGATACGTACGGCCTGTTCGTGCAGGACCCGGCGGTCGAAGTGCGCAATCCGCTGTTTCCGCAGAATCACCTCTGGTGGGACGCCGCGAGTCAGCGCGAAGTGCCGCATCATGCGCCGGGCGTGCGTCCCGCGCTGGAAGGGCGCTATACGCTCGCAGACGGCACGCCGGTCGCGCCATCGTTCGGGTTGCTGCGCGAGCAGGTTGCCGACTGCACGCCCGAGTGGGCGGCGCAGATCACCGGCATTCCCGCCGCCACGATCCGCCGGCTGGCTCAGGAAATGGCCGATGTCGCGCGCGATCAAAAGATCACGTTGCCGATTCAGTGGACCGACGCCTGGGGCGAAACGCACGAAACCGTGACGGGTGCGCCCATTGCCTTTCACGCCATGCGCGGGCTCGCCGCTCACTCGAACGGCTTTCAGTCGATACGCGGCCTCGCCGTGCTGATGTCGCTGCTCGGCACCATCGACCGGCCGGGCGGTTTCCGGCATAAGTCGCCTTACCCGCGCGCCGTGCCGCCTTCGGCGAAGCCGCCCAACAGCCCCGACGACGTGAAGCCGAACACGCCGCTCGCGAATGGTCCGCTGGGCTGGCCCGCCGCGCCGGAAGATCTGTTTATCGACGCCAAGGGCGAGCCCGTGCGCATCGACAAGGCGTTTTCGTGGGAGTATCCGCTCGCCGTGCATGGCTTGATGCATAGCGTCATTACGAACGCGTGGCGGGGCGATCCGTATCCCATCGATACGCTGTTGATCTTCATGGCCAACATGGCGTGGAATTCGTCGATGAACACGGTGGAAGTGCGCAAGATGCTCGCGGACAAGCACGAGAACGGCGAGTACAAGATTCCGTTCATCGTGGTGTGCGATGCGTTCCAGTCGGAGATGACGGCCTTCGCCGACCTGATCCTGCCCGACACGACCTACCTCGAACGCCACGACGCGATGTCGATGCTCGACCGGCCCATTTCCGAATTCGATGGTCCGGTGGACTCCGTGCGCGTGCCGGTCGTCCCGCCGACGGGCGAATGCAAGCCGTTCCAGGAAGTGCTCGTCGAGCTGGCGAGCCGCCTGAAGCTGCCGGCTTTCACGACGCCCGAAGGCACGCGCAAATACCGCGACTATCCGGACTTCATCATCAATCACCAGACGGCGCCGGGCTCCGGCGTGGGCTTCCTGATCGGCTGGCGCGGCAAGGACGGCGAGAAGGCGCTGGTTGGCGAACCGAACCCGCGGCAGTGGCAGGAGTATGCGAAGCACAACTGCGTCTACCACTACACGCTGCCCGAGTCGCTGCAGTACATGCGCAACTGCAACGGGCCTTATCTGGACTTCGCTGTCGAGAAGGGCTTTCGCAAGTTCAACGAGCCGATCGTCATCGCGCTTTACTCGGACGTGATGCAGAAGTTCCGGCTCGCCGCGCAGGGCAAGACGAAGGGCCGGCAACCGCCCGAGCATTTGCGCGCGCGTATCGAGCAGTACTTCGACCCGCTGCCGTTCTGGCATCCGCCGCTCGAGCACGACGCGACCGATCACGCGCAGTATCCGCTCGCGGCCGTCACGCAGCGTCCCATGGCGATGTACCACTCGTGGGACTCGCAGAACGCCTGGCTGCGGCAGATTCATGGCGAGAACTATCTGTACATGAATCCGCGCACGGCGGCGGCGCAGGGCATCGAGGACGGCGGCTGGATCTACGTCGAATCGCAATGGGGCAAGGTGCGGTGCCTCGCGCGCTACAGCGAAGCGGTCGAGCCGGGTACGGTCTGGACATGGAACGCCATCGGCAAGTCGGCGGGCGCATGGAATCTCGGACCCGACGCCAACGAGTCGCAGCGCGGCTTCCTGCTGAACCACCTGATCGCCGACGAGATTCCCGTCAAACGCGCCGGTCACACGCGCACGTCGAACTCCGATCCGATCACGGGGCAGGCCGCATGGTACGACGTGCGCGTGCGCATCTATCCGGCGGAGGCGCACGCCGACCACACGCTGCCGCAGTTCGCCCCCATGCCCGCGCTGCCGGGCGCCGTCGGCACCGGTGGCGCGGGGGGCTTCATCCATCGCGTCGTGCAAACGTATTTCGCCGGGCGCGGCGAGTTTGCCGAGCGTCTTGCGAAAGCCGCGCAACGCAAGTGAAACGGAGAGCATGCGATGACACAGATGGCGCTCGTGATCGATCTGAACGTCTGCGTGGGCTGCCACGCGTGCGTGACGAGCTGCAAGGAATGGAACACGTCGGGCGAGGCGGGCAGTCTCGCCGACTTTCGCCCGTATGACGCCGATCCATCGGGCACGTTCTTCAACCGGGTGCAGACGTTCGAAGCGGGCGAGTTTCCGCTTGCCGACACCGTTCATTTTCCCAAGTCCTGCCTGCACTGCGAGGACCCGCCGTGCGTGCCGGTCTGTCCGACCGGGGCAAGCTACAAGCGCAAGGAAGACGGCCTCGTGCTGGTCGACTACGACCGCTGCATCGGCTGCAAGTACTGCGCGTGGGCCTGCCCCTACGGCGCGCGCGAAATCGACGAAGCGCGCAAGGAAATGACCAAGTGCACGCTGTGCTCCGACCGCATCTACAACGAAGCGCTGCCGGAGCGCGACCGCAAGCCCGCGTGCGTGCTCGCGTGCCCGACCTCGGCGCGCCTCTTTGGCGACATTCACGATCCGGAGTCGGTCGTGTCGAAGGCGATCCGCGAACGGGGCGGCTATCAGCTGATGCCCGAATGGGGAACCCGGCCGTCGAATCACTATTTACCGCGTCAACCGGTGACGTCCTGCGGTAGCGGCTTGTGTTCGTGCAAGACGCCGGGCGCGGGTGAGACCGATACGCTCGATGCGCAGGTCGAACACGGCGCGCTCAATCTCGCGTCGGTCGCCACGCGCGTATGAGCACGCCAGCGCGCCCGCATGGCGCACCCCGAATCGTAGAGTGGAGAACGGTATGAATCCGGCATTTTCCGTGGTGTTTCTCACCACGCTGAGCGGTGCGGGCCAGGGCTTGCTGATCGCGCTCGTCGGCGTGGAGCTGGCGCAACGGCTCGGCTTCGGCGACGTGGCAGCGGTTCCGGCGATGTTCTATGTCGTCGGTGCGGCGCTTTCGTGCGCGCTGGGCGCATTGGGGCTCGTGGCGTCGTTCTTTCATCTCGGCCATCCCGAGCGGGCATGGCGGGCCATTGCGATGTGGCGCACTTCGTGGCTGTCGCGCGAATGTCTTTGCCTTCCCGCGTTTCTGGCCTGCACGTTTGCCTATGGTCTCGCGCACCTGCTAGGGGCCCCGTTTTCCCTGGCAATAGGGGGCGTGGCTGTCGTCGCGAGCCTGCTGCTGTTCGTGTGCACCGCGATGATCTACGCCTGCCTGCGCTTTCTCCAGGAGTGGGCAACGCCGCTCACGCTGGTCAATTTCGTCTTGCTCGGCTGCGCGTCCGGCTTCACGCTCGCGACCGCGTGCGCCGCGAGATTCGCACCGGCCATGGCGGTGCCGCTCGCCGTCTGCGCATGCGTGTTGACGCTGGGGGGCTGCGCGTCGCGCACGGCCTCGCTGGTCCGCAACGCGCGTCTGCGTCCGAAATCGACTGTGCAAAGTGCGACCGGCATTCGCGTGGAACGCGTCGAGCAGAAGTCGCGCGGGTTTACGGCAGGCGCCTTCAATCTGCGCGAGTTCTTTCACGGCAAGACGCCAGGCGCGCTCAAACGCATCAAGTGGACGTTCCTGATCGCGGCGTTCCTCGCTCCTTTCTGCCTCGTGGCGATCGGCGGCGGCATTCGATCCGTTGGACTCTCGTTCGCGGTGTTTTGCCTGGCGGCCGTGATTCAGTACGCGGGCCTGGTGGCGGAGCGCTGGTTTTTCTTTGCTGAAGCGCGGCATCCGCAGAATCTCTACTATCAGCGTTCATAATTCGCACGCTCCACGTCCCTCTACTCGCGGAACGTTTTCGCGGTTTCCGTTGCGGCATGCCTCAGGTCGGGCACGAAGGCGAGCAGGTCGTCGAGCGCGACGCGCCCAACCGGCGCCTGGACGGCGATTGCCGCGCACGCACGGTTGCGGTCCAGCATCACGGGCACGGCAATCGCGATCAAGCCCTGTAAATGCTCCTGATTGTTGATCGCGAGCTGCCGCCGGCGAGTCACCGCCAGCTCTTTGCGCAACGCTTCGCGGTCGGTGATCGTTTGCTCCGAGTGGGCGCGCAGCGGCAGCGTATCGATCATGCGGTCGCGCCGCTCCTTGGGCAAAAAGCTCAGTAGCAGCTTGCCGCTCGCCGAACAGTGCAGCGGCACGTGCGAGCCCGGCTGCAGATGCATGCGCAGCGGCCATTCGGTCTCCACGCGGTCGACATAGACCACGTCGTTGCCGGCGAGCATGGTGAGATTGCAGGTCTCGCCAATCTTTTCGACGAGCTGCTCGAGCAGCAAGTGCCGCGCCGCCGCCGGCCCCGCGTGCATCAGCACGTTCACCGCCATCATTCTCACGCGCGCCGAACACTCGTAGAGCTTGTCGTTGGCGCCGCGTGTGACGAGCCACGCGTCGGTGAGCTGGGCCAGGATGCGGTGCACCGTCTGCTTGGGCAAGCCGAGCGCATCGACCAGATCCGTCATCGCCAAAGGACGGCCCGCCTGGGCTAGCGTTTCCAGCACGCGAAACGCGCGCACTGCCGCCGCATTCGATTGGTTCGAGGTGGACACGCTTGTCTCCTGCGTCGCTTGCCTTGTGCGGTCGACGCTAGCTTCCCGTCATTGTGCATCTTCCAATGCGATTTTCGGGACTGGTGAAAGTCCCGAAAATCGCATATTCCGCGCCTTGATAGTCGTGTGTCTGCGATTGCGCGGGAATCGGGACTCGCATTCACGCGCCGATGAATAGATTGGCAGTACAGCCAATTATTTGATCGGAGCGCGCCGATGAATGCGAGAGAGACCGTCGCCAACGCCGCCGGTGCGGGCAAACCCGAGGCGCCCGCCCCGCAGATCGCCGCGCTCGTGGCGCGTGCGCGTGCGGCGCAGCAAGCGTTCGAGTTCGCCGGACAGGCAACCCTGGACACCGCTGCAGCAGCAGCCGCGTGGGCGATCATGGAGCCCGGCCGAAACCGCGAGCTAGCCGAGCTGGCGGTGCGCGACACGGGACTCGGGAACGCCGACGACAAGTTCCGCAAGAACTACCGCAAGACGCTCGGGCTGCTGCGCGACCTGCATGGGAAAAAGACCTGCGGCGTGATTGCGCGAGACGACGCCACGGGCATCGTCGAAATCGCGCGCGCGGTCGGGGTGGTCGCGGCGATCACGCCCTCCACCAATCCGGCCGCGACGCCCGCCAACAAGATCGTCAACGCGCTCAAATGCGGCAATGCGGTGATCGTCGCGCCTTCGCCGAAGGGCTATGGCGCGTGCGAGGCGCTCATCGGCTTCATCCACGCCCAGTTCGCCAAGGCGGGGCTGGACCCGGCGCTCGTGCAGATGCTGCCCGCGCCAGTGGACAAGGCCGCCACCGCGGCCCTGATGCGCGACGCCGACCTCGTCGTCGCGACGGGCTCTCAGGCCAATGTGCGCATGGCCTACGCCAGCGGCACGCCGGCCTTTGGGGTAGGGGCCGGCAACGTGGCGTCGATCGTGACGCGCACGGCGAACCTTCGCGATGCGGCGTACAAGATCGCCGCGTCGAAGACCTTCGACAACGCGACGAGCTGCTCGTCGGAGAACAGCGTCGTGATCGACGAGGCGGTTTACGACGCGATGCTGCACGAACTCGCCGCCTGTGGCGGCGTGCTGCTCGACGCGCAGCAAAAGGCGCAATTGCAGGCGGCGATGTGGACCGACGGCAAGCTCTCGTCGCGTTGCACCGCTAAATCCGCGGCGCAGATCGCGCGCGCCGCCGGCCTCGACGAGGTGGCAGAGGTCGCGGCGCACACAGGCGCGTTCCTGATGGTCGAGGAGAGCGGCTTCGGCGCGGCGCACCCGTTTTCGGGCGAAAAGCTCGCGCCGGTGCTCACGGTCTATCGCGCGCGCGATTTCGACGCTGCGGCGGATATCGTGCGCAGCCTCTACGCCTATATGGGAGCGGGTCACTCGGTCGGCCTGCACACCGACGATCCGGATCAAGCCGTGACGCTGGGTTCGACGCTGCCGGTGGCGCGCGTGATCGTCAACCAGGCGCATTGCTTCGCGACGGGCGGCAACTTCGACAACGGCCTGCCGTTCTCGCTCTCGATGGGCTGTGGGACCTGGGGGCGCAACAACTTCTCGGACAATCTCGGCTTTCGCCAGTACCTGAATGTCACGCGCGTGGCGTACCCCATCACGGAGCGCGTTCCCGAGCTCGACACCTTGCTCGGCGACTATTTCGGGAGGTTCGGCCCATGAGCGCGCCCGCCACGATCCGCGCGCTGATCGAAGCCCGCGCCGCACAGTATCCGGACAAGCCCTTCCTGCTGGCGGCGCCCGACGAGGGCGCCAGAGAAGATGCCGGCGCAGCCGCCGGCAGCGTCACGGCAGGCGCGACGTTGACCTTTGGCGCGCTGCTCGAGCGTTGCCGCACGCTCGAGAGCCGCTTTCGCGACGCCGGCCTCAAGCCGGGCGATGTCGTTTCGGTCCTGATGGGCAACGGCATCCAGACTGCCACGTTGCTGCTCGGCGCGATGTACAGCGGACTGATCGCACATCCGCTCAACCTGCTTTGCCAGGCGTCCCAGCTTGCCTATATCGTCGAGCATTCGGATACGCGGATGATCTTCGCGAGCGCGCAGACCAGCGGCGCGCTCGAAGCGGCGCTCGCCGCGCTGCGCGAGCAGGGCATGTCGCGCCACATCGCGCTCGTGCGCACGCAGCCGGATGCCGTTGCGTTGCCGGTGCTACCCGCACTCGAAACTGTGGCCGCCCATGAGGCGAGCGCTGTGCCGGCGGGGGCGAGCCTCGCGGGCCTCCCGGCCCTGGAATCCGCGCCCGTGGAAGAAGCCCGGTCCGGGCCCGATGCGGCCGACATCGCCCTGCTGATGTACACCTCGGGCACGACCGGCGCGCCGAAGGGCGTGCTGCTCAGCCATGCAAGCCTCCATGCGAACGCGCGCAACATCAGCCTCGAGCACCGGCTCGCCGACGACGACCGCGTGCTGGCATCGCTGCCGCTCTATCACATCAACGGGCTCGTCGTGACCTTGCTTGCGCCGCTCTGGCACGCGGGCTCGGTCGTGCTGACGCCGCGTTTCTCCGGGCGCACGTTCTGGCGCGACGCCGCCAGCTACGGCTGCACGTGGATCAACGTGGTGCCGACCATCGTCGCCTATCTCCTCAACGGCGACGAACCGAGCGGACTCGACCTCTCGGCGCTCAAGTTCTGCCGCAGCGCGTCGGCTGCGCTGCCCGCCGACCATCATCGCGCGTTCGAGGCGCGCTTCGGTATCGGCGTCATCGAAACGATGGGGATGACCGAGACCGCCGCGCCTGTCTTTAGCAATCCGTACGATGCATCGCGGCGCCGCATTGGCAGCATCGGCCTGCCATCGGGCGGCGAAGCACGCGTGATCGACCGTGACGGCCGTGAATGCGGACCGAAGGAGTGCGGCGAAATCGTGCTGCGCGGCGCCCAGGTCATGCGCGGCTACTACAAGCGCGGCGAGGACACGGCGAAGGCGTTCACCGCCGACGGCTGGCTGCGCACCGGCGACCTGGGCTATCGCGACGACGAAGGCTACTTCTATATCAATGGCCGCTCGAAGGAACTGATCATCAAGGGCGGCGAGAACATCGCGCCGCGCGAGATCGACGAGGCGCTGCTGCGCCATCCGGGCGTGCTCGACGCGGCGGCCGTCGGCGTGCCCGACCCCGCCTATGGACAGGAGATCGTTGCGTTCGTGGTGGCGCGCGAGGCGCACTGGCAGGGCGCGCCCGACGCGGACGCCCTGCGCGAGCACTGCCTGCGCGAACTGGGCCGCTACAAAACGCCAAAAGAGATCCGCTTCGTAAGCGAACTGCCGCGCGGCCCCTCGGGGAAGGTCCAGCGGCTGAAGCTCGTGACGCCCTCGGGCTGAGACACGACTAGACGCATCCGACCCGGCGACACAAAAGAGAGACTCAGGAGACGACGACATGAAGCAGCACGCCCAGCGCGTCAAGACGCGCCATATCATTCTCGCGGTCATGTGCCTGATGTACTTTATTTCGTACATCGACCGCGTGAACATCGCGGTCGCGGGACCGCTGATCCGCCACGAAATGGGCCTGAGCGCGGTACAGCTCGGCCTGGTATTTTCCGCATTCGCCTACCCCTATGCCGTCATGCAGATCATCGGCGGCTGGCTTTCGGACAAGTTCGGTCCGAAGATCGTGCTCACTGTGCTTTCGTTGATCTGGGGCGCGGCGACGCTCGCCACGGGCTTTGCCGGCAGTGTCGCGATGCTGGTGGGGCTGCGCTTCGCGCTCGGCGTGGGCGAGGGCGGGGCGTTTCCCACGGCCACCCGCGCTTTCACATACTGGATGCCGGTGGGCGAACGCGGCTTCGCGCAGGGCATCACACACAGCTTCGCGCGCCTGGGCGGCGCGGTCACGCCGCCGCTCGTGCTCGCGGTGGTCGTGGCAGGGGGCTGGCGCGACGCGTTCATCCTGCTCGGCATCGCGAGCCTCATGTGGACGGTGCTCTATCTGTTCGTGTTCACGAATTCGCCGGAACAGAACCGGCGCGTCACGCCCGAAGAGACCGCCGAGATCGGCTATTGCAAGGGCGACTGCGACCGCGCGAAGCGCGCGGCGACACCGTGGCGCAAGCTCGTGCGGCGCATGTGGCTCGTCACGTTCGTCGACTTCTGCTATGGCTGGCTGTTGTGGGTCTATCTCACGTGGCTGCCGTCGTATCTGAAGGAGTCGCGCGGCTTCGACCTCAAGCAGCTCGCGCTCTTCACGGCGCTGCCGCTGCTCGCGGGCGTGGTGGGCGATACGCTCGGCGGCGTGGTCTCCGACCGGATCTACAAGTGGACGGGCCGGCTGCGCTTCGCGCGCTGCTCGGTGCTCGTGACGGGCATGGGCGGCTCGCTCATTTTCCTGCTGCCGATGGTGTCTGTCGCGAACCCGATAGTCGCGGTGCTCTACCTCTCCGCTTCGTTCTTCTTCCTGGAGATCACGAATCCGGTGCTGTGGACGCTGCCGCTCGATATCGCCGGCAAGTACGCGGGTACGGCGGGCGGCATGATGAACACGGGCTTCGGCATTGCGGGGATGGTGTCGCCGGTCGTGTTCGGCTACCTGATCCAGCACACCGGCAGCTACAACGTGCCGTTCATGATCTCGGCGGGATTGCTGGCGCTGGGCATCGTCGCGGCGCTCTTCATCGATACCTCACGCACGGTCGAGGCCGACGAGGAACGCGAGCGGCGCATGGGCCCGGAAGAGGCAGGGGCCTTCGCGTTCCTCGACAGCATGCCGACGGTGCGGCTCGAACGGCACACGCTGCGGCGCCCGCTGCGCTGGTGGCGCTGAGCCTCGCGGGGTGCGAGGCGTGAGGCAGGGCATGCGGCGGCCCTGAATGCACCCAGGGGCTTCCGGTGCCTTGCGAGGGCCGCGCGGGTACGTCTTATGCGCCGCCGTCGAGCTTGCGCAGACGCCAGATGAGGCTCGACGTGTCGAAGCGGCTGCCGCCCAAGCGCTGCACGTCGCCGTAGAACTGGTCGACGAGCGCCGTGACCGGCAGCGCCGCGCCGTTGCGCTTCGCTTCGTCGAGGCAGAAGCCGAGGTCCTTGCGCATCCAGTCCACGGCGAAGCCGAAGTCGAACTTGTTGGCCATCATGGTCTTGCCGCGGTTGTCCATCTGCCAGCTCGCGGCGGCGCCCTTGCCGATCACGTCGAGCACGAGCGCCATGTCGAGCCCGGCGCGCTCGCCGAAGTTGATCGCCTCGGAAAGCCCCTGCACGAGGCCCGCGATGCAGATCTGATTGACCATCTTGGCGAGCTGGCCGGCGCCCGCCGCGCCCACCAGCGTCACGGCCGCCCCGTAGTGGGCGAGCGTGGGCTTCGCGCGCTCGAAGGCTGCAGCTTCTCCGCCGCACATGATCGTGAGCTTGCCGTTCTGGGCGCCCGCCTGGCCGCCCGACACGGGCGCGTCGATGAAATGCAGGCCATGTTCGGCGGCTTGGGCCGAAAGCTCGCGCGCCACGTTGGCGGAGGCGGTCGTGTGGTCGGCAAACACGGCGTCGCGCGCCATGCCGGCGAAGGCGCCGTCCGTGCCGAGCGTGATGCTGCGCAGGTCGTCGTCGTTGCCGACGCAGGCGAGCACCAGATCTGCGCCCTGGGCCGCTTCGCGCGGCGTGGCGGCCGCGCGGCCGCCGTATTCGGCGACCCATTGCGCGGCCTTTTCAGCGGTGCGGTTGTAGACCGTGACGTCGAGCCCGGCCTTGGCGAGGTGACCGGCCATGGGATGGCCCATCACGCCGAGGCCCAGGAACGCGACACGGCGTACCGGATTGGGGGCGGACGAGGATACGGATTGGCTCACAGTGGCTCCTTGGGGTGGGGTTTGAGGCTGGGGCGCTCTCATTATCTCAGCTATCGGCGCGGCGCCTGGGCGGCGTCGGCACGAGGCGGCGCCGGCCTGGACTCAACCTGGACTCAAGGATAGGGCCCCTCTTCACCGCACCCCGCTGATGGCGAGATGCCGCGTGTGATGGCGGCGGCCCACCCAGGCGGCCGAGAGTGCGCTCACGAGACCCGCGAACATCGTGTAGAGGCAGATGAGCCACGGATCGCCGCCGTTGCGCTGCAAGAGCCAGGTCGCGATGATCGGGCTGATGCCGCTCGCGAAGATGCCGGAGAACTGATAGACGAACGAGATGCCGGAGTAGCGCACGTTGGCATCGAACAGCTCCGCGAAGAGCGCCGCCTCGGGCCCGTAGACCGAAGCGTAAATGACGCCCAGCGGAATGATCACGGCGATCCACACGAACACCGGCGAGCCGCCGCTGTGCTTCATGAGCCAGAAGCCGAAGAACGACGACAAGCCCGTGAAGAGCGAGCCCCAGAAGTAGATGCGCGTCCTGCCGACGCGGTCCGAAAGGCGGCCAAAAAACGGAATCGTGAAGATCATCGTGAAAGCGGCCGCCATCACGGCGAGCAGGGCGTCGGTGCGCGAGAGTTTGAGCGTCTGCGTGAGATAAGCGATCGTGAAAACGGCGAAGACGTTGAAGAACACACCGTCGATGAAGCGTGCGCCCATGCCGGCGAGCACGTTGCCGGGATAGCGGCTGAGCACCTCGGCGATCGGCACGCGGACTTCGGCGCCCTGTTGCTTCACGCGTTCGAACTCCGGCGTTTCCAGCACACGCAGGCGGATATACATGCCGATCGCCACGAGCGCGAAGGAAAGGAAGAACGCCACGCGCCAGCCCCACGCGAGAAACTGCGCATTGCTGAGCACGGACGAAAGCAGGGCGACCACGCCCGACGCGAGGCAGAGCCCGATCGCGAGACCGATCTGCGGAATGCTCGCATAGAGGCCGCGCTTGCCTTCGGGCGCGTATTCGAACGACATCAGCACGGCGCCGCCCCATTCGCCGCCAAGGCCCAGGCCCTGCGCCACACGCAGGACGAGCAGCAGCGCGGGCGCCCACAGGCCGATCTGCGCATAGGTCGGCACGGTGCCGATCAACACGGTGGCGACGCCCATGATCGACAGCGTCAAGATCAGCATGCTTTTGCGGCCGAGCCGATCGCCGAAGTGACCGAACACGATGCCGCCGAGCGGACGGCTCAGGAAGCCCACCGCGAAGGTGCCGTAGGCGAGCATCGTCGAGATGAGGGGATCGCCGCTTGGGAAATAGAGCTTGTTGAATACGATGCCGGCGACGACGCCGTAGATGAAGAAGTCGTACCACTCGATGGTCGCGCCGATCAGGCTCGCGACGACCACGCGCCTCATCTGCCTGGCGTCGGTGCGGGGCAATGCGTTCATGGCTGTCTCCTTTTTGGGCGCACCTGGTGCGGTGCGGTTCCTTGAAAAGCAGGTTTTTTCGTCAGGTATCCTTTGTTTGCTGCGTGTCGTTTCGGTGCTGCATGGACTACTTGCCTGAGCCACTGCGTGTGGTGACTTCAGGGGTGGGCCTCGGCATGCTCCCGTTGCGGCTCGGTGAGGCTCGCGTGGTCCTCGAGAATCATATCGGCGGCTTTCTCCGCGATCATGATCACGGGGGCGTTGGTGTTGCCTGAGACGAGCTCGGGCATGATCGACGCATCGACGACGCGCAGCGCAGCGACGCCATGCACACGCAGGCGTTCGTCGACGACCGCGCTCGCGTCGCGGCCCATCTTGCAGGTGCCCGCGGGGTGATAGATGGACTGGCTGAACTGGCGCGCCGCATCGAGCAATTCGGCATCGCTTTGATACCGCTCGCCGGGCACGAACTCGGACACGATGTGCGGCGCAAGCGCCGGCGCGGCGGCGATGCGGCGCGCCACCCGAATGCCGCCGATCACGACGGGATGGTCGCGCGGATCGGACAGATAGTTGGCGCGGATGGCGGGGTACTGGAGCGGGTCGGTGGAGCGGATTTCGACGCTGCCGCGGCTATGGGGCCGCAACTGGCAGACGGACGCCGTGAACGCCGAAAAGGGATGCGCGCCCTGGCCGGGCTTGTCGGCACTCAGCGGCTGCATGTGGAACTGGATGTCGGGGCGCTCGACCGCAGGGCTCGATCGCGTGAAGATCGCCACCTGGCTGGCCGCCAGCGTGAGCGGCCCGGTGCGCCAGAGCGCGTATTGCAAGCCGATCCATGCCTTGCGCAACGGGTGGTTGACCTCGTCGTTGAGCGTGCGTTCGCGCGTGCGGAACACGAGCCGCACCTGAAGATGGTCCTGCAGGTTCTGACCGACGCCCGGCAAATCGTGCAGCACGGCAACGCCCGCATTGCGCAACACGTGCGCAGGGCCCACTCCGGAGTGCTGAAGAATTTGCGGCGAACCGATCGCACCCGAAGCAAGAATGACCTCGATGCGCGCCCTTGCGCGCTTTTTCACGCCGTCCTGCAGATACTCCACGCCGACCGCGCGGCGCCCCTCGAACAGGATCCGGGTCGTCTGCGCCCGCGTTTCCACGATCAGATTGCTGCGTTTGCGTGCCGGTTTGAGAAAGCCCTTCGCGGTGCTCCAGCGAAAGCCGTTATAGGCCGTCTGCTGAAAGTAGCCGACCCCTTCCTGGAACTCGCCGTTGTAGTCCTGATTGAGCGGGATGCCGATTTCCTGTGCGGCGGCGATGAAATGATCGGCGATGGGGCGGCGCAAGCGCAGGTCGGAGACTTTCAGCGGTCCACCTACGCCGTGCCACGCGTTCGCGCCGCGCTCCTGGTCTTCGGACTTCCTGAAATACGGGAGAACGTCCGCATAACTCCAGCCGCGATTGCCGAGCGCCGCCCAACGATCGTAGTCCTCACGCTGCCCGCGCACGTAGAGCAGGCCGTTTAGCGAACTCGATCCGCCGAGCACCTTGCCACGCGGCCAGTCGATCTGCCGGCCGGCCACGCCTTCGTCCGGCTCGGTGCGATAGCACCAGTCGAGCGTGGGGTTGTGCATGGTCTTGAAGTACCCGACCGGCACGTGGATCCACGGATTGTTGTCCTCGCCCCCCGCTTCGAGCAGCAGCACGGCGTTGCGCGCGTCGGCACTGAGCCGGTGGGCAAGCACGCAACCGGCCGATCCGGCGCCGACGATCAGGTAGTCGACCTCATGGTCCATGAATCCCGTCTCCTCGAAATCCAGGGGCGGCATGACGCGCCGCGTTTTCGGATCAATGTCGGGGAAGGGGATGCCGACCGCAAGCGGCGATCGTGCGCACGGGCCGAAAGTGAAACGGAAACTGCCGAAACGGAATCAGAAAGCCACGGCGCAGCGCGTACCTTTTGCCGCCGAAGCGGCGCTGCGCCGGGGCCCGCTCAGGCGAGCGAGAGCCCCTGGAGCAGCGGCGCGAGCCGGCTCGCCGTCTGCTTCATGCGGCCCACCGACTCCAGCAGTTCCTCGAGGGTCGCGCGCGCGGTCGGGGCATGCACGGCGAGCGCGGCGAGCACGCGTTTGCTGGCGGGGTCGCGCACGGGCACCGCGATCGCCACCATGCCGCGCACGAACTCTTCGTTGTCGATGCCGATGGCGCGCACCGCGAGCTGTTCAAGCTCGGCCGCGAGCGCCTTGGGGGCGGTCAGGGTGCGGTGCGTCATCTTCGTCAGCACGAGGCGTTCGAGCAGCGCGTTGCGCTCGAGCACGCTCATCTGCGAGAGAAAGAGCTTGCCGCTCGCGGTGCAGTGCAGCGGAACATGCATGCCCGGACGCATCTCCATGCGCAAGGGCTCCGTCGTCTCGACACGCTCGATATAAAGCACGCGGTCGCCGTCGAGCGCGGTGAGATTGCAGGTTTCGCCGAGCGATTCCACGAGGGTGCGCAGCAGCACGCGGCACGAACGCGTGAAGGTGTTGTTGGCGAGCGTGGCGAGCGCGAGCTGCGCCGCCCGCGGGCCCAGCGCGATGCTGCGGTCGTGCCCGCGCGAATCGGGCATATGGATCACGTAGCCGCGCGCTTCGAGCGAATCGATGAGCCGCAGCAGCGTCGCCTTGGGAATGTGCAGCCGCGCGGACAACTGTGAAAGCGTGTACGGCTGGCCCGCGGACGCCAGTTGCTCCAGCACCACGAGCGCGCGCAGCACGCGGGCGTCGTCCGCCGACGTCTCTTCGCGCAGCGCGGGGGCGTGGTCTTGCGCCCTGATTTGCGGTGGGGTTTGCGTCGTCGCTCGCGCTGTGTCGCGCATCGGTCTCCTCCTGAAGAGCGTGGAAATGAAACGAATTGTTCGAGTTTCCGGGCTTTTTTTAGTATGAGCGCAAAGTTCGCGGCGTTACGTAGCGGATTACCCCGATATGTCATGCAAATGATTCCCGCGCCGTATCAGGCCGCTGTACCAGGCGATACCGGTCCACTGGCTCTACCTGCGCAATTCTGGTCTGCCTAGAATTTTCCCAACAGAGCGCCAAAGAACGACGACAGCTTTGCAAGGAGACAGGCATGACGAACAGGCAGTCGGCAGGAACCGCTCTCGCAGCGGAGCGTGCGAGCGTCTTCACGAAGCCTGTGGAGCATTGATCATGGGATACAGCACAGTCGATCCCACCGCCGCCGGCTTTGCCGCGAGCGATTGCGGCTCCACGAAGTACGACCCCAGGTACGATCCGCTCGTCTCGCCGGGCCCTGGCGTCGGCAAGGATTACGCGCCGACCTACTGGGTCGCGACGGCGGGCAGCCCGCCGCCCGACGACGGGCCCGTCACGAAAGATCTCGACGTGGATGTCGCGATCATCGGCGCGGGTTACACGGGGCTCGCCACGGCGCTCTGCCTCGCACGCGAGCATGGCATCAAGGCCGTGGTGCTGGAGGCGAACCGCACGAGTTGGGGCTGCAGCAGCCGCAATGGCGGACAGGGGCAGAACGCCTCGGGCCGCCTTTCGCGTTCGCAATGGATCGAGCGCTGGGGCAAGGATGTCGCCCTGAAGATGCACGACGAGATCCAGCAGGGCTTCGATCGTTTCAAGGAACTCGTTGCCCAGATCGACTGCGATCCGCAGCCGGGCGGTCACTTCCTGATCGCCCACCGGCCGCGCATCATGGCGAAGCTCGCCGCCGAGGCGAAGGTCTGGAAGGACGTATTCGGCTACCCGTCTGAGCTATTGAGCGCGCAGACGTTTCGCCGCGAGTTCGTCGACGACCACGAGGCGGCCGGCGCGCTGCACGAGCCCGAAGGGATCGGCATTCACGCGCTGAAGCTGGCCTTCGGTTATCTGCGCCTCGCACGCGCTGCTGGCGCGAAGGTCCACACGAGCAGCCCGGTGATGGGATGGGAGACCATCAACGGCGTGCATCACTTGCGTACGCCGGGCGGCATCGTGCGGGCGCGGGCGGTGGGCATTGCGACCGGTGCGTACACGGCGCAGACGCTGCATCCCACGCTGCGCAGCAAGGTCATGCCGATTCTCTCTAACTCGATGGTCACGCGTCCGCTTACCGAAGCCGAGATTGCCGCTTGCGGCTTTCGGACGACTCAGGTGCTTACGGATACGCGCACGTTGCGCTTTTACTATCGGTTCTTGCCCGATTTGCGATTGCAGATTGGCAGCCGTAGCGCGATTACCGGCGAGGATGCGCCTAATCCGCGGCATCTCGAGCTGCTCAAGGAAGGCATGGCGCGCAAGTTTCCGGCGCTGCGTGGCGTGCAGATCGATTATTCGTGGTGGGGGTGGGTCGATGTGAGCCATGACATGATGCCTCGCGTATGTCAGCCCGATCCGCGGCAATCGGTGTTTTATGCACTTGGCTATGGGGGTAATGGCGTGTCTTATTCTCAGCAGGCGGGGAGGCGGCTTGCTGAGCGTATCGCGGGTAAGGGTGGACAGCTTACGCTGCCGATTTTTACTACGCCGTTGCCGGGGCATCCGTTTGCGCCGTTCCGGCGGATCGGGCAGAGGATGCTTTATTTGCAGTATTTCAGGCGGGATGAGAAGGCTTGAGGTTTGGGTTTTGGGTTTTCTTGTGTTCGCGTCGGTCTGCATGCGTTGCCCCTGTGCGGGGCGGCACCTACTTTCTTTGCGGCGGCAAAGAAAGTAGGCAAAGAAAGCCGCTCAAACCGCCAGCGCCTGCCACAGTTCACATCTCGACGTACATGGTGAA
>NZ_JBFPKP010000026.1:0-82804 GCF_040948855.1 Paraburkholderia sp. BR10882 | reverse complement strand
GATCTACCGAAGACGCTCGTGCTGCTCGGTCTCGTGGGCCTCATGGACCCGCCTCGCAAGGAGGCGATCGATGCAGTGCGCGAATGCCACGGCGGCGGCATCCGCGTGACGATGATCACGGGCGACCACAAGGTCACGGCCGCTGCGATCGCGGGCATGCTCGGCATCGGCGACGGCAAGACGGCCGTGGCGGGCACCGAGATCGAGGCGATGAACGACGCCGCGCTGCAGGAATGTGTGCGCGACGTGGATGTGTTCGCGCGCGCGAGCCCCGAGCACAAGCTGCGGCTCGTGAAGGCGATCCAGGCCAACCGGCAGGTGGTCGCCATGACGGGCGACGGCGTGAACGACGCGCCCGCGCTCAAGAAGGCGGATATCGGCGTGGCGATGGGCATCAAGGGCACGGAAGTCACGAAGGAAGCCGCGGGCATGATCCTCGCCGACGACAATTTCGCCTCGATCTCGGCGGCAGTCAAGGAGGGGCGCACGGTCTACAACAACATCGAAAAGGCCATGCTCTTCATGCTGCCCACCAATATCGCCCAGGGCGCCGTGATTGCCATCGCGATCCTGTTCGGCTTCGTGCTGCCGATCACCGCGCCGCAGGTGCTGTGGGTGAACATGGTCACGTCCGTCGCGCTTGGCCTCGTCATTTCCTTCGAGCCTCACGAGAACGACGTGATGCAGCGCCCGCCGCGCTCGATCGACCGTCCTATCGTCACGCCATTCGGCGTGTGGCGCATTCTCTTTGTCGGCGCCACGCTCGTGCTCTATACGCTCGCGGCATTCTTCTGGATGAAGTCGCAGGGCGTGCCGGATTCGATGGCGCGCACGGCCGCCGTCAACGCCATTACGCTGGGACAAGTCTTCTATCTGCTCAATAGCCGTTCGCTGCTCAATTCAGCGCTGTCGGTGCGGGCGCACATGGGCAATCCGTATCTCTGGTACGGCATCGGTGCTGTCGTCGTGCTGCAGATTCTTTTCACCTATACGCTGCCCTTTCACGCGGTGTTCAATACCGAGTCCCTGCCGCTCTCGACCTGGCTCTGGCTCGTGGCGGGTGCGATCCTGTTCTTCCTCGTGGTGGAGCTGGAGAAGCTCGTCATTCGTTCGATACCGGCGCTGAAGAAGTCCGTGAGCCCGCAACCGCGCGGCGCGCCAACAAGGCAGTACCATGACGCGTAGAATCGTTTCGTCCCGTCCCGAGAGCGAGGGCCCAATGCCATGCTGCCTGGTGCGAACCTGAACCTGGTCGAGGTGACCGGACTGCTGGTGGGCGGGCTCGCCCTGTTCCTGTTCGGGCTGGATCTGATGACGGGCGCGCTCAAAACGATCGCCGGCGCGCGCCTGCAATCGCTGCTGGGTTCGCTCACCGCCAACCGCTTTCGCGGCGTGCTTGCGGGCGCCGGCATCACGGCGCTGCTGAATTCGTCGACTATCACCACGGTACTGCTGGTGGGCTTCGTTTCCGCGCGGCTCATGACGCTGATGCAGTCCATCCCGATGATCATGGGCGCCAATATCGGCTCGACGCTCACCGCGCAGATCATCGCGTTCAATATCTCCGCGCTCACGCCGTTCATGCTCGGCGGCGGCTTCCTGCTCTATGGCTTCGCGAAGCGCGAAACGCTGCGCGAACTGGGCGGCGCGCTGCTCGGCCTCGGCCTGCTGTTTCTCGGCATCGAAATGATGGGCAACGCGACCCGGCCCCTGCGCGATTACCAGCCGTTCATCGACGCGATGCAGAACATGCGCAATCCGCTCATCGGCATCGTGATCGGCGCGGTGTTCACGGCCATCGTGCAAAGCTCGGCGGCCACGCTCGCGATCGTGATCGCGCTAGGCAGCCAGGGGCTCATTCCGCTCGAGTCGGGCATTGCGCTGATACTCGGCGCGAATGTGGGCACCTGTGGCACGGCGCTGCTCGCTTCAATCGGCAAGTCGGCGGAGGCGGCGCAAGTCGGTATCGTCCACCTGATCTTCAACGTGCTTGGCGTGCTGTTCTTCGCCTTCGTCATTCCGCAGTTCGCCGATTTCGTGCGCATGATCTCGCCTTCCGCGCCCGAGCTGACCGGCGCTGCGCGCCTCGCGGCGGAAACGCCGCGGCAGGCCGCCAATGCACACACAGTGTTCAGCGTGTTCAGCACCCTCGTGCTGATCTGGTTCACGGGGCCCATTGCGAAGCTCGCCGAACGCCTGGCCCCGGCACGCCGCGAAGGGTGGCAAGACCCCGGCGTGCCGCGTTACCTCGATGAAACGCTGGTCGAAATGCCAGCGCTCGCCATTGCCCGCGTGCAACTCGAACTGGCTTCGCTCGGCAAGCTCGTGCAGATTCTCGTCGAGCATAGCGCCACGCTGCTGGTCGAAAGCTCCACGCAGGCGCTTTCCACGGTGTCGAACGAAGACAAGGCGGCAGACTCGCTCAGCACTGCCATACTCACCTATATCGGCAAGCTCTCGGATGCCGTGCAAAGCGACGACGAAGGCCGGCAACTGGTGGATCTCGCGCGAATTGCCACCTGCCTCGACGCCATCCGGGAAGTGGCCACCACGAGCATGCTCGCGCTGAGTCAGAGGCGCGCCGCGCAAAGCGCGGACGTGACCGTGTTGGCGAACAACCCTGAGCTGGTGCAATTCGCCCGGTCCGTCATCGAGCGTTTCACGCTTGCCGTGCAGATGATCGCGCACCCGGAGGCCGACGTCGTGACGGGCATCGTCAACGCCAAGCCGGAAATCGAAGCGCAGTCCGACTCGGCGCGCCAGCGCATCATGTCCGCACTGCAGTTGCGCAACGAGGGAGCGGCGTTCCTTTTCCGCTTCGCCAACGACGTGATCGAGCAGTTGAACGAGGTGGCGCGGCTTTCCCGGGCCATCGCCAAGGCCACGCGGTGGCTGCACGACGTGAAAGTGCTGGAGCCTGAAAGCGCAGAGGCAGTGGCCGAGACCGAGGCAGAAGCTCAGGCGTGAAGACGCGGCGCGCGCATGCCGCGCGTGGCCTTCAACGCGGCGCGCCCGAGGTCAGTGCATGAGGAACGGTCGTGGGCACCGCTTCGAGAAAGCCGCGCCCCATCTCCGTCTCGAAGCGCGAAGCGCTCCCCTCCCAGACGATGCGCGCATGTTCCAGCACATAAACGCGGTCCGCGTGCGGCAGGGCGAAGCGAACGTTCTGCTCGCCCAGCAGCACCGTAATGGGCGTGGACTGCTGCAGCGCGTCCAGCGCCTTCGAAAGCTGTTCGAGGATCACGGGTGCGAGCCCGAGCGTCGGCTCGTCGAGTATCAGCAGCCTGGGCTGAGGCATGAGCGCACGCGCAATGGCCAGCATTTGCTGCTCGCCGCCCGAAAGCGTGCGCGCGGTTTGGCTCTGGCGCGACTTGAGGATCGGAAAGAGGTCGTAGAGCCAGGTGAGCTGCTTCTTGCGCACGTTGTCGGAGAGATGATAGCCGCCGAGTTCGAGATTCTCGCGCACCGTCATGTCGCCGAACAGCTCGCGCGTTTCCGGGCATTGCACGAGGCCCGCGCGCGAGACGGCCGCCCCGCTCATGCCCTTCAAATCGCGCCCGTCGAAGCGGATCGTCCCCTTGTACGGCAAGAGGCCTGAAAGCGCGTTGAAGAGCGTGGTCTTGCCGGCGCCGTTGAGGCCGACCACCGAAACGAACTCGCCCTCCCGCACGCTGAGGCTCACGCCGTCGAGCGCGCATGCCTTGCCGTACAGCACGCGCAAGTCCGAAACCTCGAGGATGGCGCGCTTCGCCTCGCCCGCGACGCTCGAGCGCTGACGCAGTTCCAGCTTGCTGCCCAGATACACGCGGCGCACCGTTTCGTTTTGCATCACCTCTTCCGCCGTGCCTTCGGCAACGTGCTCGCCGAGGTACATCGCGAGTACGCGGTCGGCGAGCGCTGAAAGGCTTTTGACGTTGTGATCGACCAGCAGCACCGCGCGCCCCTCCGCGCGAAAACCGCGAATCAGCTCGGAGAATGCCTCCGATTCCGCAACCGTGAGTCCTGCGAAGGGCTCGTCGACGAGCACGACCTGCGGGTCGCGTGCTATCGCCTTCGCCATCTCCATGCGGCGCAGGTCCGCGAACGGCAGCGTGGCAGGGTGCCGGTGCATGACGGCGGCCAGACCCACGCGCGCGGCAATCTCCTGCGCGCGCTGATGCACATGCGGCTCTGCCGCGAGCTTGACGAGCGAGTCGGGCAGCAGTGCGAGCTTGATGTGCTCCAGCACCGTTTGCCGATGCAGCGGGCGCGAATGCTGAAACACGATGCCCACACCGGCGCGCGCAATGCGGTGCGGCGCCCAGCCGGCCATCTCCACGCCGTTCACCTTGACCGAGCCCGCGTTGGGACGCTCGATGCCCATGATGAGCTTCATGACCGTCGACTTGCCGGACCCGTTGGGGCCGATCAGGCCCAGGATCTCGCCGGGCCGGATGTCGAAGCCGATGTCCTTCACCGCGACGAGACCGCCAAAGCGCTTGGTCAGCCCGCGTACCGAGAGCAGCGGCGTGTCGTTCATTGGCGGGCCCTCGTACGCAGCAAGTTGCCGAGCAGGCCGTCCGGAAAGAACAGCAGCGCCGCGAGCGCGACGGCCGCGACGACGAACGTGTTGAGTTGGCCAAGTGGGCGCAGGAATTCGCCGGCCACGATCAGGAAGATCGATCCGAGCACGGCGCCGAGTATCGTGCGGCGCCCGCCGAGCACGGCCGCGATGATGATCTGCACGCCGACGCTCAGGTCCACCACCGTGCTCACCGAAGCCGTGCCTTGATAGAACACGAGCATCGCGCCGGCCACGCCCGAAAACACGGCGCTGATGCAAAAGGCCACGAGCTTGTGCCGCGTGACGTTGAAGCCCAGCGCCTGCGCACCGGTCGCGTCCTGGCCGCTCGCCTGCAAGATGAGGCCGATTGCCGAGCGGGAGAGACCGAACAGCAGGATCGCGCAGACCACCAGAAACGCCAGCGCGATCCAGTAGTTGTGGTTGGCGTCGACGGACATCACGTCGGGCACCATCATGCCGATCTCGCCGCCCGTCACGCCCGCGAAAATCACGATGGCGTTCTGCAGCAGCAGCACGGCCACGAGCGTGACGAGGCCGAAGTACGGGCCGCGCAGCCGCAGCGCGGGCACCGCGAGCAGCAGGCCGCCGACCAGCGCGAAGAGGCCGCCCGCGATCACGCAAACAGGAATCGGCAGCCCCCAATGGGCGTCGATGATCGCCGCCGAATAGGCGCCGAGACCAATCAGGAACGTCGGGCCGAAATTGACCTCGCCGGCAAAACCGAACAGCAGGTCCCACGACATCGCGAACACGCCGAAGTAATACGCGACCGTGAGCACGCCGAGGATATACCCCGACATCCACCACGGCAGCGTGGCCGCCGCAACGGCGAGCAACACGGCCACCCACACCCCACGCGAACGAAGAAGACCGGACATGTCGATGTGCTCCCTTCGCTCCGTTAGCGACGACCCAGGAAGCCCTGGGGCCGCACATAGACGACGAGCACCAGCAGCAGCAGCGCAGGCAGCGGCCGCAGCGTCGGCGCAACGAGATACGCGGTGACGGTCTCCAGATAGCCGACCACATACGCGGCCATCAACGATCCGGAAACGCTGCCGAGCCCGCCCAGCACGACGATGGAGAACGCGCTCGCCGTGAGTTGCCCGGCATTGTTCGTACTCACGCCGAGGAACGACGCCAGCAGCACGCCTGCAATGCCCGCCAGCACGCCGTAGATGGTCCACGCAAGCAGATAGATGCGCGAGAGTTCGAAACCGAGCAGCGTGAGGCCGCGCGGATTCATCGAGGCGGCGAGCAGCGCCTTGCCCGCGCGCGTACGATTCACGAAGAGCCACAGGAGGCCGATCACGGCCCAGCAGACCACGGCGATCATGATCTCGTTGAACGGCACGCGCACGCTGCCGATCATCGCCACGCCGCCGATGAGCGGGCGCATCGTCACCGGGTTGTCGGTGAAGAGCCAGGCCATGCCCTGCTGGATCATGATGCCCCACAGCAAGGTGCCGGTGAGCACGAAGATTTCCTTCTCTTCGGCCGGAATCGCAGCGGAACGCTGGATAGGCCGCACCACCATCAGGTAGGTAACATAGGCCGCGATGAGACCGGCGACCACGCCAAGCAGCGTGCCGAGATAGGTGCCGAGGCCCGCCTCGCCCGCGAGCATCCAGCCCATCAGCGCGGCGACGAGCATCACGCCACCATGCGCGAGATTCAATATGCCGGAGACGCCGAAAATCAGCGTGAAGCCGATGGCGCCCAGCGCGTAGAGCGAACTGATGGCAAAGCCGTCGATGAGGATCTGCAAGAGCAGCATGCCCGGCCTTTCAGGAGGATTGGCGTGTCGCAACATGCGCCATGCGGCCCCTCGTCAGACGAAGGGCCGCACCGCGCGACGCACTACGCGAAGCTAGTTTGCGCTAGCCTGCTGGAGCTTGATGAAGGTCGGGAACTTGACCTTGCCGTTTGCAACGGACTTGGGCCAGATCGCGATCTGCTTGCCGTCCTGCCACTGCAGGTTGATGCCGGTGATGTAGCCCGGGCCGTACTTGAGCGCGTGCGTGAACGTGTCGTTCTTGCCGTAGAATTCCCAGCGCCCGATCGTGCCGACGTAATCCGTCTTCTCGAGCGCGGCGACCATCTGGTCCGGATCGGTCGAGCCCTTGTTGCGCTTGATCGCATCCGCGAGGATGTACACGAGGTCATAGGTCGAGAAGCCGCAATACGCTGGCGATACGCCGAACTTCTTCTGGTACGCATCCGCGAAAGGCACCGTCTTCGGCGTGATCGCCACACCCGGCGCCGCGGCGGAAGCCGTGATCACGCCCTCCGTCGCGCCGTTCGTGTCCTTCCAGAAGCTCGTGGTCGTGGCCTGGGAGCTCTGGCCCGACATCGGGATCGGCACCTGCTGATCGTGCCATTGCACCGTTGGCTGCACGCCCACGTGGCTGATGCCCGTGGTGATCGTATCGGGGTGTTTGGCCTCGATCTGGTTGAAAATTGGTGTGAAGTCCGAAGTATCCGGATTGAAGCGGATATGATCCAGCACCTGAAGACCGGCCTTGGGCAGGCATTCCATGAAGCGCTCGTCGAGCGGCTTGGTCCATGCCGCGTCCTCGCTCATCACGACCGTCGACTTCATCTTGAACTGGCCGACGAGAATATCGTGCGAAAAATCGCAGATCGACTGCGCGATGAATGCCGACGTCATCCAGCCGTGGAACGTGTATTTGTAGTGGTCGTAGTCGTCGTGAACGTGCTTCGAAATATCGTTGCTCGCGGCGCCCGGCGTAATAAAGGGCATTTTCAGCCGCGCCGACCAGGGTTCCATGGCGAGCGCCACTTCGCTGATATAGCTGCCGATCACGGCGACGACCTTGTCCTGGGTCGCGGCGCGCTGGAACGCGCGCACGCCGTCCGAGGCCGACGAGTGGTCGTCGTAGGCGATGATCTGGATGGGCCGGCCATCTACGCCGCCGCTCGCGTTGATCTCGTCCGCGGCGAGCTGCGCCGCCTTGCTGATCGAGGCGCCCGCCACCGCGGACTCCTCGCTGATCACGCCGATCTTGATCGGGTCCCCCGCGGCATGCGCGCCGGCCGCGAGGCCCAGCCCTGCCGCCACCATACCCGTCGCCGCTGCGCGATGAAGGTTTCGCCACACGCCGTTACAGGACATCATGCATCTCCGATTCGCCTGGATCGTTGAAGAACATCTGCCCGCTTCAAAGCTGCTTTGAAGAATGTGCCCCCAACAGTATCACCCGCCTTTGCACGCTCAATCGGGAAAAACGATGACAGGTAACATACGGATAACGTGCTGATTTCATGGTGCAAAGCGGCAAGAAAACGCGCTTGCCCGCGCGGCTGCGAACGATGCGCGCAGCACCTCGCGCACGTTCGCGCTCGCTGAACGCATCAGGGGACGAGACGCTCACTCGCGGTCCTTGCCCCAGCGCCAGCGAGGCGGCTCACCCTTGAGCCAGCAGACCGCCGAAAGCGCGAGCGTGGCGAGTATCACGAATGCCGCGAATGCGTACGGCTGCCCGTGCGGTTCAAAAAGTACCGCGCTCAAGGCAATCGACAAGACATACGCCACGAGCACCACCCACCCCTGCCAGGTGAGCGGAAGTCCCCACCCCCAGCCATAGCGTTTGGCTCGAAACCAGTATTTGCCAGTGCCCGGCATGTCCCCATCTCCCGCGCCTCGCGTGAGGCGCAACTTCAGGCCGATGCAGTATGGCACACGGCCTCGACCCGGTTTCCGGCAGGATCGATGAGAAAGGCGGCGTAATAGTCGGCGTGATAATGCGGCCGCAAGCCTGGACCGCCATCCGAGCGGCCGCCCGCAGCGAGACCGGCTGCATGGAACGCATCGACCTGCGAGCGTGTAGCGGCCTTGAAGCACCAGTGCCGCTTGTTCGGCTCGATGGCGCTGGCGTCCAGGTAGATGGAAAGATACGACGACTGCGTTTCGGCGGCGTCGCAACGCTCGCCGTAGCCGAGCGCGTTGGGGCGGTCGTAGACCTTGAGCGCACCCAACGCATTCATGATCGCATCGTAGAAGGGACGCGCAGCGTCGAGATCGGGCACGCCGATCGAAACGTGATCGAGAAGCTGCATGGTGCTGGCACTCCGCAGTCGTGAATACACGACTATAACCGGCGGATCACACCCTGCAGCGTTTGCGTTACCCGGTGCGGCCGACGCGGAACACCGAAACCGCGGCGTTCAGCCGGTGCGCTTCGTTTTCGAGCGACGACGCGGCAGCCGTTGCCTGCTCAACGAGTGCCGCATTCTGCTGGGTCACGAGGTCCATCTGTCCCACGGCGACGTTGACCTGATCGATGCCCGTGCTCTGCTCCGCAGCCGCCGATGCAATCTCGTTCATGATCGCACTCACGCGCGCGATCGCTTCGACGATTTCGCTCATGGTCGAGCCCGAGCGCTCGACGAGGCCCGCGCCCGTTTCCACGCGCGAGGTCGACGACTCGATCAGTTCCTTGATCTCCTTGGCCGCCGCGGCGCTGCGCTGCGCGAGCGAGCGCACTTCGCTCGCCACCACCGCGAAGCCGCGCCCTTCCTCGCCCGCGCGCGCCGCTTCCACCGCCGCGTTGAGCGCGAGGATGTTGGTCTGGAACGCGATGCCCTCGATCACGCCGACGATCTCGCCCACGCGCCGCGAGTCGCCCACGATGTCCTGCATCGTGCCGACCACTTCGCGCGAAAGCGCGCCGCCCTGCGCGGCGAGGCCGGAAGCGCCCTCGGCGAGCGTGCTGGCCTGGCGTGCGTTTTCGGCGGTCTGCTTGACGGTGGAGGTCAGCTCTTCGATGCTCGCCGCCGTTTCCTCGAGCGAGGCAGCCTGCTCCTCGGTGCGCTGCGAAAGGTCCGTATTGCCCGCCGCGATCTCGCTCACGCCCTTGTCGATCGACAGCGCGCCTTCACGCACGCTGCTGACCGTCTTGATGAGTGCATCCTGCATCTGCCGCAGCGCGGCCTGCAGGCGGCCCATTTCGTTGTTGCTCGTCGTCTGCACCGTGCCGCTCAGGTCGCCCGCGGCGATACGCTGGAACTGGGCGATGGCCGCGTCCACGGGATGCACGATCGCGCGCATGAGCGCGGCGCGGCCAATCCACGCGAACAGCAGCGAGAGCACCATGCCCACGCCCACCGCGACGCTCACTGCGTTGAAGCGGTCCTGCGCTTCCTGGTAGCGCTGCGCACCGAGGTCGATCTGGCGCTTCTCGAGTACGAGCATCGCCTTTTCGTAGTTGCTGTAGAGCGACGGCAGCTTGTGGCCCTGCAGTTCCTGGAATGCGGTCTTGTCGCCGGCCTTGAGCGCCGCCAGTGCCGGCTCGAGGCCATCGTGCAGGAAGCTGTTGCGCCTGGCCTGCATGTCGGCGATCAGATCCTGCGCCTCGCCTTCTCCGCTCGCAATCGACAGATAGTGGTCCAGACGCTCGTTCGAGTTCTTCAGGTACTGGTCGTAGCGCTTGAGCACCGCGTCCGCGGCATCGTGGTCGCCGAGATCGGAGAGCGATGCGTTGGTGGCGAGCGCGAGGCGCAGACGCAGCAGCTGGCCGGCGCTGCCTTCGAGGTCGGCGACGGCCGGCGTATTGACGGTGTACATGGTGCGCAGCGACTCGTTGCCCGCTCGCATCGACAGGAGTCCTGTGGCGGCGCCGACGATCAGGACGACGCCGAAGAAGGCGATCATCAGGGTCAGGCTCGCGCGTATCGACAGCTTGTGAAGCATTCCTGGTCTCTCTTCCGTGGGGGCGCGCGGCTCTGGAGGCCGCGCGTGGCCCAGTCGTTTTTCATTGATTGTTCCGGTGCGCTTGTCCAGTGCAGCCCGGGCGTTCAGGCTGATTAAGCGCCCAGTACATAACAACGGCAGGAGAGCTTGCGAACTTTATGGTTTGCTGCAAAGAAGTACGACCGTTAGCAACGCTTCGTAATACAGACCAATATATGGGACGCGTACGAATCAATCCGCATCACGCGCTGGCTGGCTCCGCACCCGCCTCGCCCTCGTCCATCGGCACGAGATAGCGCAGCACGTCGCGCCAGCTCACAATGCCAACGGGACGGAATTCGGCATCCACAATGGGGATGCACGAAATCTTGTTGGACAGAAAGAGGGCCACGGCGTCGGAGAGGCTCGACTCGGGCCGCAGCGTGAGCGGCTTGCGGCTCATGATCTGGTGCACGCGCTTGTTGAGCGTGCCGAGATCGCGCGCGGATTCGACCACGCTGTCGATGAACGGGCTGATCGCGCGCAACAGGTCGCGATCGGAGACGACGCCTTGCAGCTTGCCGTCTTCGACCACGAGCAGATGATGAAAGCTCGCTTCGCCGAAAATCTCGCGCACGGTCGCGAGCGTGTCATCGAAGCCGATGGTGACGACACGGCTCGTCATGAATTTCTCTACTTGCATACCTTCCAGACCTGAATGGGTTCGACGTCCCGAGCCGGACGATGCGCTGCGCGGCCGATTCCGGCTGCAGCTCGGGGCTTCAGCCCGTTATATCGACCGCAGACGCGTAAATCTTCAGTCTGGAAAGCGGCGTGAGGCACGCGCGAACGGCACGCCCCACACGTTTCATGCCTTCGTCATGCTTCGAGCGCGAGCGTCGCGAAGGTGGCGAGCCAGTGCTCGCCCATGTAGTCCCCAGCCACGTGGTCGAGTGCGCTGGCCAGATGCAATTGCGCGGCATCGTTGAGGACGGCCACGCGTGCGTCGCCGGCCGGCAGTGCGCGTGCAAGTGAGCGCTGACACCACGCACGGCTCAGGTTGAGGCCGTCGAGGTGGGCGATCTTGCCGTCACTGCGGTCGGTCACGGTGGCCGGCGTGAAGAGCGTGACCGGTTCTTGCACCGCGAGGCTGGGCAAAAAGCGCGTGAACCACGGCTCGAAATCCTGTGCGCGCAACACTCGGCTCATCAGCAGGGCCACGCTCAGCGCGGGCGAGAGGAATTCGTCGCCGCCCGGCTCCCATGCCTGGCAGCCCGCGTCGTTCGCGTGCCAGCGCGTGGCCGTGTCTTCGATCAGCGTCGCCAGCGCCGGACGCGCTGTGGCTTTTGCGAAGTCGTACGCGAGCGTGAGCGCGAACGCCGTATTGAAGTGAGTGCCCACTCGCAGCGGATAGGTCGCCTTCGGCAGGAATTCCTCGAAACGCTCGACGAACCAGTCGGTGAGCGGCGCGAGCGCCGCCTTCCAGCGCGCGGCCTGCGGCAGCTTCATCGATTCGACCAGCGCGTCGACTTGCGCCGCGAGCGCGAGCAGCCATGCCCAGCCATAAGGGCGCTCGAAACCGCGATTGTGCGCGAGCGTGAGGTAGGCCATCTCGCCGGCCATCTTCTCCGGCGTGAAGTGTTCGTCGACCACGGCGACGATCTGCGGCCCCTCGGGCAAGTCGGGAAAGCGCTCGAGCAGATGCAGCACGAGCCAGTAGCCGTGCACGCACGAATGCCAGTCGTAGCTGCCGTAAAAGGCCGGGTGCAGCGCGCGCGGGCTCTGCACGTCCTGTGGGCCATCGAGCGAGTGGGTCAGCTTGTTCGGGTACTCGCGCGTGAGGTGGGCAAGCGCGAGCGAGGCGAACTTCGAGGCATGGGCGGCGGTGAGGTGTGTGGTCATCGTGAGCTCATCAGAACCGGAAAACGAAGGCGTACATCAGCAGCGTGTTGAGAAATCTATCACGACAATTTATCGATAAATAGTCGATAAAGTATTTGTAAGGGAAGTCCCTGGGCGATGGGCATGGCATGAAGGCGAATCAATGCCGCCGCGCTGGGGCGCGGCGTATGGCTGGGGTTGGCGGGCTTGGCAGTTAGTTGCAATCGCCGCGACGGACTGGAATCCCTGTTCACCAGGATTCAGAGATCGAATGCGCGTTGATCGTTCGCCGCCTTCGGCGCGTCGTGAAACGACAACTCGGCGCCAATGCGCTCGCCGCTGCGCGCGCGGCTGATGGCGTGCCGGAGGTTCACGCGGTAGTAAGCGCTGCTGCCTTTGAATGGCCGCTGGGCCGTGGCGATGATCGCCGCGTCGCCCAAGCCGAGCGGAACGACCGTCGGGCGCGACTGCATGCGCGGACGCTGCTCGGTCAGCACGAGTTCGCCGCCCGTGAAGTCTTTCCCCGGCGCCGAGAGCAAGGCGACCATTTGCAGCGGAAATACATGCTCCCCTTCACTGCGTTGATGCAGCGCCAGATAGTCGTCGGTGCGGAGCTGGTTCAGATGCGACTGCGCCTGCGTTTGCCCCGCTCGACGGTTGCGCTCCAGAAATGCATCGAGCGCTGCAGGGTATCGATAAGGCATGCCAAGCATCTCGTTCCATCGATTGGCGATGGGGGCCAACTGGCGATAGAGGTCCGCACGCCATTGCGCCCACGGCTGCGGCAGCGCGGCGCCGAAGTACAGTAGATCGCCACGACCGAGATCGAGCGAGTGGAGCGGAACGCGGCGCAACGCGGTCAATGTGCCGGCCTCGCGCGCGAGCATGCGGGCCTCGGCCGCGCCAGCTAGCCGAGGCAGTACCGCATACCCTTCGCTGTCCAGTTGCGCGGCGATTGCGCTCCAATCGAGCTTATCGAATGTGTTGGCGGCTGAACTCATAGACAAGGACATATTCGTTTCAAAATCCCGGGAGCGTTGCCGTCTGCGGAACCTCGCGCGCGGCCGCAATCGCCTTCTCGTGTTCGAGCAGCCAGCGCTTGCGATGCAGGCCCCACGCGTAGCCCTTCAAATCGCCGTTGCTGGCAATCACGCGATGGCACGGCACGACGATAGCGATGGGATTCGCGCCGCTCGCCGCGCCGATGTCGATCGCCGCGCGCGGGTCTTCGAATCCCAGCGCTTTCGCGAGCTTGCCGTAGCTGGTGGTGGTGCCGGCCGGAATGTGGCGCAACGCCGCCCAGACCTCTTCTTCCAGGTCCGAACCCGCCATGACGACCGGGAGTGGATCGAGCGCGTTCAATTCGCCCGAGAAATAGCGCGTCATGGCGTCGGCAATCGACGCCGGCGCGGCGGCGTCGATCAATTCGGCACCCCCGTAACGATCGCGCAGACCGCGATGCAGACGAGAGCGGTGATCGGCGAATTCGAGCGCATACAGCCGATGCTGCGCGTCGCTCACCAGCATGAGATCGCCAGGCGGCGACTTGATATGGCTGAGAAACAGTTGCATGATGCGGTCCTTCGCGTTTGGCGCGCTAACGTGAATCGTGAAAAATCAGGCCGACGGTATGACGCTTGCCGCTGCGCAGTACGCTCACGCCGTGCCGCATCGCGACCCTGCGCGTGCCGCCGCGCCGGTTCGCAGCCGGCCGCTGGTTGACGGTGAACAGCACCGCGTCGCCCTGGTCCAGCGGAATCACTTCGGCGCATTGACCGTTCGACGCGCTCTGCGTCATCACGAATTCGCCGCCCTCGAAATCGACGCCGGGGCGTGAGAGCAGCATCGCCACCTGCAGCGGAAACACATGCTCGCCGTACAAGTCCTGGTGCAGGCAGTTATAGTCGCCCGGGCCGTATTCGAGGATGAGCGGTGTCGGGCGCGTTTGCCCCGCGCGGTGGCATTGATCGAGAAACGCGTCGAGATCGGCCGGGTACTGCGTGTCGATCCCCAGCTGCTCGTTCCAGCGGTTGGCGATAGGCGCGAGGGACGGATAGAGCGCATGCCGCAAGCGCTGAAGCAGCGACGGCAGCGGATACGCGAAGTACTTGTATTCCCCGCGCCCGAAATTGTGGCGCGCCATGACGATGCGCGAGCGAAAGCCCTCGTCCCTCGCGTAGAGGGCGGCGAGCTGCGCGCATTGTTCGGGCCTGAGCACGCGGGGCAGCACTGCGTAGCCGCGCATGTCGAGCGATCGCTCGATCTCGGCCCAGTCATATGTTCCGGATTCCCGCTTCTCTGCCCGCATGGCCCCGGTACTCATCGCGTGTATCCCTCCTCTCGCAAGCGGCATTTTCGCCGATCTCCCATACAGACCAACGATACGCCTACGCTCCGCGCGTTCCGATCCGAATGTTGCGCTCTAATTCGGCGCACGCCACGGCGTGAACGCCATGCGAATGTCACGGCAAGAAACGGGTATTGACGAGGTTTGCCTGTCGATATCGTTCATTTCAGGCGCAGCAATCCTGCTTCGCCATGAATCGAGATCAGCAAGGAGTCGAACATGTCGATGGAAGAGGACAACAAGGCGATCGTTGGCCGCTGGTTCACGCGCTTCTGGGGCGAAACCTGCGACCTCGGCGTCGTCGACGAGCTGGCTGCGCCGGACATGCTGCTCAAGTATTCGCTGCACGAGCCGCGCCGCGGCCGCGAGGACATCAAGGCGTTCATGACCGGCTTTCGCGCGGCGTTCCCTAATCTGAACTTCTGGGGCGCGGCCGACTTGATCGCCGAAGGCGAGTACGTGGTGGGTCAATGGGAAGGCGGCGGCACGCATTCGGGCCGGGCGTTCGGAGACTTTCTCGCGGGATCGTTGCCGGCGGCGAGCGGCCGCAAGATGCATTTCACCGGCACGACGGTGTTGCGCCTGAAAGACGGCAAGATCGTCGAGGAGATCGGGCTCGACGACGGCGTAACGGCGCTCTCGCAGCTCGGGCTCATCAAGCGGGTCTGATAGCGCGGCGAACGGAAGGTCTCACATAGGGAGTCGAATCATGTCACAGCTTGCTCCGCTCCTCGCCCTTCACGCGCTCGCGGCTCAACGCGGCGACGGGCTGCGGCCTGAACTGCTCGCACTGTTCCTGCGCCATGCGCATTCGCATGCCGGACTCAGCGCGGGCATCGATGCCCCGAGCGTGGAAGACAGTCAGGCGCCGCCGCAATGCGCCACGACGTTGGACTGCGCATCGAGCCAGACGGGAATGGCATCGAGCTTCGCTCCCGCGCACGGGCCTTCGACGCACTGCCCGTCTTCGAAGCGAAACAATGCGCTGTGATGCGCGCACATGATCACCTGGGCGCGATACGTCGGCACATGGCCGGGCTCGTAGTCGAGCGGCACCGAGAAGTGCGGGCAGCGGTTCGCGTACGCCCATACTTCGCCGGCACGCCGCACGACGACGACCGGCCGCCCCGCGAGGGCGGCGTCGATCACGCGCGCGCCCCCGTCGGGCACATCGTCAAGGCAACACAGGCACACGGTCTGCATGGTTCACACTCTTTGCTCAGGATTGCCAAGATTCCAGTCCCATGGACGAATCTCTACGTGCTCGAACAACCCCGCCAACGTATAGGGATCGTCGCGCACGAAGCGCATCACGTCGTCGTATCCTTCCGCCTCGATCACGAGGAGCGTGCCGTTGAGCGCGTCGCAATGCGGCGCGAGCGTCGAGCCGCCCAACCGCACGAACACCCCACGCTGCGCGGCCGAGCGCAGATAGGTGCGATGCACCGCGCGCACGCGCTCGCGGACGTCGCGCATGCCGGGCTTGTCGGTGGCGAATACGGCGTAGTAGCGCGTGTGCGGTCTCATGCGCGCTCCAGCACGAAGTCGTAGCGCGCCTCGCGAAAGCCGCCCTCGAAGCCGAACTGCTGCGCGGCCGCCTCGCCCGCCGCGTGCTCGCGATAGTCGACGAGCAGCGAGGGCTTTACGCCGAACACCGCATCCGAATCCAGATACGGGTCGTTCTGGTTGAACAGGTGCGTCACGAGCGTGCTGTGGCCCTGCGCCGTGATCATGAAGTGCAGATGGGCGGGCCGCCACGGATGCCGCCCCGTGGCGTCGAGCATGCGGCCCACCGGGCCGTCGGTCGGAATGGGATAGCACACGGGCACGATGGTGCGGATCGCATAGCGGCCTTCGGCGTCGGTGCGATAACGGCCGCGCAGGTTGCCGTGCGGTTGCTCGGTGTCCTGCCCCGAGTACATGCCGTTGTCCGCCGTCTGCCACACGTCGAGCAAGGCGTTCGCGATTGGCTTGCCGTCGGTCGTCAGCACGCGGCCATGCACGAGGGCCGGCGTACCCGGCGTGAACGCCATGTTCTCGCCATAGGCGCGTTCCGGCATGCCTTCGATATAGAACGGGCCGAACACGGTCGTATCGGTCGCGCCGGAAGCGTAGCGGTGGTTGATCGCGTCGACGAGCATCGACACGCCCAGCGTGTCGGAAAGCAGGATGAATTCCTGGCGCACGACGTCGTCGCACATCTGGCCCGTCTCGGTCAAGAAGCGGATCGCGGCAAACCACTCCGCCTCTGTCGGCTCGACTTCGCGCACGTAGGCGTGCAGGTGCCGCACGAGGCTTTGCATCAGCGTGCGCAGGCGCGCGTCGGGTGTGTTCGCGAAGCGGCCCACGACCTGTTCCGTCAAGGCGCGTTCGGCCTCGGTGTCATGCATCGACATGGTTGTCTCCTTTCCTTCGTTTTGCGCGCCACGCTCGCGGCGTGGCACGGCCCGGCTAGCGCGGCGCCAAGCCTTCCCACGCGCGTTGCAGCAATGCGCGGATCGCCGCGCGCTCCAACGGTCGCGGATTGGGATAGGCATTCGTACACGCGAGATCGGCCGCTTCGTCGAGGCCCGCTTCGGGCATACCGATCTCCGCGAGCGAAAGCGCAATGCCAAGCGACTCGTTCAACGCGTAGAGCCGTGGCCCGGCTTCGTCCGCCTGCGCGCCGCCGAGCGCACGCGCCACACGCTCGAGCGCGTGTGGCGCGGCCGCGTGGTTGTAGTGCGCCGTATGCGGCAGCATGACCGCATGCGTTTGCGCGTGCGGCAGGTTGAACGTGCCGCCGAGCGTGTGGCAGAGCTTGTGATGCAGCGCCATGCTCACCGCGCCCAGGGAAGTGCCCGCGAGCCATGCGCCATACAGCGCGCGACTGCGCATCGCCGCGTCGTCGGGGCGACGCACGACACCGGGCAGCGCCTCGCCCAACGCGCGAATCGATTCTTCGGCCATCAGGCTGATCACCGGGTTCGCGTCCTCTGCGTAGAGCGCCTCGACCGCGTGCGCCATCGCGTTTATGCCCGAAGCCGCCGAAATGCCGGCCGGCAGCGAGACCGTGAGCGACGGATCGTAGATCACGGTGCGCGGCAGCACGCGCAGGTCGCGCCCGGTCTTTTTCAGACGCCCTTCGGTGAGACCGTAGATGGGCGTCATCTCCGAGCCCGCATAGGTCGTGGGCACGGCGACGATCGGCAGCGCCGATTCGAGCGCGATGGCCTTGCCAAGGCCGATGGTCGAGCCGCCGCCCACGGCCACGCAGCACTGCGCGTCCAGCGCCGCCGCTTTCTCGCGTGCTGCCCGCGCGACCTCCACGGGCACGTGCATGACCGCTTCGGCATGGATGCCCGCGGCGCGCTCGCCGAGCAGGCGCGCGACTTCTTCAGCGAGCGGCCGCTGCTCGGGCGTCGAGAGGATCAACGCGCGGCGCGCGCCCAGCCGGTCCACTTCTTCGGGCAACCGCGCGAGGTTGCCCCAGCCGAACACCACGCGCGACGGCAAGCCCTGATAAACGAAGCGATCCATACGTGCCTCAACGCTTGAAGTGGGGCGGCACCTGGGCGTCCACGTTGACCCACACCGAGCGGGCCTCCGTGTAGTCGTGCATCGCCTCGAAGCCCATTTCGCGACCGTAGCCCGATTGACCGACGCCGCCGAACGGGCTGCCCGGATTCACGCGCTTGTAGCAGTTCACCCAGCACATGCCCGCGTGAATCTTGCCCGCGATGCTGTGCGCGCGCGAGAGGTCGCGCGTCCACAGGCCGCTGCCGAGACCGTAGTCGGTGCCGTTGGCAATCGCGAGCGCTTCTTCGTCGGAGTTGAAGCGCAGCACGGTCACGAACGGGCCGAACACCTCTTCCTGCGCGATACGATCGTCCGGCGTCTTCGCCTCGATCACCGTGGGGCGCACGTAGTAGCCGTTGGCGAGCGCAGGGTCCTGCGGCGCGGTGCCGCCCGTGAGGACGCGCCCGCCCTGCTCGCGCGCCACGTCCACGAAGGCCTTCACGCGCTCCAGATGCTGCAGCGAAGTGAGCGGCCCCATTTCTGTTTCGGGGTCCAAAGGATTACCGACACGAATCGAAGCAGCGAGCGCCGCAAAGCGTTCGAGAAATTCGTCTGCGATGCGCTCGTGCAGCACCAGACGCGAACCCGCAATGCACGCCTGCCCCTGGTTGTGGAAGATCGCCCAGGCCGCGCCGTTGATGGCGGCGTCGAGATTGGCGTCGTCGAACACGATATTGGCGCCCTTGCCGCCCAGTTCGAGCTGCACGCGCTTCAGGTTGCCCTTCGAGGCCTCCACGATGCGCCGCCCCGTCGCCGTCGAGCCGGTGAAGGCGATCTTGCCCACGCCCTCGTGTTCCGCAAGCCGCTGGCCGGCCGTATGTCCGTAGCCCGGCACGATGTTGACGACACCCGCGGGAAAGCCCACTTCCGCCATCAGCTCGACGATGCGCAGCGTGGAAAGCGGCGTGATTTCCGAGGGCTTCAGCACCACCGTGTTGCCGGCCGCGAGCGCTGGGCCCATCTTCCAGCTCGTGAACATGAGCGGGAAATTCCACGGCACGATCTGGCCCACCACGCCAATGGGCGCGCGCTGCACGTAGTTGAGAAAGCCCGCTTCGACCGGAATGACCGAGCCTTGCAGCTTGTCGGCCATGCCGCCGAAGTAGCGGAAGCACGCCGCCGTGCGCGGCACGTCCAGCGCGCGCGAATCGCGGATCGGGTGCCCCGTGTCGAGCGATTCCAGTTGCGCGAGTTCTTCGCCGTTCGCTTCGATGGCGTCGGCCAGACGCAGCAGCAGGCGGCCGCGTTCGGCAGCCGGCATCGCCGACCACTGCGGGAAGGCGCGCGTAGCGGCGGCCACGGCCAGATCGATGTCGGCGGCGGTGGCGGCGGCGATCTTCGTGATCAGCGAGCCGTCGTGCGGATTGAGCACGTCGATGGTGCCGCCCTCGACGGCGTCGACGAAGCGGCCGGCGATGAACAATTGCGTTTGCATGAGTCATTCCTCGGTTGATGCTTAAGGCTTGCTGTGTAGCTGCGAAGCTCGTTCAAAACTCGACCGGATACGGCTTGAGTTCGCCGCTCTCGTAGCGCTTGGGCAAACCTGCGGTCGCGTTCTCCCACACGAGCAGCATCGAGCGCTTGGTCGAATAGCCCTGGTGGCGGATATCGGCGGGCATGGCGCAAATGTCGCCCGCGCGCATGGTGATGCGTGCGCGCGGCGCGCCTGTGTTCTTGTCGCCGATGTCCCAGACGATCTCGTCGGAGAGCTGCAGGAACCACTCCACGCGGTCGTTGCCGTGGAAAACCGGCAGGATGTATTCCTCGGTGGTCGGGCAGAACAGGCTCTGGCCGCACACCGAAGTGACCGAGGGGTTCCATGTCACGTCCGAGCGCGAGAGGTACTTGAAGAGGTTGAACGCGTGCAGCTCGCCTTCGAAGCCGGGCTCGGCGTGCACTTCGGGGTTGTCCTGAGGCACGTCGGCGAAGGCGCGGTTCACCGGGAGGTCGTCGCGCAGCGGCGAGTCGCCTTCGAGGCCCGGCATGCGGCGCGTGGCGATGCGCGTACGCTCGATCGCGGCATCGTTCTCGCCATGCTTGCGGCCGAATGCGGTACCGGTTTCCTCGGGCGCGGCGAACGGGTCGAAGCCTTCGTTGGTCCAGTCGTGCAGGATCGCCTTGAAGGTCGCCATGATGGTGGGCGTTTCGAATGTCTCGATATAGTCCACGCCGGCGTCCTTCATGATGCCGTTGAACGAGCCCGCATACACGTCCACCTTGCCGTAGTGGTTGCGCGTGCCGAATACGTGATCGAAGTTCACCCAGCCGTAGAAGAAGCCCCAGGCCACGTCGCGCATCATGGCGCGCAGGAAGGCGTCGGCGGGGATGGCGTGCGTGCGCGTCTGCCCTTTCGCGGGCCACAGCACTTTCACGAAGTACTCGTCGCGCGTGAATTCGAACGCGCCGAGCGTGTAGCGGCGATAGCCGGTCACGGCGTCGGGCTCGCTCGCGCGCACGGTGTCGGCGGCGAAGCCTGCGGAATGGTCGAGGGTATCGAGGGTGGCCATGTCGTGTCTCCAGTAGTCGAGTGTTCGGATAGCGCGTGTTGTCAGTGCAGGCAGATATCCGCCCACTTCTGCACGGACAGTTCACCGGCCATGGTCTGCACGAGCGCCACGCCAGCCTTCTGCGCGCTGAAGCGATACGCGCAGCCGGCCGGCAGCAGCGCTTGATGGCCGCGGCGCAACACCACGTGGCCCATCTTGCGGCCCGCGGGCTGCTCGCCCGCGTCGACCGTGCCCGTACCGCCCCTGGGCGGCGTATCGAGCTTGATGAAGTCGATGCGCACTTCGCCATCCATCAGGATCGCGAACTCATCGTGTGCGCAGGCGAACCAGCGCGATTGCCCTTCCGTGCGCAGCACCTCGATCACGTAGTCGAGGTTCTTGCCGACCACGACTTTCTCGTAGGGCGCAGAGCTTGCGGCGACTTCGAAGACATTGGAGAAAACATAGTGGCGGGCGTCGCCGCTCGTGATTTCGATCTCGCCCTTGCGATACTGCTCGAGCGAACCGAAGGCGGTGTGGAATGACGAATCGGTCATGGCTGTCTCCTGTTTTGGAAGGTTCGTTGGAATCCACTTTAGGAGCGCTGCGCGGCGGCAACAACCGGCGGCCAGGCAACTACGGCATTCGCGTTTCGCAAATAATCGCGGCAGGCGATCGTCGCAGGCGCTAGCGCACCCAGCCGCGCTCGATCAGCGGCACGTCCCAGGCGGGCTCGGGGCCCAGATACTCGGCCAGAAACTCCACCAGCGCCTTCACTTTCAGGGCCTGGCGCTGTGTGGAGGGATATACGGCGGCAAAACTCAATGCCGATAGGTGGTAGTCGGTGAGGATCGGCACGAGCGAACCGTTTAGGAGCGCCTCGCTCGCCACGAGCGTAGGCAGGCACACCACGCCGCCGCCCGTGAGCGCGTAATCGCGCAGCAAATGCACGGAGTTCGAGCGGATCATGCCGGGCAACTCCATCTCCACGACTTCGTCGCCGCGAGTCATCGTCCAGCGGTTGCGCGAGGGATAGCCCGAATAGAGCGCCGTGGTGTGCTGCAGCAATTCGCGCGGATGCTGCGGCGCGCCATGCTCCTCCAGATAAGCGGGCGTGGCGCAAAAGAGCCGCCGCACCGAAAAGAGCCGTCGCTCGATCAGCGAATCGGAAATCGGCGGGAAGATCTGGAAAGCGACGTCGAAGCCTTCTTCGATCGGATCGACCACGCGGTCGTTGACGATCACGTCGAGCTGGATGCCGGGATAGCGGCGGTTGAACTCGGCGAGCGGCGCGCCGAAATGGCCCAGCGCGAAGCCCGGCAACATCTGGATGCGCAGCCTGCCAGTGGGCGTGGCGCGCAGCTCGCGCATCTGGTCGGTCAGCTCGTTCACACGCCCCACCACCTCCGCGCACTCACGATAAAACGCCTCGCCGACTTCGGAGAGGCGCACGTGCCGCGTGCTGCGATGAAAGAGCGGGGCGTTGACGAACTTCTCCAGTTGCTGGATGCGGTTCGTCACGACCGAACTGGTCACGCCGAGTTGCCGGGACGCCTCCGCGAAACTGCTCGTTTCCGCCACGCGCACAAACGCCTCGATGCTCAGGAATCGGTCCATGCTCCTCTCTTCTTCTCGGGTTCGGGCCCTTCAAGTATAGGGCCCGCCTCCGGGCGCTCGCGCCGCTCTGCACGGGCGGCGCGCACGCTACTCGGCCTGCCCCGCTGCAGGCAAGGGCGCGCCGGGGGCAACGGGGGCGGCAGCCTCGCTGCGCCGCAGCTTGGCGGGCGCGGTTTCCTTGAGGAAGAGGCTCACGAGCACCCCGAGGAAGACCGCGCCGATCGGCAGCCACAAAATGTTCTGGATACCGAAATGCGCTGCCACGAATCCGGCGAGCGCGGGCGCCACGCCGCCGCCAAAGATTTCGCCCGCGCCCACCACGAGGCCGATCGAAGTCGAGACCATGCCGGCCGGCGCGGCTTCGGTGGCAACCGGTCCCGAGAGCAGCGAAACAAGGCCGAGCGTGAAGAACGACGCCGCGAACAGCACCGCGAAGAGCGCGAACGGCTGCGCACCGAGACCGCGAAACACGATCAGCATGACAGCAGTGCCCACGAAGCCGACGACGCTCGCGAGGCGCCGGCCCAACAGATCCGAAAGCCCCGGCAAGCCGAACTGTCCGACGAATCCGCCAAAGCCAATTGCCGAGGCCACCACGCCCATGCGCTGGGTGTCGAGCGAAAGGTACTGCGTGAGATAGAGCGGCAGCATGGCGCCGAGCACGAACACGCCCGTCATGGCGCAGAAGAGCGCGACCATCGCCACGGGAATGTTGCGGCTGCGAATCACGTCACGCCAGTGGCCGCGTTCGGCCTTCGCCGCGGATGCGCCCGAATCAGGCGCAGGCGCGCCTTGCGGCTCACGGATCACGCGGTACATCAGCAAGCCGAGAATGAGGCCCGGCACCGACACGAGTGCGAACACCCAGCGCCAGCTCATCACGCCCAGCAACTGCGTCGCGATGATCGGCGAAAGCGCGAGACCGAACAGCGCGAAGCCGCTTTGCTGGAGTCCGAGATTGAAGCCGCGGCGCTTCGGATGCGAGGCATCGGCGGTGGCGGCGAAGCTGGTCGGGCAGAAAGAACCCTCCGCCACGCCCATCAGCGCGCGCACGGCCAGCAGGCTCGCGAAGCCGCCTGCGAGGCCCGAGAAGCCCGAGAGCAGCGAGAACGCGATGATCGCCGGGATCAGCACCTTGCGCCGCCCCACCTTGTCGGACATGCCGCCCATGACCGCCGCGAACACGCCCCACGAAAGGCCCAGGATACCGATGCAATTGCCGACATCCTGCGCATTGAGGTTGAGGTCTTTCATGATGGACGGGAACAGCGGCGCGATCAGCCAGCGGTCGAGGCCCACGAGGCCGAAGCCCAGTGCCAGCAGCGTCACGGCTTTCCATTCGTAGGCCGTGTCCCATGTGTTCGGTTTCATCTCTGTCTCCTTGGGCCGGCCGGATGCCGCGCCACTCGTTCATGGTCGAAAACGGGTGTGCGACGCGACGTGCGCCACTGCGCGGGACGCCATCGACATCGACGACGCAAAGATAGTCGCAAGCGCAGCGTGATCAGTACCGGATAACGCCCGAATACGTCATTCGCGGATCGCGAACAATCGGGCGCGCAAGGCCGCCGGGCACGGCAGACGGGACGCTGCGAGCGGGGCGCGCCACGCGTTGCATCGCGGCGCGCCCACCCCAGGACAATTACGGGTAGACGCTCGCTGGCGCGCCGGGCGGTAGGCTTTCAGCGCATGAGTTGCCCGGGCCCGAGCGATCTGCAGGCCGCAGCCGCGCGGATCGCGGGGAAGATCCGCGAGGAATGAGTGCGGCGCTCACGCTTTGCGCAAGTGCTCGGTATGCATGTCGCTCAGACGGCTCAGCAGGATGCCGTAGCCGGTCAAATGGCCGAGATAGACGCTCGTGAACACGCCCGTTGCGGGCAGCGCCTCGACAAGCGCATGCAGTTCACCGCGAGTCAGCGGCTCCACGAGTAGACCTGGGCGCTCCACCCGAAGGTCGGCCTGCGAAGCCAGTTGCCGGTGCACGTCCACGAGGCGCGCGAGGCCGAGCCGGTATGCCTCTTTCCATTGCGTATCGAGCGCCTCGTATTGCGCATTGAACGTATCGAGCGTTTCAAGGAAGCCGACGATCGAATCGAACAGCTCGTGGTAGCACGCGAACAGCGGCAGGCGATCCCGATTGCGCTTCAAATGCGCCGACACCCACGACTGCTCGAGATCGGACTTGAGGAGATCGTGCGCCTGCTTCAGATTGCTGCTCGACACCCGCAGCGCAGCCGTCGCCGATTTCAGTTTCGCGCGGTCCAGCGTTTTCGTTGCAACCTCGGTGAGCAAGGCTTCGGCCTGTGCGTTGCCGTCGTTCACGAGCGTATTCGCCCAGAAGCCGTGATCGGGCGGAAAGGCAACCTGCTGGATGATGAAACCGAGCAGCATGCCGAGCACCACGCCGATCAGGCGCTGCTCCAGCAGCGGTATGTGCTCGCCCGTGTAGAGCACGAGCGTCATCGGCACGGTGATGCTCGTCATCTGGAACACCGAAGGCCGCATGCGCACGATCGTGAAGATCACGAGCGGCAGCAGGATCACGCCCAGCCACAAATGCGGCGCGGTCAGCCAGATCAGCAGCGTGCCGATCGGCATCGCGACGAGATTCGACATCACGCGTTTGTGGAAGTATCCGCGCGCCGCCGAGATGGAACTGCCGAGCGCGAGTGTGAGCATCGCCGAGCCGGAAAGCGCGACCGCCGCCTCGGGATACCCGCACGCGTACGGCACGCCGAATCCGATCCACATACCGAGCGTGAGTTTCGTGTATTTCGCGAGTTCGGAGAGGGAAAAGCGTGCGAGCGCACGGCGAAACGGTGTGAGCGGTTTGTGGGCGTAGGAGATGGTGGCCATGGATGCCGTCGGTCGTTTCAGGCGGAGCGCCAATGTTAACGCGATTGACGCGACTGTTCCGGCACTCAGTCCACCTCAGACGATTCCGGAGCATTTTTCCACCCCGGATTTTTTTCCGATTTGTAAGACCAAACGTCGGCACTTTGTGCGGATGCCGGCCAGTGTTGGCTTTGCGGGCCGCGTTGCGCAAGGCGCATTCCTTGCGAATTATTTTCAATTTCTTTCGCGTTTTGTTCCTTTACCGTCATGTGCAACGGATGAAGTTCGCATTACGAACCCACTTTTGCGAACGTCTCCGCATCCCTCAAGCACTGGGGTCTGCCCATGACGACAACAACGAAGGTCTCCATTTGCCTGCCGACGTACAACCGGCCTGAACTGCTGGTTCGCTGCATCGAATCGTGCCTCATGCAAACGCATGCGAACATCGAGATCGTGATCGGCGACGACTCGAGCGACGATCGCACGCAGCAGCTGATCGCCTCGCGTTACGGAGACGACCCGCGCATCGCCTACCGGCGCAACGTGCCGGCGCTCGGCCAGGCGCCCAACGTGGCCAGCCTTTTCGAGCGGGCGAGCGGAGACAAGATCCTCCTGATCCACGACGACGACTATCTGCTCGTGCACTGCATCGAGAAGCTGCTTGCGCAGTGGGAGCGTTATCCGGATCTGGAAGTCGCGTTCGGCGATCAATACGAAACCGATCACGACGGGCGCATCATGCACGCGGCCAGCGAACGCATGAACATCGCGTATCACCGTACGGCCAGCGCCGCGGGACTGCAACACCCGCCGGGCCGCGTGGGCATCGTGCAGATGTTCCCCAACAACGGCTGGCTTGCCAATGCGGCGCTCGTCAAGCGCATCGGCTACGACGACCGCTACGGCACCTGCTGCGATTACGTGTTCGGCACGCGCCTGTGCCTCGCGGCAAAACGGGTGTGCTACGTGAACGAATACGTTTCGTGCTATCGCATCACAGACGTTTCGGTGTCCCAGGCGACGCGCACGAGCATCAATGCCTCGTCGATCTCGGCGTGGCGTTTTCTCAACAGCCTCACGTTGCCGCCCGAACTCGAACCGGCGCGCAAGCTCGCCATGCGCCGGCTCGTGCCGATCGTGGTCTCGCTGCTCGCGCGCAATCGCGAGGCGCGCGCCGGGCTGCAGCTCGCACTCTGCAATCTCTACGCGTACCGCTTCGGCTTCAGCCCGCGACTCTACTATCACCTGCTGATGATCTGGAAAGCCACGCGGCGGCCCGGCGCGGAGCCCGTCGCCCTGTTGGGCATGAAGGACGAGCAGGTCGTGGATACGTCCCGAACGCGCATGCCGTAGCAGACATATCACGCCGTGAACGGGGCTGCAGGTCTTGGGTGCACCTTTCGTGACGGGCTCGCAGTCGTCCGTCTCGTTGGAATACGCGCACATGGCGTTGGCGAGCGCACCTGTACATGGCGTCTCCTTGCCGGACCGGTAGTCGATTGGAATGCCTTTTAGTATCGACAGTTGGATTCAGCATATGGCGAATTCCCGCCTTTCTCCGAGACCTTCTCGCGACCGTGTTGACATCTCCGTAACCGCCCTGCGATTTCGAGAGCGAAGCGGGCGGCGGATTTGTTACACTCCGCGGCGCTGCGCCCGGTCGCGGCGCCCCGGGGGAAAGAAAGCGCATGGATGAAGACGTCGGCGTACTGGCCGCCCTGGAAACGGGCGAGCAGTCGAGCGTCGCCGGGATTGTCGACCGAGTGGCGCGCGGCATCATCGAAGGCCGGCTCGTCCCGGCGACGACCCGAATTCGGTCGATCTCGCCAAACGCTTCGGTGTGAGCCCTACGCCCGTGCGTGAGGCGCTTTTCGCGCTCACGCGCGAAGGCCTCGTCGACTGGTCGCCGCGCCGCCGCCCGCAGCCTGCGCTGAGCAAGCGCCCTCGCTGCGCCCCTTTTTTATTAACGCGGACACCGCGGCGAACGGGGCCTGCCGCCCTCCCCGCCAGGCTTGCCGAAAGGCCGGGGATACAACATACTTGACGATTCGACCGAATTCCTTCCGCATTCTCGTTCTACCGGGTTCTTTCTCATCATGAGCACAATTCTTGAAAGCCTTCCGACCGGCCAAAAGGTCGGTATCGCCTTCTCCGGCGGCCTCGACACCAGCGCCGCGCTGCACTGGATGAAGCTCAAGGGCGCCGTGCCTTACGCCTATACGGCGAACCTGGGCCAGCCCGACGAAGACGACTACGATTCGATCCCGCGCCGCGCGACCGAATACGGCGCCGCCGGTGCACGCCTGATCGACTGCCGCGCGCAGCTCGTGGCGGAAGGCATCGCCGCCCTGCAATGCGGCGCGTTCCACATCTCGACGGCCGGCGTCACGTACTTCAATACGACCCCGATCGGCCGCGCTGTGACGGGCACGATGCTCGTGGCGGCGATGAAGGAAGACGGCGTCAACATCTGGGGCGACGGTTCGACCTACAAGGGCAACGACATCGAGCGCTTCTACCGCTATGGCCTGCTCGTCAATCCGGACCTGAAGATCTACAAGCCGTGGCTCGACCAGCAGTTCATCGACGAACTGGGCGGCCGCTCCGAAATGTCGGAGTTCATGCGCCAGTCGGGCTTCGAATACAAGATGTCGGCCGAGAAGGCCTATTCGACGGACTCGAATCTGCTCGGCGCAACGCACGAAGCGAAGGACCTCGAAAGCCTGGAAAGCGGCATCAAGATCGTGAACCCGATCATGGGCGTGGCGTTCTGGCGCGACGACGTCAAGATCGACCGCGAAGAAGTGACGATCCGCTTCGAGGAAGGCCAGCCGGTCGCGCTGAACGGCCAGACTTTCCCGAACGCCGTGGAACTGCTGCTCGAGGCGAACCGCATCGGCGGCCGTCACGGTCTGGGCATGAGCGACCAGATCGAAAACCGCATCATCGAGGCGAAGAGCCGCGGCATCTACGAAGCCCCGGGTCTGGCGCTGCTTCACATCGCGTATGAGCGCCTCGTGACGGGCATCCACAACGAAGACACCATCGAGCAGTACCGCGAAAACGGCCGCCGCCTGGGCCGCCTGCTGTACCAGGGCCGCTGGTTCGACCCGCAGGCCATCATGCTGCGTGAGACGGCCCAGCACTGGGTGGCGCGCGCCATCACCGGCGAAGTGAAGATCGAACTGCGCCGCGGCAACGACTACTCGATCCTCAGCACGAAGTCGGACAACCTCACGTATCAGCCGGAGCGTCTGTCGATGGAGAAGGTCGCCTCGACGTTCTCGCCGCGCGACCGTATCGGCCAGCTGACGATGCGCAACCTCGACATCACCGACACGCGCGAGAAGCTGCGTGTGTATTCGAAGGTCGGTCTGCTCGCACCGGGTGCGGCTTATACGCTGCCGCAGCTGAACGACGAGAAGAAGTAAGGCGTCGTCGCTCAAGGAAGAAAGGGAAGGCACTGGGCCTTCCCTTTTTTTATGTCTGCGCGGGTTTGCGACTGGCGTTCGAGTTACCCACAGATTTTGTTGGCAAGCTTGTGGAGAACACCTGGGACGAGTGTCCTAAACCATTGATCGACTGGAAGTTTTCCGCCACGTGAGCGCGGAAGGCAGTGACGGACTGCGAGGCCAGGCTGAAATACGCCCACCGACATATCAGCCGTCAAGCGTATTGCAGACACTCACTGCGCGGCAAGTTGCTTCATCTTCCCGTAGACGAATTGCCCGAAATACCACGACAGATCGGAGTGGTTGAGGATGTTCCCGTCGGAGAGCGCCCCCGCCTCGAGCTTCAGGCGGCGCAGCATGAGCTTGCCGGCCTGCGAGGCGATGTAGAGCCGCACCAGCTCCTTGCGGGTCTTCTCGTCGGCCGATTCGAAGTGCTCGCGGCCTCGCTTGACCTCCTCGTTGCGCTGCGAGCGCGCCTCTTCGTCGCGCGCCGCGATGCTCTGCTTCACCGCCGTGGTCGCGACCGTCCTGGCGGTCTCCTGAGCCGTCGCAGCCACGGCCAGCTCGCCCTGGATCGCCACCATCTTGCGCTCGGCCTCCGAGACCTGCCAGTTGTGGCTCAACGCCTTCATCAGATAGCCCGCAGGGCTCTTGGTCACCTTGCCCTGGTTGAGCCGGAAACGCGTGTATTCGATGGCCTGCTGGATGCGCTCGTCGGTCCAGCTCATGCGATGCTCCGCGATCACGTCGAACTGCTTGTTGGAGAGGCCGAACTCCTCCTTGAGCGTGAGCAGCAGGTCGTGCGCGTCGGGCTGCCGTGAGAGAAGCGCGGCGACCGTGTCCTTGCGCTTCATCCGGAAGCGGATCTTGTTGATTTTGCGCGAGGTTTCCGAGTCGGCCCGGGTTTCGTAGCTGAGGTCGATGTCGGATAGCTCGTTGATCTGGCGCACCGCCGGATCGAGATACTTGGGCCGGAAATGCTTGAACTCCGACGCGCTCGTACCGAGTTTGCCGGGCCAGCGCCGCATGACGTCGAGCTCGATCCAGTCGGTCAAGCCGGCCGCCACGAAGGGCAACACATAGTCGTAGATCGCGCGCGCGTAGGTCTGCGAGAACGACGCCGTGATGCACAGGTTCAGCCAGTGATGCTTGTCGGGCCCGGTGATGTGGCGCAGCATGAGCGGCGGAATGCGGAACTGGATGCGCCCCTTGCCGATCTTGACGCTGCCCATCAGTTGCTCGGAAATCCACTGGTCGTCTTCGCTGGGCGCGCGGTCGGGCGGCGTGTCGGTCACCTCGATCAGCACGCGCTGCGCTTCCTTGATGACGCTCTGCAAATGGCGCACGTTGCGGCTCTCATAACGCATGAGCCACTTGAAGTAATTCAGGTCGACGTCGTAGATATCGCGCGGCGCGGGTTCCTGGGCGGCAATGAAATAGGCGGCGTCGATGAAACGGCGCGAAGACAGCCCAAGTCCATTGATGGCGACGAACACGTTGTTGCGCTGAAAACCGATCTCCCGCGTGCTCTCATTGATCGGCTGGCCGGACATCTCCTCAAAGAGACCCAGCGACATCTGCAGTGTTGTAGTCCTTCGCCCGCTCTCCTCCGACATACGCACGCTCTCCCCGTCGACATTGGCGGGCACTCTATCACTACGCAAACACAAGTCAACACAATAAACGTTACCTCAAACAGGCACCGGATTCGGCTCGCGCACAAAAAACGTACCTGATCGCACAAATATCTCTACAGCGGCGGCACATAAAACGGCACCCGGCCGCACATAAAACGGTGCAGCGAGCACATAGAACGGTGCTTTTGGAAGGCAAGTCCTTGAAAAGCAAGAAAATGGGTGCGTACGTTAGTTGGTTGGTGGGTTTTTATCTTTAAGTAAACAAACAAACCGCTCACAAAAAAAGATGCTCAGTGCGAACTTTTTCGTGTTGTGTCTCGCGATGCAGTGAGGGAATTCAAGAGGAATAACCCTTCAAAGCCCCGCACGTAAAGGCTCCCGGTGGCGGTGCATCGGGACTGGATTTGCTTTTCGCCCGCCGAAACCCATGGAAAGGTAACGATTTCTGTGCAGTTCCAGTGAGCTATGGAAGTGGTTTATGTGCAGAACGTCTTTATGCGAGCCGACATCAAGTTGGATGCGGCAAAGGTGGTCGATGGGACGTTATTCAGAAGTGACTTTTCGGTGGGAGGAAGGAAGGCAACGGAATTTGTGCATGGCCGAGCGACGCCGTGATAGCAACGTTTTTTGTGCACATCCTGGAAGGCGGGCGGAAGGTAACGGTTATTGTGCGGTCGCCGTGTGATGATTCCGTCGTTTGCCGCCTGCGCGAGGTAACGAAATTTGTGCAGCGTGGGCGGTGAGATTCGTCCTGGTGGAATTGGGCTGCCTCGGGATAGCGAAATGGCAGCGGCATTGGCCGCGCAGGGGAAATCGGGTAACGGTTTTTGTGCCTTTACGGTGGTCGGCGCGTGCGCAGCAAGGCTTTCCCTGCGCGTACGGTAACGGTTTTTGTGCAATCGTGGCCGGCCAGGGTGGCTCGCAGAAGTCTGGAAGCACAAAAATCGTTACTCGCCCGCTAGGTCAGAGGGGGCTAGCGGATCACCCGGTGAAACTGCACAAAAACCGTGACTGTGCGGGGCACATGGGAGCGATGAAGCCTGCGGGGAATGATCTGCAGCTGGATTTGCACAAAAACCTCGACCGACATCGTCAACAACGAGGTGCTCTGGCCCCGGCGATTTGCACAAAAAATAGGCAGACCGCAGCGAAAGGGCCTACAACGGCCTGGGCGACGTTGCCGGTTTTGCTGCTACTTTGCCCTTGGGAATGTCCCACGAGGGCAATACGGGCCGTTTTGAAGGGTCATTTTTTTTCATATCGCCCTCAATTAGTGTGTTTTCATACGCTTTTGCTGTATTCTACGCTTTATCCAAATTCTGATAAAAAGCGTATTAATGGCGAAAACTATCGAATTGCCGTCGATCGATCGACGTGTGGATCTTTCCGCGATCACTGAATTTGCCGAAGAGGCCGGTCGTCTATCTGAAGAGCTTCGGGAGATGATGCTGGCGCCGCGGCCGCGAAAGATGGCGCCCACATTTACGTCCGCTCAGGTCGCAGAGATGTGCGGCATTGATCGCATCAAACTGAACAACCTGCTCGCCACCCGCGAGGGTCTTCCGCAAGGTGTGGCGCAAGGTTCCGGGCGCAGCCGGGTCTTCACGCTGCCGGAAGCGAGAACCTGGGTCCAGCAGGTCTCCGATATTTATCAGACACCGCTCCATACCGGGGTGCGCGACGCCGACGGCAAGGTGATCCTCGTTGCCAACTTCAAGGGCGGCTCGACGAAAACGACCACCACCATGTGTCTCGCCCAAGGCCTGACCTTGCGTGGTCGCAAGGTTCTGCTGATCGACCTGGATCCGCAGGCGTCGCTCACGGAGCTTTGCGGTCTGTATGCCGAAAAGGAAGTGACTGAGGATAGCACGGTCCTGCCGTTCATCTACGACCCGCATATGGAAGGCGGTCTGCTGAATTTTGTGCAGGAAACCTATTGGGACGGACTTGACGTCATTCCCGCGCACCCCACGCTGTTTTCCGCGGAGTTCCATATTCCCGGAACCGTGATCAAGAACCCGGGGTTCAAGTTCTGGGATCTGCTGCGTCAGGGGGTGGAGGCGCTGCGCAAGCAATACGACTACATCATTCTGGATACGGCGCCGTCGCTGTCTTATCTCACGATCAATGCGCTCATGGCCGCCGACGCGATGGTCATGCCGCTCGTGCCCGAAAGCCTGGACTTCATCAGCTCGGTCTCGTTCTGGAGCCTGTTTTCTGACCTCGCGCACACGATCATGGAACGCGGTGACGAGAAGACATACGACTTCGTTTCCGTCCTGCTTTCGAAGGTCGACTACGGCAAGACATCGTCTGCACCGGTTGTGCGCTCGTGGGTGCAGCGGACTTACAAGGACTGGGTGAACGCGCTCGAGGTGCCGGCCAGTTCCGCGATGAGTAACGGCGCACTCGCCATGGCGACCGTGTTCGACATCAGCAAGGGAGACCTCGCTGACAAGACGGTTGCGCGCGTGCGTCAGCCGCTGACTGATTACGTACAGTGGATCGACGATCTTTACGTCGAACAATGGAGGGCCGGCAAGTGAGTTCATTCCGCGACAAGATGGCGGCGAAGACCCGTGAACTCGGTTCGACGTCGGAGCGGCCAGCCGCCGAACGGCCGGCAGCCGTCGCTCCGGCCGAGCCGCCGCGCCGCAGCAGCGCGTTCAAGACCGGGCCCGGCATGCTCGGCGCGTTGGCGGTGGCGCAGCAGCGCATCCAGGAACTGGAGAACACGAGCGACAAGCTCATGCTTCCGGTGAACGCGATTCAGCCGAACCCGTGGCAGCCGCGCAAGATTTTCAGCGACGAGGGCCTTGCCTCGCTGGCCGAATCGATCCGCGAAGTCGGGCTCGTCGAGCCGATCGTCGTTCGTCGGGCGGAGAACGGCTATCAGCTGATCGCCGGTGAACGACGTCTTCGCGCGCACGCCCTGATTCAGGCACAGGATATTCGCGCCTCCGTGATCGAGTGCTCCGATCAGGACATGGCGGTGCTCGCGCTGGTGGAAAACGTCGGTCGCGAAGATCTCACCGACTACGAGATCGGACAATCGCTGCGCCGCGCCGAACGGGAGTTTCCGACGCGCAAGCGCATGGCGGAGGCGTTGGGAATGTCGCGCAAAGGCCTGTACCGCTTTTTGGCCTTTGAAAATCTGCCGGACTTCATCCGGCGCGATCTTGATTTGAATCCACGACTGCTCGGCGGCTCGGCTGCTGACGAGGTTGTTTCAGCAATCAAGAAGTACGGCTCGGCGGGTCTTTCGGCTGCGCGCGACTTGTGGCCGGCCGTGGTCGGCCGGACGCTGGACCAAGGCAAGCTGGCCGCGGCGATCGGAGCGCAGGCGAGTCGGGGGGAATCGACCGAAAGCGTATCCGAACGCAGCATCGAGAAGATCTTCTCGGGCAAGAGCCACGCCGGCAGCATTACCAAAGACACCAACAGCTTTACGGTGAAGCTCAAGACGGGTGTGCTGTCGGATGCCCAGGAAACGCAAATTCGGGAGCTGATCAGTCAGCTGTTCAATGTGAAGCCAGGCTGATTGGGCCTCGAGGCTGTTGATGTGGATGGAAGCCCGCCTCGGCGGGCTTTTTCTTTTTGCGGGTTAAGTTGTGTGTCGAGTTGACACACAGTTGTCCGGCGGGGCGAGCGTGTGTCGACTCGACACACGGGAAGGTGCGTCGTGGCCGGGACGTGTGCGGGCTGTGACGATGCCCTGTGCACGGTGCCTGGATTTCGGTTGCCGACAGCTCGTCGCGGGTTGGTTGTTGGGGGTGAGCGTTTCCAGACGTTGGGTCCATCGACTTGCTCCGTGTGTCGAGTCGACACACGGCGGGAAGAAGGTGTTCGGCTTGGCTTGCGTCGTGTCGAGCCGAGCGGGCGTCGAAAATGCCTGCGTTCCCCCGGCGATGGGTCGTGTGTCGACTCGACACACGACCGATGATCGTGCCGGCCGAAAGACGCAACATATAGCCGGCTTGAGTACGCCGCCGGCGACGCCCGCGGACTGCTGTCGGCGTGGGGCGCACTCGAAAACTGCGAGCAGCGGTCCACGATTTTGTCCGCGAGGGATTGGACGCTGTGTCGAGTCGACACACGCGGAGCGTCGCTGCAAACCGGAGAGTCATCAGACCGCGCGACGACGGGCACGGGGATGAGATCATCTCTCAAGCACTCTCATCGTGTCGCGTCCGCGAGGACGATGCATTGCCTGTTCGCTTGCAAGCCGACTTGCTACCCAGAACGGTGTGTCGAGTCGACACACTGCCTCGACTTCCTCTCGGTCCCCGTCTGAGAGGATTGCGATCAAGACACGCCCCATCGGTGCGAAGCGAGAGCAAGGCATGAGGTCATCTCCTCGGCTGCACACATCCTGGGTAGCACGGGACCATGGTCCATCGCTCAGGTGCTGATCTGACGGCCGAGGCTGTGTGTCGAGTCGACACCCGCGGACCGTGGCGGCAAATCGGGAGGGCCATGGAGCGCACGACAACACGCATGAGGATGTGACATCTCCAGCCGCCTCCATCATGTTGTGTCCGCGAAGACGATCCGTCGTCTGTTCGCTCGCTTGCTGAATTCCCACCGGGAACGGTGTGTCGAGTCGACACGCGGTCGTTGCCTTCCCGCGCTAGCGGTCTCTGGCGAACGTGATCTGGGAGATGCCTCGTGGGTGGGGCGCGGCTCGTGAGGAAGCGAATACCTCCAAAGTGCCTGGCGCCCGCCACGTGTGAAACCCGCAGATGCCACTGTCCTGGGCGCCGGCCGCCACAGTTGCGATTAGCGTAGCCAGCGCGTGCGTAGTATCGGGCGTGCCGGTGTATCGACTCGACACACGGTGGACGCACTCAACGCCCTGCGGCTTCAAATGGGTCAAGCTGCTCGCCAGTGGAAAACGAGCGGCTTCAACAGTACCGGACGAGATCACGCCGCTTCGAAGATCCGCAGACGTGTCATGTCTCTCATTAACTCCTTGAGAACGACATCGCCCACATTGATTTTCCCTGACACCTTCTCGGCGATGTGCGCCCCGTACGCGTCACATTTTCACGCCTTGCGTTCATGCTCAAGCAGTGTGCAAGCGCTGTTCACTCGTTTAGCCGACGCTTTGCGCCGAGACTCCCGGCCGGTTGCCCTCGGGACCGGAGTAGCCCGCTTAACGGTGCCCGCGTGACGCGTCTTCTCGTACGGGTAGCTGCAGGCAAGAGGCGAACCTGTTGCGCGGTATGGCAGCGGGGTAGTAGCACTCGTCAGGTTGACGTGGCACGGCGCCATGTCTCCGCGCTCCCGCATAGAACTCGTTCTGTTATTCGTTGCTCAGCCGGCCAGCGACTGTGGAGCATGACATCTCGTCACTGAATAAGCAGCGTCCCGCAGCAAGTTTACAAATGCAACTAACTGCCAAATCCGCCCCCCAAAGATGAAGCAAGCAACACAAGACACGCGCCCAATGCTCCCCCATAACGAGAAGGCAAACTAGCGATCAGCACGCCACCCATCAAGGAAATCGAACAGAGGCGCAGAGCAGCTATGGGAAGCCAGTGGGAAATCAGCCAACCGCCCAGCGACCTAAACGACGAGAACAACAGACACAGACACATCGCAGAAAGTTAAACGGCGCCCGCGCCTCAGAAAACCAGCGTGAAACAATTCACTCAAAACTGAGAAATCGGCAAAACGCCCATCCCACGGGCGCTCCACGCCTGAAACCATCCAAATTCTAGTACTTGTTTCACGGCGATAACGGACGTCCGACCCCGAAACACAGTGAGAATAGCCGCGAAGTCGCTAAATCCCGCTCGTCGGCATCAATCGTATATTTCAATACGTATTTTGTAGTTTTCGAAAATTCGAGCCGACGTGACGCGCGAGCAGCGCTTCACCCACGCCCCACCACGTTACCTGAAGCCGCCCCCATCCGCGTCGATTAAAATTGGGCCCCATTGCCGAAGGCTCAGTCAGGGTTTCGATCCGGGACCACAGCCATGTTCAAATCGCCAGCGCGCATCACGCGCCGCTCGCGCGATAAAACAGCAATCGCCCTTTCTCCATTCAGCGCTCGCAAACACCAAAGAGGACACGTCGTGAAGTTCATCCACGCGGCAGACCTACACCTCGACAGCCCGCTACATGGCCTGAGCGCCTATCCCGATGCGCCGGCCGCCCAATTGCGCAACGCCACGCGCGAAGCCTTGCGCCTGCTCGTCGATCGGGCCATCGAAGAAGAGGTCGCGTTCGTCGTCATTGCCGGCGATCTCTACGACGGCGACTGGAAGGACCACAACACCGGCATCTTCTTCGGCCAGCAGATGGGGCGTCTGCGCAAGGCCGGCATTCGCGTCTTCGCGTTGTGGGGCAATCACGACGCGGAAAGCGAAATGACCAGGAAGCTCACGTTGCCGGACAACGTGGTGGTGTTCAGTCATCGCAAGTCTGAAACCCACGCGCTGCACGACATCAAGGTTGCACTGCACGGACAGAGCTTCAAGGACAAGGCCGTGATCGAAAATCTGGCGGTGGGCTACCCGTCGCCGGTTCCCGGCTACTACAACATCGGTGTGCTCCACACCGCGCTCGAAGGCTATGCCGCGCATGCGACCTACGCGCCATGCACGCGTGCCGAATTGCACGCAAAGGGTTACGACTACTGGGCGCTTGGTCACGTCCACGAATTTCAGCAGTGGGCGGAAGAGTCGACCATCGTCTTCCCCGGCAATCTGCAGGGCCGGCACATCCGCGAAACGGGGCGCCGGGGCGCCGTGCTCGTGAGCGTCGAAGACGGTCGCACGGAGGTCGAGCGTCTCTACCTCGACGTGCTGCGCTGGGAGTCGGTGCGCGTCGACGCGAGCGACTGCGAAAGCGTCGCGGATCTGGCGCGCAAGATCGGCGCTGCGCTCGAAGCGCTCCTCTCCTTCGACGCGCATGTGACCCGCGCAGTCCGCGTGACGGTGACGGGCAAGTCGCCGGCACATGGACTCTTTTTCGGGCGCGCGACGCAATTGCGCGCCGAAGTGCTCAATCAGATCGGCATCATCGGCAATGACAAGTTGTGGCTCGAAAAGGTCAAGCTCGAAACGAGCGCGGCCGATACGGCTGCCGCACAGAACGAGCAGATCGAAGCGCTCGCCGACCTCAAACTGCTACTCGAAGCCGCCACGCAAGACGCCGAATTTCTCGCGCTGCTCGAACGTGATTTACGCGCCTTTATCGGCAAGGTGCGCAGCGAAGTGAAAGAAGACGCGCCGCTGCTCGAACTCGCCCGCGACGGCAAACTCGCGTCGCTGGTGGAGCAGGTCGGCCCCGCGCTGCTTGCGCGGCTTTCCACGGGAGAATGACCAGTGCGTCTCAAGCAACTCGATTTGATCAAATACGGCAAGTTCACCGACACGACCCTGCCGTTTCCGCACGCGGCGCACGATTTCCACGTCATCGTCGGGCCAAACGAAGCGGGCAAGTCCACAGTGCGGACCGCCGTGTCGGAGTTGTTGTTCGGCATGCGCCTGCAAACGCCGCTCGATTTTCTCCACAACACACCGGAATTGCGCATTGGCGGCGTGCTGGAAAACGGCGCGGTCGAGCAACGATTTCATCGCGCGCGCGGCCGCAATTCGCTGCGCACTCCGCAGGACGACAAGCTACCCGACGATTTTCTCGCGGCATTTCTCGACGGCACGAGCAAGGAGTTCTTCGAGCAGATGTTCGGCCTCGATCATGTGCGGCTCGTTGAAGGCGGGCGCAGCATTCTCGACGCATCGGACAAGCTCGGCCAGGTGTTGTTCGAATCGGCGGCGGGTATGGGCAGCCTCGGGCCCGTGCGCGAGGAGCTCGAGAATCGCGCGGCCGAACTTTGGGCTCCGCGACGCAGCGGCAGTGCGTATGCACAGGCGGAAACGTCGTTCGCCAAGGCAACGAGCGAACTGAAGGCCGCGCAGGTGCGCACGCGCGATTGGGTCGAGAAGAAAGACGCGCTCGAAGCGGTCGAACAGGCTATCGAGCGGTTGCGCGCCGAGCAGCGCGGTCTCGAATCGCAGCGCTCGAAGCTCGAACGCGTGCGCCGCCTCGCTCCCTATATAGAAGAGCTTTCGCTCAAGCAGCGCGAGTTGGCCGCATTGGGCGAGGTCGTCGATTTACCGCCCACTGCGCATGCCGATCTGCTGAAGGCGCAAGCCGACATTGCCGCCGAGCGCAAAGTGCAGGAAGCGCGCCAGGCCGATCTCGCAGGCAAAGAAGCCTCACGCGATGCGATCGAGCCCGATCGTGCGGCACTTGCACTCGCCGCCGAAATCGATGCGCTCGATACGCTGCGCGGCGAATGTGTCAATCATCCGCGTGAATTGCTGGTGCGTGAAACCGAGATCCGCAACCATCTCGACGCCGCATTCGCCGCTGCGGCTCAGCTAGGCTGGCCGGGTGACGAAGCCGCATTGCGCGCGGCGCTGCCCGGCGCGCTCGCGTTGAAGACGGTGACGAACCTGCTGCGCGATCACGGTCTTCGCGAGCAGGCGCTCACGACCGCGCGCGAGGGACACGATGAACAAGCGCGTAAGCTCGCACAATTGCGGGAGCAGCTTGTGCGCCTGCCGGGCATCGAAGTGCCGCACGCGTTGCGCGCCGCGCTCGACGATGCACGTGAATTGCGCAACAGTGTGACGAAGGAAAGCGCGCTCGAGCGCGAACTCGCGGATGCTCAGCGCACGGTCGAAGAGAAGCGCCAGCTGCTGGGCCAATGGAACAAGCCGGTGCCAGCGCTGCGCGCGCTCAATCTGCCATCGGCTACGCGCCTGGCCGCGCTGCAAAAGGAAGAAAGCGATCGCCTGAGCGCGGTGGCCGCAGCGCGAGAAGCAGTCGCAGCCGCGCAAGAAGAGATCGAGCGTTTCGAATTGCAGGAGACGCATTTCACGCAGGGCAACAAGGTTGTCACGACTGCGCAAGTGCAGGCGGCGCGCACGCGCCGCGATAGCGCGTGGAACGAAGTCAGGCAGGCGCGCGTCAGTCTCGCGGATGGCGCACCCGTCGTGGACGACGCGATGCGCCTCGCCGACGAACTCGTCGACGCGCAACTCGGCACCTCGCAGGCAGCGGCCACATTGCAGAACTTGCGTCAGCAAGTCGAAACAGCCCGCGCGAATGCGCAGCGCAAGCTTGCGGCATTGAGCGAACGCGAGCGCGAGCTCGAAGCCTTTCGCAATACCTGGACGCAAATTGCCATTGATGCGCAACTGGCTGGCATGCCGATTGCGGACATGGGCGCTTGGCTCGCGAATCGCGAAGCGGCGCTCAATGCACAGAGCGAATGCGATCGCCGCGCGAGTGAGCTTGAAGCGCGTCGAGCGGCGCGCATCGCCGCGCATGCCGAGCTGCTCGAAACGTTGCGCCCGGTGGCGCAGGCAAACGAGGGCGACGCACTGACTACGTTGATCGGCATCGCGGAAACCGTCGTGCAATCGGCTCAGAAGAGCGCCGTGCAGCGCGAAGGTCTTGAAACGCAGATTCGCGACGTCGAACGCGCGAGTGAATCCGCGCAATCCCGTTTGACCATTGAACAGGAAGCCTACGCAAAGTGGCAGACGCAATGGCGAGAGGCGCTCGCGCAAGCGAATCTCGGCGCTCGCGCGGCGACGCTCGCAGCAGCGGAAGGCGCCGTCGAACTCGCCAATATCATTGCGGCCGCTTTTTCGGACGCCGAAGCACCCCGTAACCGCATTCGCGCGATCCGCACGCAACTGGCGATGCTGGAAACCGACGCGCGACGCCTCGCCGAGGCGCTCGCGCCCGAATGGTCCGCGTCGAGTGACGGCATCGACGTGGCGCGTCAGCTCGCGGCGCGGCTGGCAGCCGCGCGCGAAACGGCAAAATGCCTCGCCCAGGCCGATGCGGAAGTGCAGCTTGCCCGCACGCGCGTGGCCGATGCCGCCGCGGCGGTGGCGGGGGCACAGGCGCGCATCGAGCCCGTTCTGCAGCTCGCGGGCGTGAACGAAATCGATGCGGCATTGCCGCTCGCCGAGCGTTCCGACGCGCGCCGTGCGCTGTCGAAAGCGATCTCGGCGGCGCGGGACACGCTCGTGCGCGAAGGCGATGGACTTGCGCAGGAGGCCATCGCGGCAGAGATTGCGGAGCAGCCCATTACCGAGCTGCCTGCGCTGCTGGCAACGGTGAACCAGAAACGCGAAGCCGGCGACCGTGCGTTGAGCGAGTGCCTGCAGCAGCAGGTCAGCGCGAGGCAGGCGTTCGAAGCCATCAACGGCCAGGCCAATGCCGCGCTGGCCGAAGCAAAACGCCAGGAAGCCCTGAGCGCCATGGGCGAAGCCGCCGAGCAATATCTCGAAGCCGCGACCGCGAGCCGCTTGCTCAAATGGGCAACGGATCGTTATCGCGACCAGAAGCAGGGGCCGATGCTGCGTCGCGCAGGTGAAATATTCAGCGGACTCACGCTCGGTGATTTCGCGAGGCTCGTGGTGGATAACGAACGCAATCCGCCCGCATTGCATGCACGGCGCAGTAACGGCAAAACCGTGGAAGTGAGTGGAATGAGTGAAGGCACGCGCGACCAGCTTTTTCTCGCGCTGCGTATCGCGGCTCTCGAATTGCAGCTGGTGAGCAAGGCGGCGCTGCCTTTCGTTGCCGACGATCTCTTCATCAATTTCGACGACGAGCGCGCAAAGGCCGGTTTCGCGGCATTACGGAATCTCTCCGCGAAAACCCAGGTGTTGTTTCTCACGCACCACGATCACCTTTTGCCCATGATTCGCGAGATATTCGGCGTGCAGGTCAATGTCGTCGAATTGCAGCGCGCGCCTCTCGTCGCCTAGCGGTGCGAATGTTTCTCAATGGAAATTCATGGAGACATTGTTTGCGGAACGATCAATAGTCTGATCAGGAAACATGTTTTTCACTACAAAACATTCGTTTAAATTGCCAGCATGCGTGATTTGACTTCATAATCACCTTGTCTTTCGCGACGCCCATGCCGACAAGATCGCAATTCGATCGGCCAGTGATGGTTGAAGGGTGTCCGTAAAAACCGTGAATAAGGAGGTGTGAATGGTCACCCTGGATGCAATTCAATCGAAGATCGCAAAGCTGCAAAAGCAGGCCGAATCGATCGTGGAAAAACAAACGTCGGTCGGTCTCACGAAAATTCGCGATCTGATGGCCAAACATGGCCTGAGCGTGGCCGACATCGAACGCTTCGTCGGCAAGAAGCGTGGCCGCAAACCTGGCAAAGGCGTCAAAGCCGCAGGCCCAAAGCGCACCGTTGCGGCCAAATATGCCGATCCGAAAACGGGCGCCACGTGGACCGGCCGCGGCCGTGCGCCGGCGTGGATTCGCGACGTGAAAGACCGTTCGAAATTCCAGATCGACGGCAGCGCGGCAAAGGCCGCCACCAAAGTCGCACGCAAACCGCGCGCCAATGCGGCGGCGGTGAAAAAGACCGCGGCGAAGCGCGCCAAGGCCGCGCCCGCAAGGAAAGCCGCACCCGCAAAACGGGCGGCGCGTAAAACCGCAGGCCGTAGAGCCGCGGCAAAGCCGGCACAAGCCGCAGCGGCTGCTTAATAAAGTCGCTGAGAAAAGCGCATAAGCGAAATTCGCTTGCGAACCGGTGGCCGCGCCGGCGTTTCGACGCCCGCGGCCACTTTCACATGAGCGGCGCGAAACGACGCGCGCCTATTGCCCTGATCGTCATCGATGTCCGGTCTTTCGTTTTCCTCGGGGCTTCTCGCGCCCCATCTGCAGTCGCTCGACGGACTTCAATTGCTCGGCATTGCGGTTGCGCTCGTGCTGGGCGGCATGGTGAAGGGCGTGACGGGCATAGGCGTGCCGCTCGTGGCCATGCCCATCGTCACGCATTTTTTGCCGGTCAAGGAAGCGGTGCTGCTGCTGTCCATGCCGATCATTCTCGGCAATATTCCGCAGGCGCTGGAGGGGGGCGAAATGCTGCCTACCGTGCGCACTATCGCGGCGCCGCTAATTGGCACCGTGATCGGCAATGTGATTGGGGTGTCGGTACTGATCGCACTTGAGCCGCATCACGCCCAGGCGGCCTCGGGTGTCGCGTTGATCGTGGCGGCGTTGCTTTTGCTCGTCTCGCCGCGTTTCAAGCTCGCGCCTGGACTCGCGCGGCCGGTGGGATTCGCGCTCGGTTTCGGGGCGGCGCTCATGGAGAGCATTGCCGCCGTGCCGGGGCCGTTGCTCGCCATGTATCTGATCGCGTCGGGCGCCACGGGCCGCGCCTTCACGAAGCAGATTGCGATCATTCTCGTCGTTTCGGTCATCACGCTCATCACGACGTTCAGCCACGGCGCGCATGCCAATCTCGTCGATCTCGCGATTTCGGCGGCGGCCAGCGTGCCCGCCATCGCGGGCATGCTGCTCATTAGACCGTTGCGCGACAGAATGCATCCGCTCGCGTTTCGCGTGGTCGTGCTCGTGTGCGTGCTGGCCGCGGCCGTACAGATGATCGTCAAATCGCACGTGCTGTTTTGACGATCGCCTGATTCAATGGCTGATCGCTTCGAGCGAGAGCCCGCGCGTCACCGGCCCTAGCAGAATCATCACGATGCCCACGAGCATCGAAGCGCCGATGAACACCGCGACGCCAGGCACACCGTAATGATGGAGCAGGATGCCGATGGCGAGCCCCGCGAATGCGGCGGCGATGCGGCTCCACGAGTACACGAAGCCGACGGCGCGAGCGCGGATACGCGTCGGGTAAAGCTCGGCCTGGTAACCGTGATAGGCGTAGGACATCACGTTCGAAGCAAGCGTGAAGAGCACGCCCAGCACGATCAGGACCCACGGCTGCGTGGCTTGCGCGAATAGCGTAATCACCACCGCCATCATCAGGAGGCCGCCGACGATCTGCGTCTTGCGCTCCAGCTTGTCGGCGAACCACACGCCAATCAGCGGCCCGAACGGATTGGCGATGGCAATCACGAAGGCGTACGCAAGACTCTGCGTGATGTGGACGCCACGCGCAATCAGCAGCGTCGGCACCCATGCCGCGAAGCCGTAAAACCCGATCACCTGCGCCATGTTGAAGATCGACAGAATCACCGTGCGCCGCAAATACGGCGCGCGCAACACTTCGCCAAGCGAGCCGCGCCCGGCCTTTTCAAGCGAGATCGCCCCGAGCGGCGGCAACGCCGTGCCCGTTTCTGCCGTGACGCGCCGCTCGATGTCGGCAACGATGCGTTCCGCTTCGTCCTCACGGCCATTGCGCGCGAGCCAGCGCGGACTTTCGGGAATACTCCGGCGCAGGAACCACACCACTACCGCGCCCACCGAACCGATCAGGATCACCACGCGCCAGTAGTCGAGGCCGATAGGATGCGTGTCCTTGAGGATATAGGCGAGAAACGCGACGACCGGCACCACGCTGAAGGTGATGAACTGGTTGACCGCATAGGCGCGGCCGCGCTCGCCGCTCGGGATCAGTTCGGAAATGTACGTGTCGATGGTCACGAGCTCGATGCCAATGCCGATGCCGGCAATGAAGCGCCAGATATTGAGCGCCTGGCCGCTCGTCTGAAACGCCATGATCGCCGTGCAGGCGATGTACCAGATCAGCGACCACGTGAAGATCATGCGCCGCCCGAACCGGTCGGCGACCTGGCCGAACGCGAGCGCGCCGACCCACAGCCCGGCGAAGGTCGAGAACACGAAGGTGCCGAAGCCGGCCACCTTGAGCGGCCCGAGCGCGGAGAAGAAACCGAGCGATTCCGGCGTGAAAAGACCCGAATGCACCATGCCGGGCGCGACATAGCCCGTGAAGAAGAGGTCGTAAAACTCGAATACGCCGCCGAGCGACAGCAGAATCACCATCGACCAGACTGTGCGCGACGGCGGCAACCGGTCGAAGCGGGCGGCAATTTCCGCCGATTTTTCAATGGACATCCCGATTCCTCATTACATTTTGAAAGCGTGTGGGGAACAAAATGTGCCTGCATCGATGTGTTTGCATGGGTTGCGCGCGACGTATGCAAATGCTGAAACAGGCCATAGCACGCACTTTATGGGTGCCGCGACGTGGAAGCACCTGGTTGAAACCCAAATGCGTTGCGCTTATGACAATGCCGCTTATGCCAACGAGGGAGGCAATGAGTCGGCCGCGCTTTACGCGATGCTCGCGCCTGTGTGGCTCACGCGGTTGCGGCCGGCGTGTTTGGCCGCATACAAGGCGGCATCGGCGGCTTCGATCAGCGCATTAGGGGACGACGCAACGATCGCGTCGCGCGTGGCGCAGCCCGCGCTCACCGTGACGAGGCCTCCTGCGGAGGGGGAGGGAATGCCGAGTTGCTCGACGGCGGCACGTGCGCGTTCGGCGAGCGCCGCGGCTTCATTTGCGCCGGTATCGGGCAGGACGAGCGCGAATTCTTCGCCGCCATAGCGCGCGACAAAGCCGCCGGGCGCGTGCCGCGTGCTCGCAAGCGTGGCGGCGAGCGCGCTCGCTACGGCGCCGAGACAGGCGTCGCCGTGCAGATGGCCGAAGGCGTCGTTGTAGTGCTTGAAGTGATCGACATCGAGCATCACGAGCGACAGCGGCTGGCCGCTGCGCGCTGCGCGCTCGAAGGCCTCGCGGAACTGCTCGTCGAAATAGCTGCGGTTGTAGACGCGCGTGAGCGCATCGCGTGCGGAGGCGCGGATCAGCGTGGCGTGTTCTTCGGCGAGCTGACGATAGAGCGCCGTCACTTCCCACACCAGCACGCACACGAGCACGCCTGGCGCGAACATGCTGAACACGCGCGCGACATACCAGCCCACCGTGAAGCGCTCGATGCTGAGCGTATTGAGCGCGGCGTCGACGAGCGAGGCGAGCAGCGCCACCACGATCCACAAATCGAGCACGAGGCGCAGCCGTCCCTTGAGCAGCACGAGCGCGATGGCGATCAGGTTGAGCGCGCAGATCACGAGACCCGCGAGATTGTTCGCGATGGCCGACACCGGCGAGGGAGCAGGCGCAGCGTTCGCAACGTCGTGAAACGGCGATGCGAGATCGACGTGCGTGACGAGCACGCCGAGCAGGGCGGCGAGCGCCGCCGGGCACGCGATCAGCAGCCAGCCGCGTGCGTCGAGACGTTCGCGGGCGAACGGCGGGGCGGGCAGGCGCTTTCTCACCAGTTCGGCGACGATGACGAGCGCGGGAAAGCCTGCGTGCCAGAACACCCACATCCATGCGGCGCTATTCGGGAGCGCGCCGAGCAGGCCCGTGCGCGCGAACACGCCAGGAAACATCAACAGCTGCAGCGCAACGGCAATGGCCGTGAACGCGTAGGCGCCGCCCAGCGCCGCGAGCATGGCCACGCGCGTAGCCGCGAAACGCGCGCCCAGCAGGAACGCCGCGATGCTCGACGTGGTGAATACGGCGAGCGCGCACATCGGCATGAACGGGGCGATGCCGGGCAACGCGTCGCGTGCACGCGGCGCCGCGAGCGCGAGCGTGAGGAGGATCGCAAACGCGCATATGCTGGCGAAGAGCGCCTGCCTGCGTGTTGCCGGACCGATCAGCAAGCCGTCCATATGATGACTTTTGGGTTGATGCGCAGCTCGAGCATGTGATCGTGGCGTGACAGCGTGAGGGCCGCTCGCGTCCGGAAAGCAGACTAAATTGACTGAAGGTATTGTGCTCCGAATCGGCTAAATAGTGGGGCACGGATGCGCGAGCCCAGTTATATTGAGTTTCGGTTATGAGCGCGCTACATTGGGCGCGCGAATTTCGGCATCGCGCGATCGGTGGTCGTCACGCGCGGGCGTGGCTCATGTAATTTGCATGTAAGGATTGCTGATGATGCATCGCGTATCGCGCGACCACCGCGAAGGCTATGGTTGGCTCGGCGGTCGTGCGGGCCAGACGAGGCTTGGCTGGTCCGCGTTGGGGTTGGCTTGCGTGTTCGGCGCGCTGGCTTTCGTTTTCGCTGTGCCGTTCGATGCACGCCTATGTGCCGTGATGTCGAGCGCGTGCCTCAATCTCTTCATCGTCGCCTTCGGCACACGGCTCTCGGCGGCGCGCGCGCCAGCCGGCGAACCGGTCTCGAAGACTTCGCTGCGCCTCTTGCGCCTCGCGTTCCAGCGCAATTCGGAGGCCGCCGACATGCGCGGCCTGCTGCGGTCGCTGCCGTGGCAAGGGTGGATCGCGCCGCTCGGCGCGCTCTTTTCGCTTGCGTTCGCCATCTCTGCGTGGACGTCCCCCGCCTATGCGCCAACGGTTTCGCAACGTGAATCCGCGCCTTTTCTCGTAGCGGGAGCCGCTGCGCTCGTCATCGCTTTTGCTGCGCTCGTGGCGGAGCGCTTTCATGCGCAGCGCGCCGCGCAGTCACGCGAATCCGCCGCGCTCGCGGGGCCGTTGCGTCTGGTGCTCGTCGCTGCGTTGAGTATGGCGGCTTCAGTTGCGGCGCTGGCTTATGCGGGCGAGGCGCTTACATGGCTAGTGCGTATCGTCGCCCTGCTTTCCGGTGTGATTGCCGTCGAACTCGGCCTGCGTGCGCTGCTCGCTGCGCTGGCAAAGCCCGGCGATGACCGCTTCCTGCATAGCACTATCGCGGGCGTGCTGAGCGTGCAGGCACGTCCGGTCGCCGCACTGAATGCCCAGTTGCGTATGCGTTATGGCATCGATCTGCGGCAGAACTGGGCGCTCCAGAGTTTCGTTCGCCTCCTGCCAGGCGCGCTCGCGGCCATGGTGGTGGCGGGCTGGCTACTCGGCGGCGTGACGATCCTCGGCCCCGATCAGCGCGCTGTGTACGAGCGCTTCGGCGCACCTGTCGCCGTGTGGCAGCCGGGCCTGCATGTGGGCCTGCCCTGGCCCTTCGGCCGCGCGCGCGTGATCGACAACGGCGCGGTCCATCAACTGATCGTCTCGGGCAGCGCGAACGACAGCAGCCGCGCCGCGCCTGCCGTTTCCGCCGATGGCGACACACCCGCGCAATTGAATCGCCTGTGGGATGTGACGCATCCCTGGGAGACGACTCAGGTGATCGCAGGCACGAGCGGCGCCCAGCAGGCGTTCCAGATCGTGAGCGCGGACGTGCGGCTCGACTATCGCGTCGGCCTCACGGACGCGGCGGCGCGTGCCTCGCTGTATCGCGCTGTCGCTATGGACGACACGGTGCGCTCGATCGCGAACCGCGAGGTCGTGCGTTACCTCGCGTCGCGCACGCTGCCGTCGCTGCTCGACACGCCGCAAACGGCCATGGCCGGCGCGTTGCGCGGCGCCGTGCAGCGCGAATTGGACCGGCTCGCGAGCGGCATCGAGGTCGTGGCCGTGGTGATCGAGAGCGTGCATCCGCCTGCGGGCGCGGCCGCCGCGTATCACGGCGTGCAGGCCGCGCAGATTCGCGCGCAGGCCAGTGTGGTGCAGGCGCACGGCTTTGCGGCGACGGCGCTTGGGCAAGCGCAGCAGCAGGCGATCGAGACCGTCGCGCTGGGTAGCGCGAACGCGGCGGACACGCTTGCCGCCGCGCGCGCCCAGCAGATCGCCTTCGACGCCGATGTGATCGCGCAGCAGCTCGGCGGGCCGGCATTCGGCTTCGAGTATTACCTGCACAGCCTGCAAAAAGGGCTGAAAAACGCGAGCGTGACCGTGATCGACGACCGGCTAGCGAGCGGCAGCCGCGCGACGATCGACCTGCGCACGTTGAGCCCGGCCGCGGCGGCTGGCATGAAGAAGGCGTGGTGACCCGTTACCCCATAGACAGAGTAAGGTGATTCGACAGTGAGCCTTTTGCATACGCACGGCGATGCGCATTCTCATCATCATCATGACCACGGCGCAGGCAGCTCGGGTGGCGCAGGCGGCCTCGCGCCCGTGAATCCCCGGCGTTTTGCGCTGCGCGTGGCGTTCGCGCTGTTCTGCGTGATCGTCGCGCTCATCGTAGCGAGCGTCGTGCAGGTGCGCGAGGGCGAGGCCACCGTGGTCACGCGCTTTGGCGACCCCGTGCGCGTGCTGCTGCGGCCCGGTCTCGCGTGGCGCCTGCCTGCGCCCATCGAGGCCGCTGTGCCGGTGGACCTGCGGCTGCACACGACGTCGAGCGGTTTGCAGGACGTCGGCACGCGCGATGGCTTGCGCATCATCGTGCAGGCCTATGTGGCCTGGCGCGTGCCCGCCAATGCGAACGACATTGGCCGCTTCGTGCGTGCCGTGCGCAACGAACCCGACGAAGCCGCGCGCCAGATTCGCTCGCTCGTCGGGTCGGCCTTGCAGACGACGTCTGCCGGCTTCGATCTTGCCTCGCTCGTGAACACCGATCCGTCGCAGGTCCGCATCGGCGCATTCGAAGAGGCGCTGCGCCGCCAGGTCGATGCGCAGGTGTACGCGGCCTATGGCGTGCACGTCGTGCAGGTGGGGCTCGAGCGTCTCACGCTGCCCGCCGTGACGCTGGCGGCAACGGTCGATCGCATGCGCGCCGAACGCGAGACCGTGGCCGCGCAGCGCACCGCCGAAGGCCTGCGCGAAGCGGCGCAGATCCGCTCGGACGCCGATCGCGACGCACGCGTGCTGATCGCCGACGCCAACGTGAAAGCCGCCGATATCGAGGCGCAATCGCGCAAGGATGCGGCGGCGATCTACGGCAAGAGCTACGCCGCCGATCCGCAGCTCTATACGATGCTGCGCTCGCTCGACACGCTCGGCACGGTCGTCAACAGCAACACGAATCTGATCCTGCGCACCGATGCCGCGCCGTTCCGCGCACTGGTGCAGGGGCCGCCCGGGCTCGGAGCGGCCACGGCGCCGTCGGGGCAGGTCGTTGCGCCCGCAACCACTTCGCACGCGCGCGGGCACACGCCATGAGCACGAGCGACAACTTCCCGGCGCTCGGGCCCGGCGCACAGGCGGTGCGTCTGTCGTTCTGGTTCGTGGCGGCGCTGGCCGTGCTGGCCGCGCTCGCGTGGGCCACGTCGAACGTGCGCCGCATTCCCGCCGACAGCAGCGCCGTCGTGATGCGCTTTGGCGCCTACGTGCGCAGCCAGGGCGCGGGACTGCTCGTCGCGTTACCGCGGCCGTTCGAAACGGTGCTGCTCGTGCCGGGCAGCGAGCGTGTGCTCGAGAAGCGCATCGTCTCGCTTACACGCGATCCGGGTGCGCCCGCGCAACTGAGCGATGCAAGCGACGCGCTCGCGGGGTCCGGCTACGTGCTCACGGGCGACAACGGCGTCGTGCAGGTGAGCGCGACGCTGTTCTACCGCGTGAGCGACCCTTACGCGTATGCGTTGCAGCTCGAGCATCTCGACGCCGCGCTCGAGCGCATCGTCTCGGCCGCGCTCGCGCAAACCGCCGCGCAACGCGACCTCGATTCGATCCTCGTCGCGCGCCCGGAGATGGTGGCCGCCGATCAGCAGATGGCCGCGCGCCGCGAGCAATTGCGCGGCGATCTCGCACGCGCGGTCCAGCGCCAGCTCGACGCGCTGACTGCCGCGCGTGCGGGGCTCGGCATCGAGGTCTCGCGCATGGATCTGCAAGCGTCGTTTCCAGCCTCGGCGGTCGATGCGTTCAATGCCGTGCTGACTTCGCTGCAGAACGCCGAGCGCGATGTCGCGCAGGCGCGCACGCTCGCGGAAAAAACGCGGCAGCACGCGCAGCAGAGCGCCGACCGCATCGTGCAGGACGCGCAAGCGAGCGCCGCGGAGCGCGTGGCGACGGCGCAGTCGGAAACCTCGACGATCGCGCAACTCGAAGCGGCGCTCGGCGCGAACCATGACCCGGGGCTGCTTGCGCGTGCGTATCGCGACCGCGTGCAGGCGGTGCTCGCGCACGCCGCGCGCGTGACGACGCTCGACCCCAACGACGCATCGAGCCTCGTGCTGCCGGGGCGCGCGCCATGACCACGCCATACGACACGCCGACGAGTCAGCGCGCACCCGGCGCCGCACAGGAAACCGGATCCGCGCACGCCCACGGCCACGCACGCGAGGGTCACGAAGCTCCCGCAGGTCCATCCGTCGCCACGCTCGTCATGTCGGACGCCGAGCGTCGCGCCATCACTCGCCACACGTCGCTCGCGCTGTTCGCGGGCGCATTGCTGCTGCTCTCGCTCGCGTGGCCGCATCTGGCGCCCGGCAGCGCCACGCTCGCGCAGGTGCTGGCGGCGGTCGCCTCGCTCGTGGTCGCGCCGCCCGTGTTCGCGGGCGCGTGGCGCAGCCTCAGGACGCCGAGTCTGCACGGCGTGACCGACCGCCTCATCGCGCTCGCCATGCTCGGCGCGTGGGCCGTGGGCGACATGACGACGGCCGCGCTTCTGCCGATCGTGATGACCTTCGGCCACGCGCTCGAAGAGCGCAGCGTGCTCGGCTCGCAGGAAGCGATCCGCGCGCTGGGCCGCCTTACTGCCGGCGACGTCCGGCGTGTGAGCGCCGCGGGCGCGATCGAGACTGTGCCCTATGACGCGCTTCGTCCCGGTGACGTCGTCGACGTGCTGCCCGGCTCGCGCGTGCCCGCGGACGGCATCGTGCGGCACGGCCGCTCGGCCATCGACAACGGGCCGATCACTGGCGAATCGTTGCCGCAGGACGCGGGCGAGGGCGCGCGCGTCTTCGGCGGCGCGATGAATCTGGACGGCCCGCTGCGCGTGGAGATCACGCACGTCGGCAAGGCCTCGACGCTGGGCAAGGTCGTCGAGTTGATGCAGCGTGCCGAAGCCGCGAAGCCGCCTATCACGCAGGCGCTCGAACGCTACATGGACGCCTACCTCGCGCTCGTGCTGCTGATCGCGGCGATCGTGTGGTTCGTGAGCGCGAACGCTTCGGCCATGCTGGCGGTGATCGTCGCCGCGTGCCCATGCGCGCTCGTGCTGGCGGCGCCTTCCACCGCGATCGCCGGCATCGCGGCGGGTGCGCGGCGCGGCATCTTGTTCAGGAATGCGGCCTTTATCGACGCGCTGGCCGAAATCGATACGCTCGTGATCGACAAGACGGGCACGCTCACGCACGGCGAATTGCGCGTGACGACGGTGATGTTGCAGCCGGGTGCGGACGAAGCCACCACACTGGCGCTGGCCGCCCAGCTCGCTCAGGTCAGCGCGCATCCGGTGTGTCGCGCGCTGTTGCGCTACGGCGCGCCGGGAACGCCGCCAACCGAGCCGCCCCCGCTCGCGCGCGAGATGCGCGGACTCGGCGTGCTCGCGACGATGCCCGAAGGTGAGGCGGTGCTGGGCCGCCATGATCTGCTCGAACAATACGTGAGCGCGCTGCCGCCCGCGCCCGCGCAGCTGGACGGCCCGTGCGCAGGCCTCGCGCTGAACGGCCGCCTGCTCGCATGGTTCGGTTTCGCCGACACGGTGCGCCCGGAAGCGCGCGAAGCGTTGGACGGAATGCGTGCGCTCGGCATCGAGCGTGCGACGCTGCTCACGGGCGACCGCGAGCGCGTGGCGCGCCGCGTGGCCGCCGAAGTGGGCATCGACACCGTGGTGGCGCATGCGCTGCCGCACGACAAGCTCGACTATGTGCTGGGCGAGATCGGCGCGGGGCGCCGCCCGATGGTGGTCGGCGACGGCCTGAACGACGTGCTCGCGATCAAGGCCGGCGCGACCAGCGTGGCGATGGGCGAGCGCGGCATCGATATCGCCGTGGCCGCCGCCGATATCGTGCTGCTCGCCGACGACCTGCGCCGCGTGCCGGACAGCGTGCGCCTCGGGCGGCGCTGCCGGCGCATCGCGACGGCGAATGCGGCGATCGGGCTGGCGTGGACGGTGGCCGTCATCACGCTCGCGGCGCTAGGCGTATTGAGCGCCGTGGCGAGCGCGGTGCTGCACAACGTGGGCACGTTCGTCGTGATCGCGAACGCGGGGCGCCTCCTGCGCGACGAATGACGAACGCCGTTAGTGCGGCACCGCCGTCAACGTGCGCAACTGCTCCAGCAGCTTCACCGCCGGGCTCGGCAGAATGCCGTGGCGCCGGCGAAACGCGGTGAGCGTGCGCCGGCCCTCGACTCCCGGCATGTCGAGCGTATCGAACACACCCGCCTTGCTTTCCGTGAGGTACATCGTCGATGCCATCCAGCTCAGGAACCCCGAGCGCGCCACGAGGCTCTTGAGCGCCATGATCGAGCGCGTTTGCACGACCACGTTCGGCCGGCCCAGCCCGTGCGCCGCGAAGACCTGCTCCATGTGCTCGAACGGCGCCGTGCCGCGCGGCGGAATCGCCCATTGCTCGTCCAGGGTGTCCGCGAGCGTGAGGTCGGGTTTCGCGCGCAACGGATGATCGTGCGCCGCCACTACGTAGCTGGAATCCTCCCAGCGGCAATCGCCGATCGCTGCGATTTCGTCGGTATCGGGCACGGCCATGCTGAGCGCGAGATCGATCTCGCGTTTGACGAGCGCATCGGCGAGCCGGTCCCACACGCCTTCGAGAATCTCGACGCGCAGCCCGGGCCAGCGCCGCAGCACGCCGCTCACGGCGAGCGGTAGCACGAGGCTCGCAATGCTGCCCACCGCTCCCACGCGGATCGTGCCGCGCGCGAGGCCGCGCATGGCGTCGATTTCCTCGCGCGCCTGCTCCGCTTCGCGCTGCAGCAGGATGGCGTGCGGCAGGAGCGCTTCGCCCACGGCGGTGAGGTGCATGCCGCGAGAATGCCGCTCGAACAGCGGCGCGCCCACTTGCTCTTCGAGGCGGCGGATCGCCCGCGAGAGCGCGGGCTGGGTCACGTGCAGCGTTTCCGCCGCGCGCCCGAGACTGCCCGCCGAGACGATGGTCGCGAACGCCTGGAGTTGCTGGAGGTTGTAAGTCATGCCTAAAGGTAATGGCTTTTGGCGAAATCCGCAATTTTCGGTTACCTGTAGCGTCGCGATAATGATCCTCCATTGAACGACGCGCTTTTTTCGAGAGGAGGCCTTGGATGACTGGCAGTGCGCCTCAGCAGGACCAGCAGAAGCGGGATACCACGGCGCCCGGCGGTGCCGGCGGTGCCTATACCGTGCGCGACGCGGTCATCGACTTCGCGCGCCGCGTGGGCATGACCTCGGTCTTCGCCAACCCCGGCTCGACCGAGCTGCCCATGTTCCGCGACTTTCCCGCCGACTTCCGCTACGTGCTCGGCCTCCAGGAAGCGGTCGTGGTCGGCATGGCCGACGGCTATGCGCAGGCCACCGGCAATGCGGCGCTCGTGAACCTGCACTCGGCGGCGGGCGTGGGCAACGCCATGGGCAACCTTTTCACGGCGTTTCGCAACCGCACGCCGCTCGTCGTTACGGCGGGCCAGCAGGCGCGTTCGATCCTGCCGTTCGATCCGTTTCTCGCGGCCACCCAGGCCACCGAGCTGCCCAAGCCCTATGTGAAGTGGAGCATCGAGCCGGCGCGCGCGCAGGACGTGCCGCTCGCCATTGCACGCGCTTATGCGATCGCCATGCAGGAGCCGCGCGGCCCGGTGTTCGTGTCGATTCCCGTGGACGACTGGGACCAGCCGGCCGAACGCGTGCCCGATCGCGCGCTCGCGCACACCACGCGTCCCGAGCCCGCGATGCTGGCGAACATCGGCGCGGCGCTGGACGCGTGTGCGCGCCCCGTCTTCGTGGTGGGCGGCGCGGTGGATCGCGCGGGCGCGGCCGACGACGTGGTCCGGCTCGCGGAGCGCCATCGTGCGCGCGTGTTCGTCGCCCCCATGACGGGCCGTTGCAGCTTTCCGGAAAAGCATCCGCTGTTCGCGGGTTTTCTGCCGGCCATGCGCGAGCGCATCGTCGAGTTGCTCGGCGGGCACGATCTCGTGTTCGCGATCGGCGCGCCGGCTTTCACCTATCACGTGGAGGGCCACGGGCCGCACGTGCCGCCGGGCGCCGCGCTGTACCAGTTGATCGACGATCCGAACACCGCCGCGTGGACGCCCGAGGGCATGGCCGCCGTGGGCAATGTGAGGCTGGGCGTGCTGGATCTGCTGGAGCGGCCCGCGCCGGCCGTCGAGCGTGCGATGCCCGCGCAGCGCGCCGTGCCGCCGCGCGCCATGCCGCCGGCTGTGCCGGGCGAGCGCATGTCGGTCGCCTACGCGCTGCAAACGCTCGCCGAAGTGCGCGACGCGGGCACGACCGTCGTCGAGGAAGCGCCCAGCTCGCGCCCGGTGATGCAAGCGTACCTGCCCTACGAGCGCCCCGGCACCTTCCTCACGATGGACAGCGGCGGCCTGGGCTACGGCATGCCCGCCGCCGTGGGCGTGGCGCTCGCGAAGCCCGGCGAACGCGTAATCGCGCTGATCGGCGACGGCTCCAGCATGTACTCGATCCAGGCGATCTGGAGCGCGGTGCAGCTCGATCTGCCGATTACCTTCGTCATCCTGAACAACACGCGCTACGCAGCGCTACAGGACTTCGCGCCGGTGTTCGGCTTCGCGCCGACCGACCCGGTGCAGGGCACCGACCTGCCGGGGCTCGATTTCGTCACGCTGGCCGCGGGTATGGGCTGCCCCGGCGTGCGTGTGAGCGAGGCGGGGCCGTTGCGCGATACGCTTGGCCGCGCGCTGGCCGGGCAGGGCCCGAAGCTGGTCGAGCTGCTCGTCGCCTGAACGGTGCGTGCGCAACCTGTCGAATTCACGTAAAGCGAGGAAAAAGGACATGCAAACCGTAACGATGCTGATCGACGGCGAAGCGGTGCAGGCACGCAACGGGGCGACGTTCGAGCGCCGCAATCCACTCGACGGCACGGTGGCGAGCTGCGCGCCCGCGGGCACGGTGGAAGACGCAGTCGCGGCGGTCGATGCGGCGGCGGCCGCCTTCCCGGTATGGTCGGCCATGGGCCCGAGCGAACGCCGCGTGCTGCTCACGAAGGCCGCGCACGCGCTCGAAGCCAAAGCCGACGCGTTCGCCGCCGCGATGGCCGCGGAAACCGGTGCATCGGGTATCTGGGCGGGCTTCAATGTGCATCTCGCGGCAGCCGGCCTGATCGAGGCCGCCGCGCTCACCACGCAGATCGGCGGCGAGCTGATTCCCTCCGACGTGCCCGGCAGCCTCGCCATGGGCGTGCGCCAGCCGGCGGGCGTCGTGCTCGGCCTCGCGCCCTGGAATGCCCCCGTGATCCTCGCGGTGCGCGCTATCGCGTTGCCGCTCGCGTGCGGCAATACCGTCGTGCTCAAGGGCTCGGAGATTTGCCCGGCCACGCACGGTCTCATCATTGCGGCGATGCTGGAGGCGGGCCTGCCGCGCGGCACCGTCAACTTCGTGACGAACGCGCCCGCCGACGCGGCGCGCGTGGTCGAAGCCATGATCGCGCACCCGAAAGTGCGCCGCGTGAACTTCACGGGCTCCACGCGCGTGGGCCGCATCATCGCCGAAACCTGTGCGCGCTATCTGAAGCCTTCGGTGCTCGAGTTGGGCGGCAAGGCGCCGCTCGTCGTGCTCGACGATGCCGATATCGAAGCGGCGGCGCACGCGGCCGCGTTTGGCGCGTTCGCCAATTCCGGGCAGATCTGCATGTCGACGGAGCGCATCATCGTCGATGAAAGCATTGCCGACGCCTTCGTCGCGCGTCTGGGCGAGCGCGCCCGCGCGCTGCCGCTCGGCGATCCGCGCAAGGGCCCGGTCGTGCTCGGCTCGGTGGTGGACATGAGCACCGTGGAGCGCTGCAACGCGCTGATCGACGACGCGCTCGCCAAAGGCGCGACGCTCGTATGCGGCGGCAAGGCCGAAACCACGCTGATGCCCGCCACGCTGCTCGACCATGTCACGCCCGGGATGCGCGTCTATCACGACGAATCGTTCGGTCCCGTAAAAGGCATCGTGCGTGTGCGTGGCGAGGACGCCGCGATTGCCTGCGCGAACGACAACGCGTACGGGCTTTCGTCGGCGGTGTTCAGCCGCGATCCGGCGCGCGCGTGGGGCGTCGCGCAGCGCATCGAGTCGGGCATCTGCCACATCAACGGGCCGACCGTGCACGACGAAGCGCAGATGCCGTTCGGCGGCGTGAAGGAGAGCGGCTTTGGGCGCTTCGGCGGCAAGGCGGGCATTGCCGAATTCACCGAACTGCGCTGGATCACGATGCAGACCGCGCCGCGCCACTATCCGTTCTAAGGGCGCGCCATGCATATCGCCATACTCGGCGCGGGCGCGATGGGCTCGCTGTTCGGCGGTCTGCTCGCCGTTGCGGGCCATCGCGTCACGCTGCTCGACGTCGACGACGCTCACTTGAACGCGATCAACGAAGCCGGTCTGCGGCTCACGACCGATGCGGGCGAGCGAGTCGTCGCGAATCTCGAGGCGTTGCGCCCGGAGGCGGCGACCACGCCGGCCGATCTGCTGATCGTCTTCACCAAGACGCTGCACACGCAGGCGGCGCTCGGCGCGGCGCACGCCGTGCTCGGGCCGCAAACTGCGCTGCTGTCGCTGCAGAACGGCCTCGGCAACGCCGAGCGTCTCGCACAGTTCGCGGACCCGGCTCGCGTGATGATAGGCGTGACGACCTGGCCGGCCGACAAGAACGGCCCTGGCCGCGTGAGTTCGCACGGCCAGGGCGTGATCCGCCTGATGAGCGCGGACGGCGCGCATTCGCCGATGCTTTCCCGCACGGTCCAAGCGCTCAACGACGCCGGACTCGCCTGCAGCGCGGACGCCGATGTCTGGGCCGCGATCTGGGAGAAGGTCGCGTTCAACACGGCGCTCAACAGCCTTTGCGCGGTGACGGGCTGCACTGTCGGCGAACTCACGAACGCGCCGGACGGCGAAGCGCTCGCGCTCAAGATCGTCGCAGAAGTCGCGGCGGTGGCGCATGCGCACGGCGTGGCCGTGAACGAGGCGCATGTGGCCGACAACGTGCGGCACGCGCTCGCGCATCACCGCGCGCATCGGCCTTCGATGCTCCAGGACGTGATCGCCGGGCGCAAGACCGAGATCGAGGCCATCAACGGCGCGGTCGTCGAGGCGGCGGGCATGCGTGCGATCGCCGTGCCATATACGACAGCGCTGCTGCATCTCGTGCGCCTCGTCGATGCAAAGGATTCCGTATGAAATAGCAGTCAACGTCGCACCACCATGACAAACGAATGACTGCGCGTCCACAGCGCAGCAAAGGAGACAATTCATGACTTATGCCACGCCCGCCCCCGCCTCGGGAGCGACCCCGCGCGAGAGCGACGCCATCGCTGGCGGCACGGTCGATATCGGCCGCACGCTCGACGAAGGCGCGTATTCCACGCTGCAGAAGTTCGCCGTGGTGCTGGCGGCCTTGTCGATCGTCGTCGACGGCTTCGACAGCCAGTTGATCGGCTTCGCGATTCCGGTGCTGATCAAGGAGTGGGGCATCACGCGCAATGCGTTCGCCCCCGTGGTGGCGGCGGGGCTGATCGGCATGGGCTTCGGCAGCGCATTCGCCGGCCTGTTCGCGGATCGCTTCGGACGCCGCTGGGCCGTGGTGGGCAGCGTACTCGTGTTCGGCACGGCGACCTGCGCGATCGGCCTCGCGCCGAACGTGGCGGCCATCGCCGTGCTGCGCTTCATAGCAGGCTTTGGCATTGGCGGCGCGCTGCCGAGTTCGACGACGATGACAGCCGAATTCACGCCCGCGCGCTTTCGCACCTTCGCGGTGACGGCAACCATCGTGTGCGTGCCGCTCGGCGGCATGCTGGCGGGCATTTTCGCGGCGCAAGTGCTGCCGGTGTACGGCTGGCGCGGGCTCTTTTTCGCAGGCGGCGTGCTGCCCCTCGTGCTCGCGCTCGTGCTGCTCGTGGCGCTGCCCGAGTCTCCCCGCTTTCTCGCACGCCGGCCGAAGCGCTGGCCCGAACTCGTGCGCCTGCTCGGCCGCATGGCGCGCGAGGTTGCGCCGGACGCGGTGTTCACCGACGTGCGCGAGCAAAGCGCCGAAAAGCACGTGGGCTTCACGGCGCTCTTTCGCGACGGCCGCGCACGCGACACCGTGGCGATCTGGTGGGCGTTCTTCATGTGCCTGCTCGCCGTGTACAGCGCATTCAGCTGGCTGCCCGCCATGCTGACGAGCGAAGGTCTGAGCGTCTCGCTCGCCGGCTACGGGCTGAGCGCGTACAACCTGGGCGGCGTGATCGGCGCGTTGCTGTGCGCGCTCGCCATTGCGCGCTTCGGCTCGCGCGGGCCGCTCCTGCTGTGCTGCGCGGGCGGCGCGGCGAGCGCCTGGGTGATGCTCGGCGTGGGTGCGACCCAGCACACGGGCTTGCTCATTGCGGGTCTCGGCCTGCACGGCCTCTTCGTCAACGCGGTGCAATCGACCATGTACGCGCTGTGCGCCTACGTCTACCCAACGGGCGTGCGCGCGACGGGCACGGCCTCGGCGCTGGCATTCGGCCGCGTGGGCGCGATCCTGAGCGCGTTTGCCGGCGCGGTGGTGATTACCGCAGGCGGCGCGGCAGGCTATTTGACGATGCTCGGCGCAGCCATGGCGCTGGTGCTGATCGCGCTGGCCGTGGTGGGCCGTCATATCCCGAAGCGCGCGGGACAGCAGCGGATTTGATCCGTTCCTGAGACTGGACGATGGCGCGGGCCTGCGCCATCGCGTTCGATCGGTCAGTGCATTCAATCAAGAGTACTAAAAAACGACGCACGACATGGCGGCGCGGCTGCGTGTCGCCTTCTCACGCCTCGAATCGAAAACAACGTCCGGCTGGCGGCAAGTCCGCGAGACCGGAACACCAGGAGAACACGGAGATCATGAAACTTCGGATCGCAGCAGGGCTGGTCTGCGCTGGCCTCAGCGCGTCGGCGTTCGCGCAGGGCAGCGTTACGCTTTACGGCATCGTCGATACCGGCATTGAATATGTTTCACACGCGAACGCGGCGGGCGACAGCGTGGTGCGCATGCCCGGCATTACCGGCGAAATGCCCTCGCGCTGGGGCGTGCGCGGCAGCGAGGGGCTGGGCGGAGGGTGGTCCACGATTTTCGCGTTGGAGAGCGGCTTCAACATGCGCGGCGGCACGTTGAATCAGGGCGGCCGGCTGTTCGGGCGCCAGGCGTGGGTGGGCATGAGCAGCCCCTATGGCAGCCTGACGTTCGGGCGTCAGTACACCATGACGTTCTGGGCGATCGCCGACGCCGATCTGCTCGGACCGGACATCTACGGCGGCACCGCTTCGTTCGACCAGTACCTGCCGAGTTCGCGCAGCGACAACACGATCGTCTACAAGGGCAGCTACGGCGGCTTCACGCTCGGCGCGACGTGGTCATTCGGGCGCGATTCGGCCGGCACCGGCAATTCGCCGGGCCAGGGCACCTGCGCGGGGCCCGTGCCGGGCAGTTCGCAGTCTTGCCGCGAATGGTCGGCGATGCTGCGCTACGACCGCAATGGCTACGGCGTCGCCGCTGCCTATGACGAACAACGCGGCGGCCCAGGCGCGGCGGCGAACCTCTACGACGGCACGCCGACCTTCGCGCTGACGAACCCGGGCGACACCGACGTGCGCATCCAGCTCAACGGCTACGGCCATGTCGGCGCGCTGCGCATCGGCGGCGGCTGGCTGGGCAGGCGCGTCGACACGGTTTCGGCTGAAACGCCCAACGTGCATTCGGACCAGTTCTATCTCACGGCGCAGTATCCGGTGACGGCGGCCTTTATCGTCGACGGCGGCGTGTACCACATCGTCAATAGCGACCACGACACGCGCGGCACGATTGCGGCGCTGCGCACCACGTATCAGCTGTCCAAGCGATCAGCCGTTTATCTGCAGGGCGCGTATTTGTGGAACAGTGCGAAGGCGGCCTACACGGTGAGCCAGGGTGGCGGCGGCACGACGCCCGCACCGGGAGCGGGGCAACTGGGGATCATGGCGGGTATCCGGCATAGCTTCTAGGTATGCGGCTGCCGGTGGCGTTGCAAACCCTCGCGTTGCACGCGGCCCTCGCCTGAACGAGGCGAGGGCCGCGTGGGCGATCAGAGACCGCTTACCGTCTTGACCGTCACCCACTGGCCGTTTTTCACCTGATAGACCGTGGACGAACCGTTCTTGAGCGAGCCATTCGCGTTGTACGCGATATGGCCGGTAATGCCGTCGAAGGCGATGCTTTGCATCTTCGCGCGATAGTCGTCGGGCTTGGTCGAATTGGCGGCCTGCATCGCCTTGATGGCGGCCCACGCCGCGTCGTAGCCGAACGGCGCATAAGAGAGCACGTCGACGCCATACTTCTGCTTGAAGCGGTCGGCGAACTTCGCGCCGACCGGCGTGCTGTCGAGCGGCCGGCCATACTCCCACGCCATGGCGCCTTCGGACACGTCGCCCGCGAGCTTGACGAAGTCCACATCCTTCACGCCGCCGCCGCCCACGTACTGCGCCTTGATGCCGAGCTGGGCCATCTGCTTCATGATGCCGGCCGCCTGCGGGTTGAGGGCGCCCACGAAAATCAGATCGGGGTTCTTGCTCTTGATGTTCGTGAGCTGCGTCTTGAAGTCCGTCGCCTGGTTCGTCGTGTACTCGCGGTCGACGATCTCGCCACCGTGCGCCTTGACGGCCTTCACGAATTCGTCGGCTTCGCCCTGGCCGAACGCCGTGCGGTCGTCGATGACGGCGATGCGCTTGGCCTTCGTCGTCGTGACTGCGTAGGCGCCCGCGGTGCCCGCGTTTTGCGCGTCGCTCGAGATCACCATGAAGATGTTCTTGAAGCCGCGGCCGCTGATGACCGGGTTCGTCGCGGCCGGATCGATGTCGGGCAGGCCCGCCTTTTCGTACAGCTCGGAAGCGGGAATGGTCGTGCCCGAGTTGAAGTGGCCGACGACGACCGAAACGCCTTCGTCGACGAGCTTTTGCGCGACCTGCACGCCCACGCGCGGGTCGGCCTGATCGTCTTCGGCGACGAGTTCGAACGAGACGGGCTGGCCGTTGATCTTGACGCCTTGCGCCTTGGCGTCGTCGAGGGCCATCTTGACGCCGTTTTCCAGGTCTTTGCCGTAATTCGCGTTCGGTCCGGTGAGCGGCGCGGCAAAACCGATTTTAACGACGGTATCCGCGCGCGAGGCGAGCGGTGCAACAGCGAGAAGTGCTCCAACGGCAACTGCGATAGGGGTAAGAGTCTTCGCAAAACGCATGTTGTTTCCTTTGTCGGCAAGCATGGGTCTACTGCTGTGGCGTGCATACCGGCCAGGCCTGCCCGCTTCGCGCGGTTAGCGGCCGGCTCACGACTCTCTTGTTCGCGTCGACTGCGGGTTGGGCTCCTCCAGAATAGGCGTGGAATCGATCGAAGCGCCCCGCACGCAAGACGCCGGGGCGAGACGCTGAGAGCGACTATAGGAAGCCAATATCGCTTCGTCTTGACCGTTCACGACGGCTTCCATGCGCATTTCTGCATAGCCGGCCGAATCGGGGCAATCAGGGCAAGTACGCCCTGCCGGGGCGAAATAAGGCGTAGTAGAAATGTAATCGACATCCGCGCGGGGTCCGGTAAAGTCCCGCCATCACGCGCAATGCAGCACAACAATGACATCACGCCTGTCACGACGAGAATTCATCAAACTGACGATCGCGGTCGGCACGACCGTTGCGACCATTGAAACGAGCCCCGCGGCCTTCGCGAACGCTGCGCCTTGCCGGCTCACGCCCGAGCAGGAAGTCGGCCCTTACTGGATCGACGGCGATCTCGTGCGCCGCGACATCCGGGAGGGCAGAGCGGGCGTGCCGTTGACGCTCGACATCGTGCTTACCGACGCGAGAACGTGCGCGCCGCTCGTTGGCGGGGCAGTCGACATATGGCAATGCGATGCGATGGGCGTCTATTCGGGCTACACGAAGATGGAACTTCCGCCCCCGCCCGATTTCGATCCGAAGGCGCCTGGCCGCCCGCCCGCGGGACGGCCCCCTGGTCCGCCGCCCATGACGCCGCCCACGCTGCGGCCTACCGACCACCAGACCTTCCTGCGCGGCATTCAGCACACCGATCGCGCGGGCATCGTCACGTTCGAAACCATCGTGCCGGGCAACTATCCCGGGCGCACCAACCACATTCATTTCAAGGTCCGCACGGCAAGCGCGTCGCAACCGCAGCGCACGCATGTTTCGCATGTCGGCCAGGTCTTCTTGCCGGAATCGCTGATGGTGACGCTGATGCAACTCGATCCGTATCGCGGCCACGCGATCCAGCGCACCACGCAGAGCGAAGACCCGGTATTCGTCGATCAGTCCGGCTCGACGATGGTCGCAAGCGCGAGCCCCATTGCCGTTGATGGCCGCGTCACCGGGTTGCGTGCGCGCGTGAGCGCGGTGGTCGATCCCGATGCGCAGCCGCAGCCGCTCGAACCGCTTTCGGGGCCTCACACACACTGATCCCGGCCGCACCGGGCGCGGGGCGGCAATGCTGGCCCAGGCGCGCTGATAGACTTCTTGCATGCAACATGGGAGAAGCGATCGTGGGGGCGTTCGAGCGTGTCTTGATGCGAGCGTTCGGTCGACCCGAAGGCATCCTCGGCCGGCTCGGCGGCATGCTCATGGCAAAGATGAACCAGCCGTGCGCGGCATGGGCTATCGGCCCCCTCGAGATTCGCGAACACGACCGGGTGCTTGAAATCGGGTTCGGGCCTGGCGCGGGTATTCAGCTTCTCGCCGCAGCGGCACCCTCCGGGCACATTGACGGCATCGATCCATCACAGGAAATGCTGGCGCAAGCCACAGCGCGGAATGCCGCTGCAATCGCCCGCGGCCGGGTCGGTCTGCGAATCGGCTCAGTGGAGCGGTTGCCATGCGAAGCCAGCACCTTCGCGCCCGGTTTCACTGCGTATTCGGGACAAAAGCCCGGCGGGTTGATCGAACGACTAACAGCCGCCGGCTTTGTCGAAGCGAAGCTTGTCGAAACCGGGAAGGCTTTTTGCGTGCTCGCTGTCGAACCATGAGCGAACAGGCAGGTAACGGCCATTCAGCAGGATCGCAGAACAAGCGTGTGCCTATTTCTTTCGCCTGCTCTTTTCGGGGTTCTGAAGGGTGCGAAGCGCATAGCACGACGCTCCATGCCGGCTCAGGAAGAGCCGGCATACACGCCATCGCGCGACCTCGTCAGACGAAAAAGCTTACGACCCGCCAAAGAACACCGGCTTCATCCCGGCCGGGCTGGCCGGATGGCCCATCTGCGACGAGCCGTTCATGGCAGGGCCGTAGCCGCTGCCCTGGCCGGCGGCACTAGCGTCGGCGGCCGGCATGCTGGAGGGAAAGTCGACGGTGTTCGCATTGGCCGGATTGAAGCCGGCTTGCTGAAGCTGTGCGATCTCGGCCTGTACTTGTGCGCGCGTCAGACCTCCATCCGACTGCGCCAACGAAGCAATTGGCACAGCCATGACGGCGACCGCGCAAACTGCGTGGACTAGCGTCTTCATAATGGTCCACCTCCGGGTTAGTGACACCGGCTCACACGTGCTGCAAACGGCCCGTTCATCCGAACCCTGGTTCGACCCCTTGCCAGACTTTGCAGCGCTCATACGTTATCGTTGTCCTCTGTTCCGATCGTATGCGCGGGTGATCGTTTTGGCCTCCACCATTTGATGGAGGCTCTCGAAATGGCGCGGCGGATCGTGTGGCCACGCGCGTCGAAGCAGGGATCGGCATTTCGATCCTTTCCCGAGATTGCCTGGATTGTTCGGGGGCGGATGGTCTAACGGCTGTTCCGCAAGGTCAGCTGATTCGTCACCGACCTGACTCCGCGCACCGATCTTGCCGTGTTGCCGGCGAGCGCGATCTGCCTGGGCTCAGGCACCCATCCCGTGAGCGTCACGACGCCGAGGCGCGCCCTGACGCGAATCCCTGAAGCATCCAGGTTCGGCGTCCGCTCAAGGGCGCTGCGGACGTCACGAGTCACGGCACTGTCCGGCCTGTTCTGAAGCCGCGACGTCGAGTACGCCGCCCGATGCGCTGTCGCGCCAGCACCCGTGTTCTCACCTGTCTGCGCGCCAGCGTGGATCGAGCCACAACTCATGGAGACCGCAACCAGGATCGCGCAGATTTTGACGCTCACACCGCTCACTTTCATGCTCCCTTTCAGGCCAGCCCTTCGATTTCCCGCTATCTAGCCGCTCCATCACGGTAGAACGCGTCACTGGCGTCCACCATTTGCGAGAGTCCGGGCTGTTCGAGTGGATAATGCCCGGCGCTTTCGAGCATGACAACCTTCACCGGCACCCTCTGGATCCTCTCGAGGAACGGTTCGCTCAAGTGCAAGGGCGTCCAGCGGTCTGCTGCGCGCAATGCCACGCCAGGCAAGGGGCGCAGCAAGGTAGGGCCGCATCGCTTCGCCGGCAAAGCGGGCCGCCTCGTGAAACAGTTACAAGATAAGTATTGACGCTGGTCCATCCGGCAGGGTAACGTTCGCATCGAAGTTCAAGAAGTTCGATTGCTGTTCATCAATTGCTCGCGCCCCCGCGGTATTCGTTGTCCTCTCCCTCCTTGAAGCTTCACGCGCTCTTCAATAGAGCAATTTTTCGCATTTTTTTCTCAAGGATTCTTCATGGATACCGGCACCGTTAAGTGGTTCAACGACAGCAAAGGCTTTGGCTTCATCACCCCGGACAAGGGCGGTGACGACCTGTTCGCTCACTTCTCCGAAATCAGGAGCGAAGGCTTCAAGACGCTGGCTGAGAATCAGAAGGTGAGCTTCGAAACGAAGCAAGGCCCGAAGGGTCTGCAAGCGGCTAACATCAAGCCGCTGTAAAGTTGAAGGGCCCGGCCTCCTCAGACGGACGCCGGGTTGCAGCGACACCCTCGCGGAGCTTTGCCTCCCTCTGTTGGCGCGATCACTCCTGATTGGCATCTGTTTATTCAGCAGCTTGCCGGCGCCATACGCCTCGTTGCGCCTCATTCTCCCCTCAGGCTTTAACGCCCTTTTTTCGCTTTTCGACTGCTGAAGAATTCGGCTCGAATGGCTTTGAATCGGCGCGCCCGTGCGCGATTCGCACGGCATGTGCGCGCTCAAATATCATTAAAATTAAAATGCAGAACAAGCAAATTCAACATTACAACGGCTATGCCGTCCAATCCTCGGCGCATCGCTTGCCCGATGGTAGCTTTTCATCCAACCTGTCGCTCGAACTCATCGACGGCGAGCGAGCCGAAGGCCGCTACTCGTTCTATTCGCTCGATTACTTCAAGAGTGAAGAGCAAGCGTTGCAGCACTCGACCCAGTGGGCACGCAACTGGGTCGACACGCGCGGCTAAAGACGACGCCAAAGTGCGAAACACTCAACGCACCTGAAGCGCCAGGGCGGGTGCAGCAAAGCGCGCCCAATCATCACGCGGGACTCCGAACTGCGCGTCGTCGGCATGCGTCGCTGACAACACCCATTCCTTGTGGCCCCGCCGAGAGTGGCGGGATAAATAGCGGCCTTCGGTTACAATACAGGACTAGTTCGCTTCGCACAGCACCGACAAGACGCGTGTGGGTGAGTCGCGAGTCCTCCTTTGATTGATAGTCCAGCGATAACTGTGCTCGCTGGACTATACGCCCCGACGCGTATCGGTCCGGTATTGCGAGCCGCCGCGTTTTACCCATCCCCTCGCGTATCTCAGTCGCCGCCCGGACAGAGCGGTGACCATGACTTCCGGGACGCAAGGGCAGCCCGGCAATTTCATGCTCCCCATTGCCGCGCGAGCGCTTGTCGATCAACGCTCGCGACGTCTTCACAATGCGGCGTCCGAACCCATGTCCCGCCAAATGATCAGGAATCTTGAATGGCCAAAGAAGAACTGCTGGAACTCGACGGTATCGTTGACGAAGTGCTGCCAGACAGCCGTTACCGCGTCACGCTCGACAATGGCGTGGTTGTAGGTGCGTACGCATCCGGTCGAATTCGCAAGAATCACATTCGCATCCTTGCGGGCGACCGGGTAACGCTGGAACTCTCGGTGTACGACCTGACGAAAGGACGAATCAATTTCCGGCATAAGGATGAGCGAAGCGGCGCCGCAACGCCAAGAACCCCATTTCGCCGTCGTTGACGGAGCGCGCGACCGTCGGCTGTGACCCTTACCTGTGCCACGACGCAGCGTGCACATCCATATCACGATTCGCCATGGCTGGTGGATCTCAACCAAGGAAAATAGTGACTACCGTAATTCTGAAACCCGACGAGCCCATGGAAGTTGCGTTGCGCCGTTTCCGTCGCTCGATCGAGCGCACCGGCCTGATTCCGGAGCTTCGTGCCCGGACAGCCTATGAAAAACCTACCGCGGTACGCAAGCGCAAAAAGGCCGCTGCTGTGGCACGCCTGCGCAAGCAGATCAAACGGTCGTTGCCGCCGAAGAAGCGGTACTGACCGCACCGGCATCTACCTGTGCCGACTGCCCCGATCCCATGGTGGCACTGCGCTGACCGCATCGACGAGGAAATCGATCATGACGCGCACCCTGGCGCTCAGCTGTCGACGGCTCGGGTACATGGCGAGTATGTCGATCTCGGCCAGCCGATAATCCGGCAACACGTGAACGAGTTTACCGGCACGTAGATCGTCGCCGGTCAGGAATGTTGGTTGCCAGATCACGCCTTGGCCAGCGAGCGCTGCCAAGCGTGCCGTGTCGCCGTTATTGGTATGCATGTGGCAGTCGACCCTCACAGCGTGGGTCTTGCCGCCACGGTCGATGAGTTGCCACTCATCGCCGGTGGCCGCATAGGTGTACCCGATGCAGCGGTGCTGCATCAGGTCCGCCGGCATGGCCGGTTGTCCGAAGTGGGCCAGATACGCCGGCGACGCGCACAGGATGTTTTGCGATGTCGCCAGCTTGCGGGCTGCGTGGCTAGTGGAGCCGGCGCGAGGCGGCGCGACGAATGCCTTCAGACCTGGTGGAGACGCTCAAAGCGATTGGCATGTATCGCATGTTCGTACCCGGGAGTCACGGCGGAATGGAACTGGATCTTCCGCAGGGGCTCAGGGTGATCGTCGAACTCGCTAGGATCGATGGGTCGTTGGGTTGGACCGCGATGATTGCCAGTGCAAGCGCGCTGATTGCCTCCCTGCTGAACATTCGGACCTATGATCAGGTGTACGAATCAGTTCCGGACGTCATACTCGCCGGGTCACCCCAGCCTGGGGGCACCGCACAGCCGGTGCCGGGTGGCTGGCGCGTAAGCGGGCGCTGGCCGTTCGCGAGCGGTTGTCAGCAGACCGAATGGATGTGTGTTTCGGCACGATGACGAAAGACGGAAAGCCGCTTCCCGGTCACGCTGGCGAAGACGGGCCGCCGCTGGTGCGCGGCTTCATTCTCCCGGCGTCCGAATGGCAGATCGAGGATACGTGGCACGTGGCAGGGCTCAAGGGTTGCGGCAGCCATCACATCGCGATCGCCGACAGGATCGTGCCGGAAAGCAACTTCTTCGATACCGAGAGCCGCGCGGTCCGAACATCAGCAGCGTGGGCGAGTCATCTCCCTGAATGCCTCATGAGCGCCCCTGGAGCGATCTGGCCCGATTCGTGAATATCGAAATCGCTGGCACGCAATGATGCGTGGTCAGGCAAGCACAACTTCCGCAAGGAACGTTGCGAAGTAGTCGTCGTCCAGCCATCCTGAAACATGCTTTGACGCTTCGATGCGCTGGATTTCGCTCTGTCCTTTATCCGTCAGGACGGCAATCTGTAAGGTGGGGAGGTACTTCGTACTGGGGGGAGGTTTCTGGTCTACGGTCTGGATCAAACCCTGTGCGCGAAGCAACGTGAAGATTGCCGGTCGCTTGTGCCACGGTATTTGTCGATGCAAAGCAAGTCGAAGAGCTTCTAGTACAGCGCCATTATTGAATTCCATGAGGATCCTTCTGGTGTTCGACTGAAACGTCCTGCTGGCTCTGGGTACCTACAGTAGCACATGAATGGGTTCTGTACGATGACACATAAAAACGAAACCTGTCATGTTCAGCGATGATGCCGGGGCGGCGCGCGGCGCCGCTACGTTATTCAGCGGCGTTCAGCATCGATCTTCCTGACCATCGAACCTGCGTGGTAACCGCTAAAATTACAGTTTTAGCCCGGAATACGCCGATGTCTTTTGCCTCGCTTGGCCTGATCGAACCCTTGCAGCGTAATGTGCAAGACCTCAATTACCAGACGCCGACGCCGGTGCAGGCCAAGGCGATTCCTGCCGTGCTCAGCGGCAAGGACGTCATGGCTGGGGCACAGACCGGTACCGGCAAAACGGCGGGTTTTGCGCTGCCCCTGTTGCAGCGGCTGGTGCAACACGGCCCGGCGGTGTCCAGCAACCGCGCGCGCGTTCTCGTGCTGGTGCCCACGCGTGAACTGGCCGAGCAAGTGCTGCAAAGCTTTATCGCTTACGGCAAAGGCCTCGACTTGCGATTTCTGGCCGCCTATGGCGGCGTGAGTATCAACCCGCAGATGATGAAGTTGCGCAAAGGCGTGGATGTGCTCGTTGCCACGCCGGGCCGTTTGCTCGATCTCAACCGCCAGAACGCCGTGCAGTTTGATCAGGTACAAACGCTGGTGCTGGATGAAGCCGACCGCATGCTGGATCTGGGCTTTGCGCGCGAACTCAACGCCGTCTTTGCTGCCTTGCCGGCTCAGCGGCAGACCCTGCTGTTCTCCGCGACGTTTACCGACGATATCCGCGCCATGGCGGCGGGCATTCTGCGCAGCCCGGTCAATATCAGCGTGAGCCCGCCCAATGCCACGGCCAGCAAGATCAAGCAGTGGGTGGTTCCGGTGGATAAAAGGAACAAGCCTGAGCTCTTCATGCACCTCGTGGCCGAGAACAACTGGGAGCACGCGCTGGTGTTCGTCAAAACCCGCAGTGGCGTGGATTATCTGGCGGCCATGCTGGATGAAGCGGGCTATGCGGTCGACACCATCCACGGCGACAAACCGCAACCGGCGCGACTGCGTGCGCTGGAGCGCTTCAAAACGGGCGAAGTCAATATGCTGGTGGCCACCGATGTGGCTGCGCGTGGGCTGGATATCGACGATCTGCCGTTGGTGATCAACGTCGATCTGCCGATCGTGGCGCAAGACTATGTGCACCGTATTGGCCGTACCGGCCGCGCGGGCGCCAGCGGCGTGGCGGTGTCGCTCGTGTGCGCCGATGAAGCGCCGCAACTGGCCGCGATTGAAGCGCTGATCCGGCAAACGCTGCCCCGCGAAGAAGAACCGGGCTTCGAAGCCGAACACCGCGTGCCGCAAACCAGCGCGACGGGTGAACTCATCAAGAAACCCAAAAAGCCCAAGAAGCCCAAAGTGCCCCATGCAGTGCCGGGCGCCATGCAGGTCGCCAGCAAAAAACCGCGACCGCAAAGTGGCGAGAGCAAGGGCAAGCCTGCGACGCAGCGCACTGTGGCCGCGGGTAAGGGCACAAGTTTCACGAGCGGTAGCCCATTCAGCGTGCAAAAGCCACGCAGCAAGCCAGCTGCGGATTCGCGCAAGCCGGCTGGCAAACCCGCTGGCGGCCGCGGCAAACGCCAACCCTGATCCTTGAGATGCGCAACGCCAGTCCTGGAACAGGCTGGCCACCGGCGCACTTTGGCGCAGGCGCGCACACAACCGTGCTCAACGCGGCCAGTGCCTGCGAGAGACGACAGCGAAGCTTACGGCGATCGCACCCGTCGCCGCGCGAAGGTGGGCGTCGTGGGACACGTCGCCGAAGCGAGAACGGCGACTGCGCACTCTGCGCGAATCGGAGCGGCTGACCGGGGGCGTGTCGGATTCGCTGTCGACCGCCGTTTTACCGATGGCGTCGGTTTCAAGGTCCGCCTGGGGGCCGTCAGCCGGCGAGGTTCGAATTGGCATTGCGGATGATTCTCGAGAGGGGCATGCACGTATTGAACTCCTCGCCCATCGATCAGTAAAATGAATGTTCTTACCGGTATGATTACTTTTCCGAATGGAACTGAAATTACTGAGGACGTTTCTGACGGTTACCGACCTGCGCCATTTCAGCCGCGCAGCGGATGCGTTGCACATGAGTCAGCCGGCACTCAGCAAGCAGATCGGCGCTTTGGAGGCGAGCCTCGGTGGCAGGCTGTTCGAACGCGGTCGGCACGGTGCGCAACTCACGCCGTTTGGCGAGACGTTCCTGTCCGATGCGCAGGCGCTCGTACGCGACGCGGATGAAATCCTGTTGCGCGCGCGAGAGGCAAGCAGCGGCCGGCACGGCCATTTGCGCCTCGGAATCTGCCTTTCCGTATTGACGATTGTGCCGAAGCTCATCGCCGATTTTCGAGAGCAGCATCCTGCCGTCACCGTCACCCTGAGCGACCTGTCTTCCGCAGAGCAAACGCGCCGTCTGCTGGCGGGCAAGCTGGATGCCGGTTTCCTTCGCTTGCCTGCCGCGGATGGTCTGTCGTCATTCAAAGTCGTAGACGAGGGACTTGCGCTCGCATTGCCGCCACACCTTCGGTACACACGCCTCCCGGCGAATCTCGACGCGCTCAATAAAATCGGCTTCATCTCGCTGGTGCGTGCACGCGGGCCTGGGCTCGCTGCACAGATCGACCGGTGGTGCATCGAGCACCGCTTCGTGCCGAAGGTGACGCAGCAGGCCGAAGACATCCAGTCGGTCCTGACTTCGGTCGCCGCGGGAGTGGGCATTGCGTTCATTCCTTCTCGCGCACGACACCTGCTGCGGGATGCTACGGTACTGCCGCTTCATGGCAAAAACGCCAAGTGGCGCGTGGGACTCGCATGGCCTTCCATGCGGGAAAATCCGGTTACGGCGCGCTTTGTTGCATTCTTGCGCGCCGCAATGAAGAACGGTTAGTGGATGCGCGGCTGTTCCTGGAACTTGTGTACCAGGCCGACCCCTATGCCGCGCGTGTCGCTGCCGGGAGCCACCGTCAAGCCTGAGTAGGCGGTGCCGGAGAGCGTGTATTGCGCCTGATTCCGGTTCTGGAGAAAGCCGGCCGCTGTGTAGATTGAATGGTATTTTTTTACTTTCAATCGGACCGGGTAAACCAGTATCGAACCGTCGAATCGCGCACAGAAGCCGCAATTCGCCGGTCGATCTATGCGCGAAAGGATTTGCGAATGGTTGTGCGAAAAATGGCGCGCTTATCTGACCGAGGGCAGTGTCGTCGTCCGCCGCCGCACCGATCTTTTGCACGGCCTATAGTCGATTCTCAGCAACCATAGTTTCGAATTCCTCCCGATAGCGCCGCGCGAGTGCCGATGCGGTTTCATGCAGTGATTCGCGATCGGTCGCGAGAGCATTGGCAACCGCATCGGCAAGATTGCCTAGATTCACAACGCCTGCGAGACCTGCCGCTTCCCATGTCCGCACATAAGCCGCATGCTTGCTTGCGTCGAGAGAATAATCAGGATGACTGATGTTGACGCGAGGAAGCGCGTACGCCATCGCGACGATGCGACCGTGCAGGCTGCTGCCGCAATAGATGCGGCTTCCTGCGATCAGCGCACAGATGTCCCAGACGTTCAGCGAGGCAAACACGCGAACGTGAACCGCGCGCAGTCGAGCCGCGAGCCGCTCGTACACCGCGAGGTCGTCATGCCAGGGAGCGGCGCCCGCGCGAAACAGCGCTATACCCAGGCCGTGCCCCCGCGCCGCGAGTTCGAATTGGGTGGCCAGCGTATCGAGCGTTGCATCGTCGCCGAAGTCAGCGCTGAATTGCGCGGCGACATAACCGCGTGGGAACGCCTGCCGCACGCCGGGCAGCGCGGAGTTGGCGGCGTGCCGGCGTATTGCCGTGCCGAACAGGGCCGCTGTCATCGTGGCGGGGTCCGGTATCAGGCGGGCTTCGATGCCCCGTTGGGCGAGCAGCGCCTGGGTTTGGCGGTCGCGCACGCTGACCGCATCCGCGGTCTGCAGCGCGGCGAGCACGTCGGCGCCCAACAGCGCATTGCGCGCATCGAGATCGACGCCTCCTGCCGCGTTGAACGAGAGATGCTTCACGCGCACGCCCGGCAATGCGGATTTCGACAGCACATACGGCGCGAGCGACGCCACGCCAACATGCTGGTGCGCCCACGCGTGTCCGTCGCGCAGCCAGTCATCTTCGGCTGCGATGAGCGCAGGCACGCGCTGCGGCGAGGCGAGCATGACGGCGGCCTCCCAGGCATTGCAGGTCAGCAACTCGCCGCCTGCGTGAATCACGTTCACGGGGCGGCCGCGCGCGAAAGCGGCGATGCGCGCGAGTGCGACCGTGGCAGGGCCGCCATCGCCATGCGGATCGCGCGCGGCGAGCCCGGCGAACAGCAGTTCGCGGCGTGGCAGCATGCGCGCCGCCACCTGCGCGATCAGCAGGTCGCCGAAATTGTGCCGGTCGAAGGCGCCGAAGATCACAGTGGGCGTGGAAGCCATGCGCGCCTCAGATCGTGCTTCTGTTCAATAGCCACCAGTCCCATACTCTCCCGTCCATACGGCGCCGCAGCATAAAGTGGGGCCGCAAGTCGGGCCGCTTCCCATACTGACATAAGGAAACCTTAAGCATTCTCGAGGAAACTGTCGGCCTTGCCGACGTGTTTTCCCTGCGTATGAGAACGGTCTACTCCGAACTGAAGAGCGCGCGCCTGCGCCCTACATCCAGCCGCGTGGCCGTGCTGAAGGTATTTCATGAGGCGCCGCACGAGCATCTGACGGCTGACCAGGTCTTTCGCCGCATTGCAAAAGACGTGGAGCAATGCAGCCTGGCAAGCGTCTATCGCGCGCTTGCGCAACTGATGGAATCGTCGCTGCTCGACAGCACCTGGGTTGGCGAAACGCGCGTGGTGTACGAACTCGGGCGTGGTGCGCCGCACGCGCATCTCGTGTGCGAGAGCTGCAAGACCGTGGTGGACATCGACGAGCCGATGCTGCAGGAACAGCACGCCACCATCGCTGCGGCGAAACGCTTTCGCTATACGCATTCAAGTCTCGTCGTGTTCGGGCTTTGCGCCCAGTGCGCCGCGGCTTCGTCGTGAACTCGCGCATTGCCGGCGCCAGGTTCAGAGCGTAACGACCACCTTTCCCAACTGCTCGTTCGATTCCAGATAACGGTGCGCCTCGACGATCTGCTCGAAGGGGAACGTCCTCGCTATGACGGGCCGTAGTGCCTCCGCTTCCAGGCCGCCCAGAATGAAGGCTTTGGCGCGCACCGTTTTTGCACCCGCCTGCTTCGTGCATGCTCGCGCAAGCAGCTTGAGCGCATCCCCGCCCCATACCGGCTACCATGGTATTCCGCCTGCAGTCTCGCGCTGATTCGCAACGACCTGCGCGGCGAACTAACCGGAATACAGGAGCGAAAGAAAATGCTTTTCCGCAAGACGATGTTGGCCGTAGCCGCATTCAGCGCCGTGCTGGCCAGTGCCGGCGCGAATGCCCAGATCGCGGGCGCGCAGCCCTTGAGCGTTTCGGTCGAGCAGTCGCAGGCGCTGCTCGAAGGCTGGAGCGTGAAGAAGAGCGTACTCGGCAAGTCCGTTTATAACGACGACAACGTGAAGATCGGCACCGTGCGCGACCTGATCGTGGCGCCGGACGGCTCGGTTTCCGCGGCCATCGTTTCGGCGGGCGGTTTCCTCGGCGTCGGCTCGCACGACGTCGCCGTGCCCATCGCTTCGCTCGACGTGCGCCAGGGCAATCTCTACCTGCCCGGCGCAACCAAGGAAGCGCTGAAGGCCACGCCCGCGTTCCAGTACGCGAAGGTCGAATCGCCGCCGAAGCCGAAGAAGGTCGAGAAGCAGCAGTAAGCTAGAGCCGTCGCGTTTCAGCAGCCGCACTTCCAGTCCGGCTGCTGCAACGCCATGCCGTGCAGGCCGCGATATTCGGCGACAGGCGGCGAAGACCAGCCTTCCAGCAGCGCCGGCGCCAGCCGGTAGATCTCGATGCCGAGCGGCCGGCAGACTTCCAGCGGGTCGCGTGCATCGGGTCCCCACATCGGCAATGACAGGTCGCCGCCGGGGCAGGTCGAAAGCGCGCACAACAGGTCGATCTCGGCGAAAAACTCGAGGTAGTCGCCCTTCTTCGCCGGGCAGGCCTTCATGAAGTACTTGTCCTCCAGATTCAGGCCTGTGCACTGGAACACGTTGAGCACGTCGTGCACGTCGTATTCGGTGAGCCCGTACGGCGCGATGGCGCGCGTGAGATTCGAGTGGCAGTGGAAATGAAAGTCTTCGCCGGTCAGCATGCGGTTCACGTAGGGGTCGCACCGCGTGCCGAGCAGGTCGTGTACGCGTCCGCCATGTTCGTCCACGCCGTAATCGGCGAGGCTGTCGTCGGTGATGGTGACGAGCGGGCGCAGGAAGGGCAGCGTCGACCACAGGCGGTCGAAAGTGCTCACGTGCGCCTGCTGGAGCTGGCGCGTGCGCGAAGCCCACATGCGTTCGCGCGGATCGTGCCGGTTCCACAGATTGAGGTCGGCCACCTGCGGGCCTTCGATCGTCACGATGCGGAACACGTGTCCGGCGGGCACGCTCCAGGCTTGCCCCGAGCGTATCGGCACGACGATCGATTCGATTAGCTCGCGCTGATCCTTCTCTTCGGCGATGCGGCGGTAAAAGGGTTTGTTCACGTCGAGCGCGGAGCCCTTGGTCGACTGGTAGGCGGCGGGATAATTCAGCATTGCCTCGTACTCCTGTATGAACGACCTGCGTGAACGACCTGTGCCCGCATTCGCGAAGCCGATGGGGCACGGCGCAGCCTTCGCGGGATCTCTGCTGGGGAGTATAGGAATCGCGCAACGGTAAGCCAAAGATTGTTCAACGATGCAATGTTGGGGATTCGCGGACTTTTTGGCGTGATCGGGCCTGCCCGCGCTCGAGGTGGCATCGTGTACAGTTCGCTTACTCCATGACCGCGGCGCCTGCTTCCGAGGCGAGCGCAGCCCAACGACGCGACGGTACATGATCAGACTGGAAGACCTCGTCATCTTTATCAGTGCAGTGGACAACGGGAGCCTCTCGGCCGCCGCGCGCCAACTCGATCTCACGCCCGCGGTGGCGAGCGCAGGCCTCAAGCGCCTCGAAACCGAACTCGGCACGCGCCTGCTCGTACGCTCCACGCGCAGCCTGCGCCTCACGCCGGACGGCGAGCGCTACCTCGAATACGCGCGCGGCGTCATGGAGCAGGTGGAGGCCGGCCAGAACGCCGTGGCGCATGGGCGCAAGATGATCGGCGGCACGGTGTCGCTGTCGATTCCCTCCGATCTCGGGCGCAACGTGCTCGTCCCCTGGCTCGACGACTTTCAGGTGCAGCATCCGGCGGTGTCGTTCCAGGTGCACATTGGCGACCACGTGACAGACATGTTCCGGTCGCCGGTTGCCGTGGCGGTTCGCTATGGCGTGCCCGAAGATTCCTCCCTCGTCGCGCTGCCCCTCGCGCCCGACAACCGGCGCGTGCTGTGCGCCGCGCCCGGCTATTTCGCGCGTCACGGCAAACCCGCGACGCCTGCCGATCTCTCGCGCCACAACTGTCTGCGCTTCGCGTTGAGCGACACGCTGCACGACCGCTGGACCTTCTACCGCGGCGACGTAGCGAGCGTCGTGAACGTGCAGGGCAACCGCAGCAGCGACGACGGCGAACTCGTGCGCCGCTGGGCCGTGGCGGGGCATGGCCTGGCGTACAAGTCGCGTCTGGACGTGCTCGCCGATATCCAGGCGGGGCGCCTCGAAACCGCGCTCGACGCGTTTCAGGGCGAAGGCGCGCCGCTGCATCTCGTCTGCGCGCACCGCACGATGCTCTCGCCGACCGTCAACGCACTGCGCGATTGGCTGCGCGATCGCATTGCCGCGTATCTCGCCTGATATTTGAATCCGCGGTCAGTCCGCTCGCAGTTCGGTACCGGGCCCGATCGCCCCCTCGATCTTCAAAGCAGCGTTGAAGCTGAATTCGCCGTTTGCCCCTATGCGCGCCGGGCGCGCTGGCCGATTATTCGTACGAAGACGAACGGCACGGAGGCTCGGATGATCGTCGCGATAGGCCGCTTTTACCTGCGAGCCGACAAGATTTCGCGTTTCGAGGCGGCCTGGCTGCGCGTATGCCCGCTGCTCACGAACAAGCCGGGTTATCGCGGGCACCGCCTCGGTCCGCAGTGCGAAGACGAAGGCTGCTACGTGCTGGAAGTAGAGTGGGACTCCCTCGACGCGCAGAGCGCGTTCATGATGCACGGCGATTTCCAGACCTTCCTGCACACGCTGTGGCCGTACTTCTCGGCGGACCCCGACCTCTATCACTTCGAGCCGCTCGTTCAACAAAGCCGGTTTCCCGCAATTTGACTGTCTGGAGGTATTCACGATGAAAGCGATTGGTTACTACCGAAATCTCCCCATCAGCGACGCCGATTCGCTGATCGATCTCGATCTCCCCGAGCCGCAGCCGGGTCCGCACGATCTGCTCGTCGAAGTACACGCGGTGTCGGTGAACCCGGTCGACGTGAAGGTGCGCGCGAACAAGGCGCCCGAAAACGGCGAGCCGAAAGTGATCGGCTGGGACGCGAGCGGCATCGTGCGCGCCGTGGGCCGCGACGTGACGCTCTTCAAGCCGGGCGACCGGGTGTGGTATGCGGGCTCGCTGCTGCGCCCCGGTACCAACAGCGAATTGCACGTGGTGGACGAGCGCATCGTGGGCCGCATGCCGCAGAGCCTCAACTTCGCCGAGGCGGCCGCGTTGCCGCTCACCTCCATCACAGCGTGGGAGTTGCTGTTCGACCGCCTCAAGGTGCCCGAGGGCACGGTGCCGTCCGGCGGCTCGCTGCTCGTGATCGGCGCGGCGGGCGGCGTCGGTTCGATTCTCGTGCAGTTGGCGCGCAAGCTCACGGGCCTCACGGTGATCGGCACGGCGTCGCGGCCCGAAACCTCGAAGTGGGTGAGCGAACTGGGCGCGCATCACGTCATCGATCATACGAAGCCGCTTTCGCAGGAAATCAAGCGTATTGGTATAGAAGGCGTGGACTATATCGCGAGCCTGAATCAGACCGACCATCACTTCGACGAGATCGTCGCCTCGATCAACCCGCAGGGGCATCTCGCGCTGATTGACGATCCGGAGCTGTTCGACTTCCGCAAGCTCAAGATGAAGAGCGTGGCCCTGCATTGGGAGTTCATGTTTACGCGCTCGATGTTCGGGACGAAAGACCAGATTCGCCAGCATGATCTGCTCGAGCGCATGGCTTCGCTCATCGACGAGGACGTGTTGCGCACGACCCTCAACGAGAGCTTCGGGACCATCAATGCGGCAAACCTGCGCCGGGCGCACGAACTCGTGGAAACCAACCGCTCGCGCGGCAAGCTCGTGCTCGAAGGGTTTTAAATCGCGCCGTCCGTCACTCGACTCCGCGGTCGAACGTACAATCGGCCGTGCTCACGAGCCTGACGAAAGGGCCACTCAGGGTGCGGTTATGGTGCTCACGGCTCGACGGCAATCCACGCCGTCGAGCTCGAGCGCGTCAGCGCGCAGTTTCGGGGCGCTTCCAGTGCGCGTTGGCGTGCTTGTCCGTAATGCGAACCTTCGCCAGCAGCGGCCTATAGCCTCTCAGGACGATTTCGCTGATCGCGAGAAGCTCGGAGCGAAAGATGTTCTCGGCGAACTTGCTGCCGTCCGCGAACTCCAGGGCATAGCCATCGATTGGCCCCCATTGGCCTCTCGGTAACGGTTCGATATAGACGTCCATCATGTTCTCCATTGATTAACAAGCGAATAAGAAGCGTCGTTGGATTCAGTCTATCGCAGTGAAAGACGACTTCCCTGCAGCATCGGGGAACCGCAATTTCCTTGTTGTTCAATGGTTTACGTGATGTCTTTCACGATAAGAGAAGGTGTCCTTCCATGTGCAATTGCAGGCCCGCAGCCGCAAATGCGGAATTTGCACACACCGGGCGCGCATTGCACGATATGAAAGCGCGAGCGTGCATTCACGCCTCGTCGCGCTGCGCCGGTTCGCCGAGATCGATCTCGTCCATGCCCTTGTTCAGCTGATTCAGGAAGTGCACGAGCGAAACCTTGTCGTCGAAGCGAAAGCTCGCGAGCGCCTGGCGATAGAACTCGTAGATCTTCGGCTGCAGGCTCTCCCAGAACACCTTGCCCTGCTCTGTGAGCACGACCTTTTTCGCACGCCGGTCCACGGTGTCGGCCACGCGCAGCACGTGATCGTCGCGCTCCAGGCGCTTGAGCACGCCGTCGAGACTCTGGCGGCTCACGACGAGATAATCGGCCAGTTCGGAAAATGACATGCCCTCTGCAACCTGCGGGCGCGACAGCGCGCCGAGCACCGACCACTGCACGGTCGTGATGCCGAGCGCCTTGGTCGTCTGCCGGTCGAGCGTGTTACCCGCCTGGAAAAGCCGGAAGAACAAGCGGTTGTGAATCGACGAGACGGATTGATCGTACGAAGGGTCGTTCTGGGTCATGGGCGCCTTTCGGTCGCCGCGCGAGTGCGGCGGCAATGAGACAAATACCTGATACGAAAATAGTGAAGGGAAGTGGGCGCGCCGTCCATCTGGGCAATACCCCTCCTCGTGCCCTCAATATATATCATGATGTTGACGTAATTAAGGGGCTCGCCTAGAGTGTGGAAACGACGCACGAGAATATCAAGAGACATCCCCATGGCGACCTACGATCGGCTTTTGACCCCGCTTCGCGTTGGCGCGACGCTGCTGCGCAACCGCATGGTGATGGGCGCGATGCACACGCGGCTCGAAACGCTCGACCGTCCGCAAGAGCGCCTCGCCGCGTTCTATGCGGCGCGCGCGGCCGGCGAGATCGGCCTGATTCTGAGCGGCGGGTTCTCGCCGAACGCCGAAGGCGTGATGGAGGCGGGTGGCCCGCTCTTCAATCGCGCGGAGCAGGTCGACGAGCATCGCGCCGTGACGCGCTCGGTTCACGAGGCGGGTGGCAAGATCGTGCTGCAGATCCTGCACGCGGGCCGCTATGCGAAAGTGCCGGAGTGCGTGGGGCCCTCGGCCGCCAAGGCGCGAATCAACGCGTACGCGCCGCGCGCGCTCAGCACTCAGGAAGTGCGCGCCACCATCGACGACTTCGCCCGCACGGCGGCGCTGGCGGTCCAGGCCGGTTACGACGGCGTGGAGATCATGGGCTCGGAAGGCTATCTCATCAACGAGTTCACGGCCGCCGTCACCAACGCGCGCGCCGACGAATACGGCGGCAGCTTCGCAGGCCGCATCCGCTTCGCGCTCGACATCGTGCGCGCCGTACGCGCAGAAATGGGCCGCGATCCCATGCTGATCTACCGTATCTCTTCAATCGATCTCGTGGAAGGCGGCATGAGCGGCGCCGAGATCGCGGCGTTCGCGAAGGAGATCGAAGCGGCCGGCGCGGATCTCATCAACACGGGTGTGGGCTGGCACGAATCGGCGGTGCCGACCATCGCGGCGTGCGTGCCGCGCGCGGCCTGGCGCGACGCGATTCGCAACGTCAAAGAGGCGGTGTCGATTCCGGTGATGGCGTCGAACCGCATCAATACGCCCGAGGTTGCAGAGGAACTGATCGCCTCCGGTGTGGCCGATCTCGTTTCGATGGCGCGCCCGCTGCTCGCCGACCCGGACTTCGCGAAGAAGACGCGGCTTGGCATGGCCGATGAGATCAACACCTGCATCGGCTGCAATCAGGCCTGCCTCGACCGCATCTTCACGGAACGCACGGCCACTTGCCTCGTCAATCCGCGCGCCGGGCGCGAGATCGAATTCGCGGCGGGCAAGGCTTTGCAGCCCAAACGCATCGCGGTCGTGGGCGGCGGACCGGCCGGCATGGCGTTCGCGATCAACGCCGCCGAACGTGGCCATACGCTCACGCTGGTCGAAGCGCATGCGCGGCTGGGTGGGCAGCTGAATCTGGCGAAGGTCGTCCCCGGCAAAGCCGAGTTTCACGAGATGCTGCGCTATTTCGAGGTGCGGCTAAAACGGCTTGGCGTGACGTTGCGGCTTGGGGAAGCCGCTACGGCTGATGAACTCGCCAGCGAGGCGTTCGACGAGATCGTCATCGCCACCGGCGTCACGCCGCGCGTGCCCGATATTGCAGGTGTCGATCATCCGAAGGCGGTGTCGTACATCGATGTGCTCGCGGGCAAGGTCGAAGTGGGCACGCGCGCGGCGATCATCGGCGCGGGCGGTATCGGTTTTGACGTGGCCGAGTATCTGCTGGGCGATGAGCAGGAATCGCTGGACCGCGGTGCGTTTTTCCGCGCGTGGGGCGTCGATCCTGAGAATGCGGATGCGGGCGGCTTGACGCGTAGCGACGCTCATGGCGCGCCGCGCCGTAGCGTGCACATGTTTCAGCGCAAGGAGGAACCACTCGGCAGGAGCCTCGGCAAATCGACGGGATGGATCCTGAAGGCCCGGCTGCGCAAGGCGCACGTGATGATGACGTCGGGCGTGACCTATGACGCGATCGACGACGAAGGCCTGCATTATCGCGTCGACGGCAAGCCGCATGTGCTCGCCGTCGATCATGTCGTGCTGTGCGCGGGCCAGAATTCGAATCGGACGCTCTATGACGAACTCGTCGCGCGCGCAGCGAAACCGAAGGTGATAGGCGGCGCCGATGTCGCCGCCGAACTCGATGCGTTGCGCGCTATCGATCAGGCCACGCGGCTCGCGCTAACGATATGACGTCGCTGCTGGCGCATGCGCTGGTCACGAATATGCTTCGTCCGTCAGCGGCGCACTCTTGCGCGCGTCGCGAATGAAAATTGCCGAGAGCGCCGCGCCAGTGAGTGCAACCGCACCGGCCAGCACGAACGCCGTGGCGAACGAGCCGCTGCGCTCCACCAGCAAGCCCGTCACTGCCGGCCCGATCACGCCCGAAAGGCTGCCCACGCAGTGCATGCAGCCGCTCACGCTGCCCACCCTCGCGGAATGCACGACGTCCTGCACGATCGCCCAGTAGAGCGCACCCGTCGCATAGAGCAGGAAGAGCGCGATGGACATCAGCGCGATGGCCGCGACAGCCGTATGGACGAGGCCGGCAACGCCCACGCACACGCCCGTCGCCGCGAGGCACGTCGACAGGACAAGCTTGCGTGAGAGCATGAGCTTGCCGGTCCAGCGGAAAATCGCATCGGAGATCGCGCCGCCCGCCGCGAGGCCAACGGTGCCCACGAGCCACGGCACGACGGTGGCGAGACTCATCTCGCGAATGTTGAGGTGATGCGCCTGCACGAGGTAGCTGGGAAACCAGCTCAGAAAGAAGAACAGCACGTAGTTGTAGGCGAAGAACGCCACGGCCGTTGCGATCACGAGCGGCTGGCGCAGCCATGCCGAAAGCGGCAAAGAAGCGGCGCTGTCGGGCACGGCGCGGCTCGTGTGCGCGACGCCCTGCCCCCGCCGCGCGGGCTCGGCTTCGTCGAGCGTGCTGACAAAGCGGCTTTCCGAGGGACGGTTGGCGGTGAGCAGCATCCACGCGACGCACCATACGAGGCCAATCGCGCAGATGATCCAGAACGCGGGGCGCCAGCCGAAGCTGATCGCGAGCAGCCCGATGACCGGGCCGGCAATTGCGCCGCCGAGCGGCGAGCCGGCGCTCAGGAGTCCCATGGAAGTCGCGGCGATGTCGCGCGGCATCCAGTTGTTGACCATCTTGTTCGCGCCTGAGCAGAGCGGCCCTTCGGCCATGCCGAAAAGCACGCGCAGCACGAGCAGGCTCGCGAAGCCCACGGCCACGGCCGTGAGCCCGCAGAAGATCGACCACAGCCCGACCGCGAGGACATACACGATTTTCGGCCCGAGCCTGTCGCTCGCGAGGCCGCCCACGAAGTTGAACAGCGCATAGCCTACGAAGAAGCTGCTGAACACGATGCCCATCTGCGCCGCATCGATGCCGAGGTCCTTTTGAACGAGCGGTGCGGTGATCGAAAGCGCCACCCGGTCGAGATAGTTGATGCCGTAGACGAGGAATAACAGGAATACGGTTATCCATCCCATCGTGCGTTGCTTCATGTTCAGTCTCCAGTCTTTATAGATATGGGCGCGCGTGCGGCATCAGGCAGGGGCGGGGCAAGCCAGCAGCGCGTTCGTGCCGTGCAGGCGCAGCGATTGCAGATGTCCGGCGAGCCGATCGGCGAACGCCTGCGGCCAGGGCGTTGCGCCAAACACGCTCGTGTGCGAGAGGGCGGCTTGCACGGTATCCAGCGCCGTGCTCGCGCCGCGCAGCTTCGCGGCAAGTGCGGGGGCGCCAGGATCACTCACCAGGACCGACGCGCCCGTGTCGCTGCGTTCGGTCGCGAGGTAGTGCAGCCAGGCGGCGAGCGCGCGTTCGAGATGGGGGCGCTCGATACCGCGCGCGAGGCTCTCGCGCAGCGCGGGTAGCCAGCGCACCGGCACTTTCTGGGTGCCGTCTGTCGCGATCTGACCGGTACGGTGCGCAAGCGTCGGGTTGGCAAAGCGCGCCAGCAGATCCTGGCAGTACGAGTGAACGTCGAAGCCGGGTGGGACCGTCACGGTGGCGAGCAGGTCCTCGGTCATCAGCGCGCGCACGAAGGCGGCCGTGGCAGGATCGCCCATCGCATCGGAAACGGTTTCGCGCCCGCGCAACTGGCCGACATACGCAATCGCCGAATGCGAGCCGTTCAGGAGGCGCAGTTTCATGGCCTCGTACGGGTGCACATTGCGTGTGAGCAGCGCGCCCGCGTCTTCCCACGCGGGGCGCGGGCCGCTGAAGCGGTCTTCGATGACCCACTGGGTGAACGGCTCGCATACGATCGCGGCTTCGTCGTGCAGGCCGAGTTGCGTGGCAGCCGCGTCGAGCGACGCGGGCGTGGCGGCCGGCACGATGCGATCGACCATCGTGTTGGGAAACGCGATCGTCTCGCCGATGCGGCGCGCGAGCGCCGGGTCGAACTGCTCCGCATACTAATGGAATGGACGCCCCCACCCGAAACGGCATCGGTGTGCCAAAGTGGAAGTGTCGAAGCTACCACTTAATCGAGGAGGGCGCCCAACATGAAGATTACGACGATTGGCATTGATTTGGCAAAA
>NZ_JBFPKP010000025.1:0-84115 GCF_040948855.1 Paraburkholderia sp. BR10882 | reverse complement strand
CTGCCCGTTCATGATCCGATCTTCGACACTGCGTGAGCTGCAACCCGTGAAAGACAAAACCTGAACCCCGCAAAAGCGGACACTTGAACTTGGCCGGGAAGCGGACATCTGAAAATGGCTTTGACATATATGTAGGAGCAAAGTAGTAGTGTCGTACTTGGGCAAAGTACAGATGTCGTACCCGGGCGCATACCGGTCCATGCTGGCGCGGTTCTCACCTAACCGCGGAGCCGGTCATGGCCGATACCGGGATGATCACCATGAGCATGCGCGAACTGGACCGGCTGAAGGTCATCGAGGCGGTTGCTGAGGCCCGCCTGATGCCCTGGCGGGCGGCTGAACGGCTCGGCATCAGTCGTCGGCAGGTGGAGCGGCTGGTTCTCCGGTATCTCGGTGAAGGCGCGGCCGGGCTGGTTTCACGTCGACGTGGGTGCCCCAGCAACCATCAGTTGCCCGACGCTCTGGTGCGACGCGCCCTGAGGCTGATCGGCGAGCGCTACGCTGATTTCGGGCCCACGCTGGCCTGCGAGAAGCTGCGCGAATGCCATGGCCTCGTGCTGTCGAAGGAAACCGTGCGGCACCTGATGACGGAGGCCGGACTCTGGGTGCCGCGCAAACAGCGCCCGCCGGGAATCCATCAGCCACGTGCCCGGCGCGCGTGTTTCGGCGAGCTGGTGCAGATCGACGGCAGCGACCACCGCTGGTTCGAGGAGCGCGCACCGGCCTGCACCCTGCTGGTGTACGTGGACGACGCGACGAGCCGGCTGATGACGCTGCACTTCACGCCGACCGAATCGACGTTTAGCTATTTCGAGGCGACGCGCGCGTATCTGGAGCGCCATGGCAAGCCTGTGGCGTTCTACAGCGACCGCGCCAGCGTCTTTTACGTGAAGCGCCGCGCGGAGACAGCAGGCAAAGGTGTCACGCAGTTCGGCCGGGCGATGTACGAGCTCAATATCGACACCTTCTGCGCGAACTCAAGCCCCGCCAAGGGACGCGTGGAGCGCGCCCACCTCACGCTGCAGGATCGCCTGGTGAAGGAGCTGCGGCTGCGCGGCATCAGCACCATCGAGGCCGCCAACGCCTGGGCGCCCGCCTTCATGGCGGCCTATAACGCGCGCTTTGCAAAGCCGCCCAGAAGCACGTTCGATGCGCACCGGCCGCTGCGCACCGACGAGAATCTGGACGCGATCCTGACGTGGCGGGTCCGCCGCAAGGTATCGCGTTCGCTGACCGTGCTGAACGATCGCGTGATCTGGCTGCTGAAGGACACGCCGGCGACCCGCCGGCTGATCGGCCGCTACATCGAGGTCTGGGAGTATCCGGACGGTCGCATCGAGCTGCGGGCCGGCGGTGCAGCGCTGCCCTGTATCCCCTATGACAAGCTCTCGGAAATCGACCAGGGGGCCGTGATCGAGCACAAGCGGCTCGGCCATGCGCTGCGCGTCGCCCAGGCGCTGCAGGCGCAACGCGATAACCGTCGCGTATCAGGCTCGCCATCCCGCACCAATCGCGGCGCTGCGGTACGCAAACCGGAACCATTGCCTGGCACACGGAAGCAGCGCGAAGTGACGCTCGAGGACTTGAATGCGGCGGTAATGGGGACTCACCGCAACCAGGGAGGCTCGGTGCTAAAAACCCCCTCCAGATAGATATAAAGGACTGCGAAACAACCACACCCAGAACCAACCTCAACCCCGACATCTGTATTTAGCCGGGACCCCGACATCTGAAAATGGCTTTGACATTATATGTCACAGCTTTTTTGTAATGTCTGATTCTGGCTCATTAGTGATGTCCGATTCCTGCCCTGGTTGAGGCGCACGCTCGCGTGAGGCGTCGACCAGGGGCAAACCATGAACGGACGTGAGCTGATCACGGCAGGCATGCACGAACTCGAGCGGGTCAAGGTCATCGAGGCGGCCGTCGAGACCGTGCGCACACTGGTGCGGCCTTCATGTCAGAGGGACTTAGAGCCGGGCACCGCCCGTCGCGTCGATCACCTGCCCCGTCGTCCAGCGTGCCTCATTCGATGCGAGGAACGTGACGACATCAGCGACATCAACAGGTTGACCCACTCGTGAGAACACCGACATGGCCTCCGCGCCGGCACGTGCCTCCGGCACCTTGATCCACGCCGCATTCATGTCGGTCTCCGTGACGCCCGGCATGACCGCATTCACCGTGATGCCACGAGGACCGAACTCAGGGGCAAGCGCCAGCGTCAGCGTTTCAATCGCACCTTTCGAAGCGGCGTAGGCGGGATGCGTTGGAGCCGCGACACGCGTAAAGCCCGTCGAAACATTGATAATTCGCCCATTGTCGCGGATGTGATCTGCAATAGCCTGGATCAGGAAGAACGGTGCCTTGAAGTTGATCGTCAGGACCTCGTCGAATGCGGACTCACTCGTCTCAGACAGGCGGATGGCCGGTGCCACGCCAGCATTGTTGACGAGGATGTCTAGCCTCGGCTCGCCCGTGGCGTCGATGGCAGCGGCCTTGAACTGTTCCCAGATACTGTCCGTTGCTTCCTTTCCGCGACTTAGGTCCGCTTCGATCGCGACGGCTTTCGATCCGAGAGCTTCGATTTCACGGATGGTGGCGTTCGCCGCATCCCGATTGGCGCCGTAGTGCACGCCGATGAGCGCAGCCCCCTCTTTCGCAAATGCCAGGGCTACGGCATGGCCGATGCCACGCGAGCCTCCCGTAATCAGGGCCACCTTGTTTGAAAGCTTTGCAGACATCGACCACTCCTTCCTGACTGAATTAGTAGTGGTCACTATAATATTGACGTCGAAACACGCTTGTCAACGATTTTTATAGGACTCGATATAAAAATGAGCGAACCCGCCCGGAAACGCGGCAGGCCGAGGTTGCTGGACCGCGACGTGGGACTCGATGTCGCCGCTCGGCTGTTCTGGGAGCATGGATACGAGGGCACCTCGATCGCCGATCTGACCGAGGCCATGGGTATCCCGCCGCCGTCCCTCTACGCAACGTACGGCTCGAAGGAGGACCTTTACAGACAGGCGCTCGACCATGTCAGCGAGCGCGAAAACAAAGCCGTGCTGGAAGCGCTAAGCGGAAAGTTGCCGGCGCGCGATGCGATAGCGTTCTATCTGCACGACGCTGCGGCACGCTTCACCGACCCGGGAAGGCCGCGCGGCTGCATGATTTCGACTGCTGTTCTCCAACACGCCGAAAAGAGCGAGTCGGTCGCCCAATTGGTCTCCGCGCGACGGGAGCTTGGGCTGCAGACCATCAAGGTACGCTTCGACCGTGCCGTCGCTGAGGGCGAACTTGCCCCGGATACCGACACCGAAGCGCTCGCACGCTTCTATGCCGCAGTGGTGCAAGGCATGTCCGCGCAAGCCTGTGATGGGGCATGCAGGGAAAGACTGAAGCGGCTGGCTGATATTGCAATGTCTGCATGGCCTTCGCCCCCAGTTCGCCGCCGGAAGCCGGTTTCATGAGAGAACCCGCTTTCACCAAACACGATCCAGCGCACTGATCGGTGTGCCATCATTCGTGATTGCCTTTGCCGTCTTCCCACGCTCGACCCTAAGGATTGCCGGCAGCGACACACGATTCTTCGCGGCCGTTACTTCTGCGAGAATCGATACCGCGATTTCGGGCGGCGTGCGGCTGCCGATATAGATCCCGGCCGGACCGCGCAAGCGTGCAAGTTCTGCGTCGCTCAGATCGAACTCTTTAAGCCGCTCGCGCCGTGCAGCATTGTTGCGCCGCGAGCCAAGCGCACCGACATAAAACGCGGGTGTCTTCAGCGCTTCCATCAGCGCGAGATCATCGAGTTTAGGGTCATGCGTGAGTGTAATGATTGCACTGCGTTCGTCGGGTCTCATTTCCAGGACCGTATCGTCCGGCATCGTGCGCACGAGTTGCGTGCCGGGTACATTCCATGTCTGCACATACTCCTCGCGTGGATCGCACACCACCACCTGATAGTCGAGTCCTGTCGCGACCTGGCATAAGTAGCGCGATAGCTGTCCCGCGCCAATAACGAGCATACGGTAACGGGGCCCGTGAATCGTCGTCAGATGCATCCCGTTGAAGTGCACACCGTCAGTCGTGCCCGGTGGCCCAAGTGTGACGGCACCCGTTGTCATGTCTAACGTGCGCGCCACCAGTTCGCCACGACTGAGCGCTTCGTGCAGGGCCTGAATACGGCTTTGCCGCGTAATCGGCTCAAGCACGAGTCGCATCGTGCCACCGCAAGGCAACCCGAACCGATGCGCTTCCTCGGCACTAATGCCGTATTCGACCACCTCCGGCACCCCTTGCGCGACGCCGTTCCGACGCACCTGGTCGATGAGATCATCTTCGATACAGCCGCCTGAAATGGAGCCCACCACACGACCGTCATCGCGCAGGACAAGCATCGCCCCCTCCGGGCGAGGCGACGAACCCCAAGTCTTCACGACCGTAACAAGCAGCGTTCGGTGGCCCGCATCAAGCCAGTGCATCGTAGCTTCCAGCACCTCGAAATCGACACTGTTCATGCTCACATTCTCCTACGGTACGCAGTCGAGCCGCGTCATGCACGTGCGCCTACTGACTGCCGAACGGCGTTTTGACCGTCAGCCGGTTGGTCACGGACCTCACGCCGGGAACGCCCCGCGCGATCTCCGTCATCTCACCGATGTGTGAGGCATCAACCACCGTCCCGTCGAGCGTCACCGCGCCGCGCTTCACCACCACGCTGATGGCGCCCGCGTCGATCTCCTCGTGCTGTGCGATTGCCGCGTAGACCTTGCGGCGCAGCGCAAAATTGTCCTTCCGGCTACTCGTCTGCGTGACGCTGCCGGAGGCTTCGGTCGCTGTGCCTTTCGACACGGTGCGCGCTTCGCTCTCGCTGGCCTGCGCCCAGACGTCAATAGATGTTGATCCAACCAGCAACCCGACAGCGATTTTCAGTGCCCTGCTTGTCTTCATTCATTGCTCCAATCAGCCACGGTGGGATCAGAAGGTGTGCCGAATGCCAATCATCGCGGCGGTGCTGGAGGTACCCTCAGGAACCGGCGCGGCGTAGGCGATCGCCTGGCTCATCTTGCCCCGGTTATTGACATGGCCAACCTGTACATAGGCGATGGTGGTCCTGGACAAACTGTATTCGGCGCCCACCGCGTACGCATCCGATTGATTGGATGAAACGTTGCGGTCCTTGAGGTAATAAAAGCCAGAGGTGACCTTGAAAAACGGCGTGAACTTGTAGCCGAGCCCCGCGGAAATCATCTCGAAGTCGGCCTGACCGCTGTTCGCCGGATCCTTGCCGATGCTGTATGACGTCGATACTGACAGGTCGTGGAACGTGTACATCGCGCCGAAATAGTAAAAGCGATTGTTATCGCGCCCGGTGGACGGTGCCGTGATGATCGCGCCGATCGCTGTCGTCGTGAAGGGATTGCTGTCGTGGCCGTTGTAGTAAGCAGCCGAGAGATTGAGACCGTAGTTCGAATACCTGAGCACGGCAGACTCGCGCGTGCCACCCTGGGATTGACCGGCGACGCCGCCCGGCGCATATTCGAGTCCCAGCGATAGACCGTGAAATTTCGGCGACTGGTAAACGATCGCGTTAGAGTCGTACAGCGCACCGATCGCTCCGTTTGTACTGGTGCCCTGCCAGCCTGCAGCCTGATTCATGCCAAGCCATGCGGTGAGGATACTGCCGAAGAATTGCGCGCCCCGTACGTCGGTGTCGGCCATCGCAAATATTATCGGCACGAACTGACGGCCCGCATCGATCGAACCGAAAGGACCGGAGATGCCGATCGTCGCTTGCTGGTTGAAGATTGCGCTGACGCCCGGTGTGTCGGACAGTCCGAACTTCCCGTTGGTACTGGTGAATGCTCCCTGGAGCTTGAAGTTGACCTTGTAACCACCGCCAATGTCTTCAACGCCCTTGAGCCCCCAGAAACTGGTGAAAATACCCGCGTCCTTGAGTGCGTATAGGTGGCCGAGATTCATTTTCGACTGGAAATTCGGCGCATTCGCGCTTTGATACAGCAATCCCGTATCGACGGCGCCATACAGCGTCACCGACGATTGCGCGTGTGCCGCGACCGTCCACACAAAGACCGTCGAGGCGACGATCACTTTCATTTTCATGCTGTCTCCAATGTCATATTTTTTGGTGGATGCGGCCACGCTTCGAACTTCCACGTCGTCTTTTCAGCCCGTTTCCGGCCCGAAAAATATGGCGGCCAATCCCATTCCGAATACGGTTGCGAGAGTGATTCCCACCACACGGAATCCCAGATTCGCCGACGCAAACGACACGAGCAACGGTCCGAACGCGGTAAAGAGACGGGCCATATTCCAGGCGAAGCCTTGTCCTGTGGCGCGAACATGGAGCGGAAAAAGCTCAGTCAGGTACAGAGCGACGATCCCGAATCCGCCCATTGCGAAGAAACCGAATCCAAGCATTGAGAAATAGAACGTCCCCAGTGTTTTCGCCGCTCCAAAAAGGACAACGACTGCAATCCAGGCGCCAGCACAAAACACTGCGTAGACGATCCGTCGGGAGACACGCGGCATCAGACTGACGAGGAGCAGAATCGAGGCGTATCCAAGCACCGCACCGGCGTTGGTCGCCATGAAAGCGATGCCCGTCTGTCGCGTGAATTCCGCGCTGCCGGCGGATGGGAAGAACTCTCTCAGCAACGTGGGAAAGATGATGGATGCCCCCCAGCCACCGATCATCATTGCCGAGGCAATGAGCGTTCCGACAATGGTTCGACGGCGCAACGGGCTGCCAAATATCTCCGATATCGAACCCATTTTCGGACCTGCGTGACGCATTGCGGCCGCACGTGACTGCTCCCAACTCGCCGATTCCGGTGTGATGAACCGCAGGCCAAGGCTCGCGAGTGCCGGTGCCGCCCCCACGCCAAGCACCCAACGCCATCCAGCGCCTGAAAGCAGGATCGCGAGCGCGGAGGCGGCAACCAGCCCTGCCACATTGGCAACCTGCATCACCTGAACGGCCTTCGCCCTGTGTTTTTCTGGCCAGGTCTCCACGACAAGCGCGGCGCCGGCGGCCCACTCACCACCGATTCCAAAGCCCGCCAGCATCTGAAACAGGAGGAGTTGATACCAGTCTCGCGCGAAGGCACCGGCTGCCGTGAATACCGAGTAAATCAGCATCGTGCCGAGCATCACTCGCGCTCGCCCGAACCGGTCTGCCACGATACCGGACAGAATCCCGCCGATGCCCCAGCAAAGCAGTTTCGCGCCGACAATGAGCCCTCCAATCCGCATGACGCTGCCCTGTGAAGCCCCGAGCAGGTCGTGAAGGGCCGGAACCATGATCATGGTGAACAGGTAGAGATCCATTGCATCGAACATCCACCCCACAAACGCGGACGCAAGTACAATCCAGGCGGCCTTGCCCACGACAGGAGCACCAACATTGCTCCCATGGTCTGTCGACTCGAAAGGAGTCGAGTTCGTTTCCATCTTCCGATCTCCTGCTTTGCACTACTTATGATTAGACAAAGAGTTCCGGACACTTCGATGGCATCGCGTGCTGGCATGACAGGGTTCAGTAGAAGCGGCTGCCGTTTGCCCGCCTGACCAAACTGATCAGAACCATGAACGAAGGGAACTATGACGAACGCGGTCTGGCAAACCACCGCCTGCACTTCAAAACCAGCATTTTCCACAACAAGCCGAGTACGGAAATCTCGTTCGTTGAGCGTGCTGAGTTGTCGCGGCGTGTTGCCGCCACGGGTTCTCTGTCTCCAAGTTTCTCCAGCAAATTCGCCGCGAATTGACGGACCATCTGTTCCGATACGGCATTGATGATTCCAACGCCGCGGCCATACTGCGCCACCTGCCCCGCCATCTGCACACTGGTGCGAACGTCAACCTGGGTGCCGGCGGCTTCATTGAGGCGTGATAGAGAAAACGTGGTCACCGTATTGGCCGATCCGCGGTTTTTGGTCTCCTGCCATGTGGCCTCAACGGTCGCCGTATGCGCGTCACCCCGCGGGGCGCTCAAGGTGACATTGCCGGAGAACTCCATCGCGATTGGACCCAGCTTGACGCGAATCAGCCCCCTGTACGAGTCCTTGCCGAGTGTGTCCGTGAGCGTCGCACCGGGAAAGCAGGACACCACCAGCGGAACGTCGAGTAGTGCGTTCCAGGCGTTCTCGATAGTCGAGTCGACCGAAAAGCGATTTACGATCTCCATACTTCTCCACCTTCATCCGTGTATTGCTCAAACTGGCTTAATAAAACGTCCGCGTACGCATCGGGCGCGTCGACACATGCAAGGTGCCCGGCAGCGCGCAGCGTCCGTTCCTCCGCCCCATGGATTCCTTGCGTCAACTGCGCAGATACGGTTCTGGGTACACTTCCGTCGAGTTCGGCGTTGAGCACGAGTGTCGGGACCTCGATGTCGCACAGAAGACTGGAGACGTCATCCGTGGCAATGGCGTGCAATATTTCCAGGTAATCGGTAGAAGCGATGGCCGCAATCTGCTGGGCAAGTCGCTCCCGCTTCGGGTACGCAGTGTTTCTGTGGAGGGTCTGCTCCACGTACATGCGCGCAAAGAGATGCATTGGCAGCTTTTTCAACATCCCTTCGGTTGCTGCGAGCCGCCTGGCTACCGTCGGTCCGGAAACGCTTGCGTAAGCACTCGACAAGACCATGACAGCCACGCGTCGACCCAGCTTCGCGGCAACGCGGATTGCAGTGAGTCCCCCCATCGAGATACCCACCAGGCCAAAACGGTCGAGACCGATGGCCCCCGTCACCGCAACGACGTCGCTGGCAACCGCGTCTGCATTCCACGCGCTTCGCTTCGTCGAGTCGCCGTGACCGCGGGCATCTATTGCCACGACTCGATAATTCGCGGTGAGTGCGGGCAGAATATCGTCCCACAGCGCGCTCGATGTGCCGAGACTATGGAGCAAAACGACCGCGGGCCCGTTGCCGATGTCGATATAGGCAATGCGCTCGCCGTCGACGCTCAGAAACCGCTTGTCGTGAGACGGCGCGAACGGCGCTGTCACGTCGAGGCGAGCCGCAATCGATTCCGCCAGAACGTCGGCGGCAAGCTTTGACGAATCCGGGCCGGCCGATTCGCGCAGGAAGGTCTTGATTCCGAGTAATGCCTGCGGAGCCCGGCTGTTCATGAACGCGATGAAATCGTCCTGCGCGTTGTCCAGTTCCCAAGGAGCGACTATTTCGCCGATGAGCCCATACTCCAGAGCGGTCGTCGCGTCGATGGGCCGACCCGTCAAAACCAGACGCGAAATCGCCTTGACATGGACACGCGAGATGAGCACGGACATCAGCAGTGCAGGAGCAAACTGCTTCTCCAGTTCGTTGGCTTCGAACTGGCTGCGCACGTCGGCGACTGCGTAGTCGCTCGCTGCAACGATTGCGCAACCCATACCCGAAGCGAGCCCTTTGACGAAACACGCAACCGGCACCGCACTCGAACGGATTGCCTCATAGAGTGCGAGAATGGGCACCGCGCCCCGTTCCTTGATTGCAGGGCGTGGATCTTCCATTGGGGAAAGTGCCGGCGGTGGCGAAGAGGCCCGGCCTGCGCAGAAGTTCTCGCCTTCGCCGGACAACACGATTGCCACGGTGCTCTCGGGAGGGTCACTGATCACCTCTGTGAGCGCTCGAGTCATTGCGTCATCCAGCTCGTTCCTGCCGTCAGCACTGTTCAGGGCAATGTGCAAAACATGACCCTTCATCTTCAGCAGAAGATTTTCATGCATTCCGATCTCCACGTTCATCGCGATTTCACGCCAGGTGATGGCATGCCGGGTACAAACTGCCGAACAACCCCCTGGTTCTGAAGTGTCCTCAGTTCGTCAGTATCCAGCCCGACGTACTCTCCGAGCACGACGTTCGTATGCTCCCCCAGATGCGGTGGGTAACTCGCATCGACAGGCCCCGAGGTATCGAGCTTGATTGGATTGCCGGGCACGCGCACATGAGATCCTGCTCCGCTGCGAAGCTCGACGAGCATGTCTCTGTGCGCGACCTGGGAGGCGTTCAGTGCTTTATCCACCGTCTTGACCAGAGCGGCCGGAATCGAGGCCGAATTCAGCAGATCGAGCCAACTCTGCGCGGATTCGGACCGAAAGCGCGCCTCCAGTATTTCCCATAGCGCCGCCTTGTTTGCCAGGCGTTCGTCCGGATCCTTGAATCTCGGGTCGTGGACGAGGTGTGGCAAACCGACTACCTTGCACAGGTCCGCCCACATACGTTCGGTGTTGGCGGTCACAACCAGTGAAACGCCGTCGCCACATTCGAATGAGCGGTAAGTCGGTATCGAATCGTGGCCTCGTCCCTGGGGTTCCGGCACTTCACCCGATAGCAGGTAATAGGCGCCTTGATAACAAAGCATCGCGATTTGCGCATCGAGCATCGACACATCGACGAACCGTCCTTCGCCGGTAGTCTGGCGCTCGACCAGCGCAGCGAGTACGCCCATTACGCCGTACATGCCGGCCGCCAGATCGCCGATCGGAATGCCAGCGCGAACGGGCGCTCGCCCAGGCTCCCCGGTCAGACTCATGCCCCCTGACATCGCCTGCACGATCATGTCGTAAGCGGGAAGATCCCTGTCCGGGCCGGTCTGTCCGAAGCCGCTGATACTGCAATAGACGAGCCGCGGACTGCGCGCGCGAAGCGCCGCTTGACCGAGCCCGAGCCGCTCCATCACACCGGGCCGATTGTTTTCGACAAGGACATCTGAATGTGCCGCCAGCTCCCGAACGAGTTCGGCTCCCCGCTCCGTCTTGAGGTCAATGACCACGCTCTTCTTGTTGCGATTGACCGCAAGATAATAGGCGCTGTCGCCCTCTACGAAATGCGGTGGCACGCCGCGTGAAAGTTCGCCCGCCGGCGGCTCGATCTTGATGATCTCAGCGCCGAGGTCACCGAGAATTTGCGTTCCGAAAGGGCCCGACAGGAACTGCGTGAGATCCAGAACCCTCACGCCGCTCAGCGGACCCGTTTTTCCAGATTCCATAGCGTTATCCTGCAAGTTCTTCGTTCGAGGTGTGTTGGGGAGCGGCGTCGCTGTAGGCGCCTGCGGCATGCAGCCGATCAGAGATCATTTCAGGCAGCACGGGGGTTTCGTCAAATCGGATAGACCAACGGCTCAGCGCATCCTCGATGGCACTGACGATCGCCGCGGAGGCAGGAATCGTCCCGCCCTCCCCGGCGCCTTTGACGCCAAGCGGGTTGTTCGGCGAGGGGGAAACGAGATGCGCCATCGAGATGTGGGATGGCATGTCGAGAGCGGTCGGCAGCAGAAACTCCGCGAAATTCGTCGCAAGCGGCTGGGCATTCTCGTCGTAGGCATGCCGCTCGAGCAGCGTATTGCCGATCCCATGGGAAATCGCGCCAATCACCTGCCCCTCGACGAGCATCGGATTGATCACATTCCCGCAATCGTGCGCAACGCCATAACGCAAGACCTTTACGTAGCCAGTCCCGAGCTCCACCTCGACTTCCGCGAACGCCGTTCCGTTGGCGTAGACACTGGCTTTCGGGGAGAAATAATGCGTGACGGTCATGCCTGCATCCAGCCCGTCGGGAAGCGTGAACCCAGGTATCCCATAGGAAATCTGAGCGATTTTCCCGAGCGGCAACGCCCTTTCCGGCTGACCTCGCGCGCATACGACGCCACGCGCGATCTCGATCTGATCCAGCGGAACACGAAGGGCGTTCGCAGCCAGCGCCCTGATTTTTCCCGCGAGCTTGCCGCATGCAATGTGGACTGCATTTCCGGCGTTGACGGTGATCCGGCTCGCGAATGTCCCGACACCCATTGCAAGCTTGCCCGTATCGCCGACGACTACCGTGATGGCATCCATCTCGACACCGATCTGATCGGCTGCGATCTGGGCAAAGATGGTTTTCATGCCTTGCCCCTGCGCGCCGGCGCCACCGACGTCCAGGTGTATGCGTCCGTCGTTTTGCAACGTGACTTCCGCCCCTTCATAAGGACCTAGACCACAGCCTTCCACATAATTGGCAAAGCCAATGCCGAGATATTGTTGCCGCGTGCGCGCGTCCTCCTGGCGGGCGCGAAACGCGTCCAGACCGGCAAGCTCCTCTGCCTTTTTCTGGGTCTCCGGATAGTTACCGGAGTCATACACCATCTGCGAACCGTCGCGGAATATCAGGCCAGTTTTGTACGGTAGCTGTTCGGGCTGCACGAAATTGCGACGTCGAATTTCCAGACGAGTGAGGCCGACCTCGTCGGCTGCGGCATCGAGCATCCGCTCCATCGCGAATACCGCTTTAGGCCGCCCCGCACCACGCACCGGCGTGGTGGGTACCATGTTCGTGCACGCGACTTTCAGCTTCACCTGGAATGCCGGGACGACGTACGGACCCAGCGACGAGGTCACCGCGATGATCGGCACGACTATGCCCCAAGGCACATACGCACCGTTATCGTGGACCACGGAACCGCGCACGCCGAGGATCTTTCCGTCCTGGTCGAGCGCCATCTCGAGATCCCACAGTTGATCGCGCTCCTGGGTAATACTCAGGAAGTGCTCGCGACGATCTTCGGTCCATTTGACCGGCACACCCAGCCTGAGTGCAGCCGAGGCCACGACGAACTCTTCCGGATAGGCGATACCCTTGGGACCGAACGCCCCTCCAACGTCCGGCATGATGACCCGGATCTTCGCTTCGTCGTAGCCGAGCGCTTGCGCGAGGAGACGTCTTTCGAGATGCGGCGCCTGGCCTGAATTCCAGACGGTCAGATCACCGGTGCCGCCATCGAGCCGCGCGAGGGTTGCGCGGCACTCCATCGGGTGCGCAGTTGCGCGATGATGGAATATCTCGCGCTTGACCACGTGCGCTGCGCTTGCAAAGGCCGAGTCGACTTCGCCGAAAGCAAACGGCATGTCGAGCAGGAGGTTTGTCGGAACGTCGCTGTGAGCCCGTGGCGCATCCGGGTCGAATATCTTCCTGATGTCGCCGGCAACAGGCAGTACCTCGTAGTCGATCTGCACCAGGTTAGCGGCGTCTTCCGCGATGTACCGGCTTTCGGCAAGGACAACGGCAACCGCCTCGCCGACGTAGCACACCTCGTCCGCAGCCAGCGGCGACCACATGCGCGGCTCATTGAGCATGTGAGTGGGCGCCAGGACAGGCAAGGGCCGCCGCAGCGCTTCGTCCAGGTCGGCGAACGTCCAGACATGGTGGACGCCCGGTATGGCCTTTGCCGCTTGCGTATCGACGTGCCTGATGCGGGCGTGCGCGTGCGACGATCGCACGAAACAGCAATGCAACGTTCCAGCAAGGTGGATATCGTCGACGAATTGCCCCTCGCCTTTGAGCAGCGCTGGGTCTTCGGTGCGCTTGACGGGTTTGCCGACATATCGCGCGCCCACGGCCGACTCCGAAGGGGCATCGCTGCTCTTCGAGTGTGCGGTAACCAGACCGAAAACTGGATCGGGCTCGCCGCGCATTCTCGCTGCGGCGAGCAGCGCGGCTTCGACTATGGCCTGGTAGCCCGTGCAGCGGCAGATATTGCCGCTGATCGCATCACGAACTTGCGCCTCGGACGGGTCGGGGTGGGCCCGCAGAAACTCCGTGAGTGTGGTCAACATGCCCGGGGTGCAGTATCCGCACTGCAACGCATGGCGATCCTGAAACGCCTGCTGCAGGATGCCTAGCGAGCCGTCGGCATTCGCCAGCCCCTCTACGGTTGTGACCTTCCGCCCGTCGACCTGGCCACAGAGCTGAAGGCACGAGCGCATGGAACGTCCATCTACCAGCACCGTGCATGCCCCGCAAACACCATGCTCGCAGCCATAATGCGTGCCGGTCTTGCCAAGCTGGTGACGAAGAAAATCGCCGAGCGTCACTCTGGGGTCGATGTCGCAGGTCACAGCCTGTCCGTTCAGTTCGAAGGCAATCCTTGCCTGTTCCACGAATTCGATTCTCTGATCCATGATTCCCTCAGCTTGCGTTCAATGCGCGAGCGAACGCACGCCCAAGCGCACGCTCGGTTACGGTGCTCGCGAGGCGTTGCCGATAGGCGGCACTGGCACTCGTGTCGCCAAGGGCATCGATCGAGCTTGCTCTGCCGGCTGCTGCCTTTGCGAGACCGTCGCTGGGCTGCTGTCCCTGGAGGACGTCGTCGAGCTGCAGACGGCAAGGTTTGCTGCCCATGCCGCACAGGACCACGTCGGCACGGCCGATAGCGCGATTGGCGTCGACGGACACCATGGCCGCGGCCCCGACGATTGCGAAGTCCCCATGCCTGCGCGCGAATTCCTCGAACGCATAGCCGTGCGGCTCGTTCCAGATGCGCAGGCGAATTTGCGTCACCATTTCGTCCGGTTCGATCGAAGTCGTCATGAAGCCGCACGCGAACTCATGAAATGGGATGCGCCGCTCTCCGCGGGGTCCCACGGCGACGATGGTCGCATTGAAGATTTCGGCGAGTGCGGGCTGCTCCGAGGCCGGGTCGAGATTGCAAACGCTTCCGACAAAAGTGCCCCGATTTCGCGTCTGAATATGACCGACCAATCGATACGCCTCCACCATCAGCGGTGCGTATCGATGAATCAAGGGAGATTGTTCGATATCTCGCTGGCGAACCAGTGCGCCGATGCAGACCTCGCCGCCTTCCAACGCTATCCCGTCGAGGCCGGGTATCGCGTTCACGTCGATCAGATGGTCCACATGCGCGTAACGCATGGCCAGCATCGGCATCAGCGTCTGCCCGCCAGCGATGAGGCGTGCGTTGTCCAGCGTGGCAAGCAGCTCGACGGCACGCGCCACGCTTTCCGGGCGGTGCCAGGTAAAGGGTGCTGATTTCACTTCTCACCTTCCAAGAATGTGTATTGCGCAGGCACCGTGATCGAAGCCGTAGGTGCCTCCACCGGTGATGTGCGCCAGCCCGATTCGCGGACCGCGCGGCTTGTCTTTCGCGACCTGCCGTGCGCCGCAGCGGCCCTGCAACTGGCGGGTTATTTCGACGATCTGCGCGATTCCCGACGCGCCAAGCGGATGGCCCCTGCAGAGCAGACCGCCGGACGGGTTGAACGGAATCCGTCCGTTCAGCGACGTTTGACCTTCCCTGATCAAAGCCGCCCCTTCTCCGTGGCGGGCAAAACCCAGTGCTTCGTAGTACAGCAATTCGGCGATGGTGAAGGCGTCGTGACACTCGACGAGATCGATGTCGGAAGGGCCGATGCCGCAGGATTCGTAGGTCTCGTTCGCACAACGCATCGTGACCTCGGGAGTCGTCATATCCCTGCCTCCCTGCATGTAACGGCCCGACGTCAGATGCGACGCAAGAATCTTCACGGCGCCTTGCCGATTCGCAATGGGAAAGTCGGAGGCCGCAAGCACGACCGCCGATGCGCCATCGCCCAGCGGGCAGCACTGATGCAACGTCAGCGGCGAGGCCACCTGCCGACTAGCGAGCACCTCATCCACCGACATGGTGCTGCGGATCTGTGCATACGCGTTGAGCGCGCCATTCGCCCTGGCCTTGACCGCGATCTGCGCGAGATCGCGAGGCGACAAATCGAATTCGTGCATGTACCGCTGTGCGCGCATTGCGTACAGCGCCGGCATCGTCAAACCGTTCGCCGCCTCGACAGGCGATGTCCTTGTCGAGCTTGCATGCAAATGCGAGCCCGGCTTCGAAGGGATTGTGCTCGGGCGAGAGTTCGCGGCCCCACGCGCGGTAGCCCTTCTCGAGGCGCAACGACTCGATCGCGTAGTAGCCCGCATTCACAAGGCCGTACGCTTCGCCCGCCGCATGAAGCGTCTCGTAGACGCCTACGGCGAATTCGACGGGAACGTATAGCTCCCAGCCCAGTTCGCCGACGTAGGACACGCGCGTTGCGCGCACGGTCGCGTAACCGATATCGACCTCGCGGCTTTGACCAAACGGGAACGCCGCGGGGCTCCAGTCCGCTTTCGAAACACTTTGCAGCAGTGCCCGCGAGTGCGGCCCCATCACGGCAAGCACCGCGTACTGGCTGGTGACGTCGACGAGCACGCAGTGCCGCTCGTGCCCAATCGCCTTCTCGAGGTAGTCGAAGTCGCGCGTCGCCTGCGCGGAGCCAGAGACGACGAGATACTGGTCTTCCGCCAGGCGCGTGAGCGTGACGTCCGACTCGTAAGCGCCGCGATCGTTCAGGATACCGGAATAGATCGTGGTGCCGACCGGCACGGCGACGTCATTGGCGACGATACCCTGCAGGACAGCTTCCGCGTCACGCCCCTTGACGAGCAGCTTGGCAAACGACGTCATGTCGAACAGCGCGACGCGTTCGCGGCAGGCGCGGTGCTCCGCGCCGCTCCACGGCAGCCAGTTCTGCTGGCCGAACGCGTACTCGATGCGCGCCTCGATGGGCTTTGGCGCGAAGAAGTTCGCGCGCTCCCAGCCCATCTTGCTGCCAAAGCAGGCTCCATCGGCGGCGAGCAGCGCATGGAGCGGCGAGCGGCGGAACGGCCGCGCCGTGTGGAGTTCCCGATTCGGCCAGGGCATCGCATAGTGCAGGCCCAGTGTTTCCTTGACGCGGTCGTGCAGCCAGGTGTCGTTGCCGTTGAAGCGCGCAAAGCGGCGTATGTCCACGGGCCACAGATCCATGGTCGGCTCGCCGGCCACGATCCACTCGGCGAGCGCCATGCCGGCCCCGCCCGCCGAGGCGATGCCCATCGAGTTGAAACCCGCGCCCACGAAGAAGCCGCGCAACTCGGGCGCCTCACCGAGAATGAAATTGTTGTCCGGCGTGAACGATTCCGGCCCGTTGTAGAACTGGCGAACCTGCGCGGTTTCAAGCGCCGGCACACGCTGCAATGCATTTTCCATCAGCACTTCGAACTGATCCCAGTCGTCGGGCAGCAGCTGAAACTCGAAGTTCTCCGGAAGCCCGTTCATACCCCACGGCTTCGCATTCGGCTCGAAGCCGCCCATTACGAGGCCGCCCACTTCCTCCTTGAAGTAGATGAAGCCGTCGGGGTCGCGCATGACGGGCAAATCGGGATGCACGCCCGCGATGCGCTCGGTCACGATGTAATAGTGCTCCGCCGAATGCAGGGGCACCGTGACGCCGGCCAGCCGGCCGATCGCCTTCGCCCACTGCCCCGCGCAGTTCACGACGAGATCCGCCTGCAACGTGCCTTCGTCGCCGTCCTTGTTGCGCCACGTGACTCCGGCGACGACTCGCCCCGCGCGCGTGGCGGCCGAGTGCACGGCGGTGATTCGCGTGTTCTCGACCACGCGGGCGCCACGCATGCGCGCGCCGCGCGCGAGCGATTGCGTCAGGTCCGTCGGATTCGCCTTGCCGTCACCCGGGAGCCAGACGGCGCCAAGCAGGTCGTCGGTGCGCATCACCGGCCACAACTCGCCCGCCTCCCGCGGCCCGATGACGTCGCAGGTCACGCCATAGGCGCGCGCCGACGCGGCCGTGCGTTTCAGTTGGGTCATCCGCTCCGGCGTGCGCGCCACCGAGAGCGACCCGCATTGCTTCCAGCCGGTGGCCAGCCCCGTTTCGGCCTCGAGTTCGGCATAAAGGGCCGTGGAATAGCGAATGAGCTTCGTCATGCTGTGCTGCGCGCGCAACTGGCCGACCAGGCCCGCCGCGTGCCACGTCGTACCGCACGAGAGCACGCCCTGTTCGAGCAGGACGATGTCGCGCCAACCGAGTTTCGCGAGATGGTAAGCCACGGAGCAGCCGACGATACCGCCGCCGATGATCACGACGCGCGCATGCGCAGGGACAGGGGTAGGCATAGGGTGGGCCTCGATGCGGAGTGAAATGCGTTGCGAGGACAGCTAGCAAGCCAAATAATGCAACAAGATGCCACACAAAACAACTCGATTTGCCACAAGACGTGTGCGCTTGATGGGGGATATTTGCTTGGTCTGGGCGGCTTGGCATCACGAACCTGCCAAAATGCAACGACGATTCACCCCGCTTCGAGAGGAACGAATCGCTCGGCAATTTGTGGTATTTTGTGGCTTATCCTCGTGCGTCCAGTTCACGGGCACCGCCGCGCTTTCCTTTCCTGAAAGGCAACACCATGCCAGATGACCGCGCCGCCCCACCCCTTGCTCCACCCATGCCGCTGAACCGCCGTCTCGCCGTCGGACGCACCGACTACATTCTGCAAAGCCTCGATGCGAGCGGCTCAGTGAGTGTCGCCGACATGAGCATGACGCTCGGCGTCTCGCGCGAAACGATCCGTCGTGACCTCAAGGCGCTCGCGGAACAGGGCCGCCTGAGTCTCGTCCACGGCGGCGCGGCGAAGCGCGCGGTTGACGAACCGTCGCTTGCCACGCGCGAAGCGGCGAACGCTGCGGGCAAGGCGGCCATCGGCGCCGCGGCGGCGCAGCTCGTCGCCGACGGCATGGTCGTGCTGCTCGATTCGGGCTCCACCACGCTGGGCCTCGCCGCTGCGCTCACGAACCACAGCGACCTCACCGTTATCACCAACAGCCTGCCGATCGGCCTGCTCCTGTGCCGCGCGCCCGGCGTGAAAGTGATCGTGCTCGGTGGCGACATCGAGCCGAACGACGAAGCGGCATTCGGCATCGAGACGATGACCGCGCTCGCCCACTATCGCGTCGACCTTGTTTTTCTCGGCGTGAGCGGTATCTCGCCGGAGGGCGAATTCACCGATTACTCGCGGCTCGCCGCCGAGCAGCGGCATCTGATGATGAACGCCGGCAAGGCGGTCTACGTGCTCGCCGACCACACCAAGTTCGAGCACGGCACGCCCGTGCGGATCACGCCCGTGCCGCACATCGCAGGCGTCGTCGTCGATGCGCCGCCGCCCCCGCGTATCGCTCGTGCGTTCGAACTGCAGCAGTGGCGAGTGATCGTCGCGCGCGGCGAGCGCTGAGCCGCACACACGGGCGCTTGCCCATCCCTCTCCCCATCGTTCCTCTGCGCGCACGTAGTGCCGGGTCGCGCTGCCGCTTGCCGCGCCGCATCTGACGCAATCGCTGGCAACGCATCCGCGTATCCCCTGGTGTTGTGGCAAATAGTGGCGTATTGACTGTTTTTGTTGCGCGGCCTAAAGTGACTTCAACACGCAGTCAGACAGTCAGAACAGACCTTCACGGAGACACCCCATGACGGCATCTTCCACGGCTTCCTCCCCTGCAGCTTCAGAAACCGGCGATCCGCTGCTCCTTACGCCCGGTCCACTCACCACCTCGCGCACCGTCAAAGCGGCAATGGTTCACGACTGGGGCTCGCGCGATGCGAACTTCATCGCAATCAACCGCTCAGTGCTCACGCGACTCGTCAGGATAGCGAACGGTTCGGACGACTGGGCGACGGTGCCCATGCAAGGCTCGGGCACCTTCGCCGTCGAGGCCATGCTCACGACCTTCGTGCCCGCCGACGGCGAGGTCCTCGTGCTGATCAACGGCGCCTATGGCAAGCGGGCGAAGCGCATTCTCGATATCGCCGGGCGCAGGACCGTGGTGCACGAAACGGCCGAGGACACGCCGCCTGACCTCGCCGCGGTCGAAGCGCTGCTGGCGAGCAACCCGTCCATCACGCACGTGTTCACCGTTCACTGCGAGACGACCTCGGGCATTCTCAACCCCATCGCGCAGATCGGCGCACTGGCGGCCAGATACGGCAAGGGCTATCTCGTCGATTCGATGAGCGCCTTCGGCGCGCTGCCCATCGACGTGCAGGCCATGCACATCGACGCGGTCGCCGCATCGTCCAACAAGTGCATCGAAGGCGTCCCGGGCCTCGGCTTCGTGATCTGCCGCGTCGAAGCGCTCAAGCGCACACAGGGCAACGCCACCACGCTCGTGCTCGACCTGCACGACCAGTGGCTCAACATGGAGAAGACGAGCCAGTATCGCTTCACGCCGCCCACGCACGTGATCGTTGCCTTCCACCAGGCGCTCGATGAGTTCGATGCCGAAGGCGGCGTAGCCGGTCGCGGGGGACGCTATCGCAACAACTGCCGGATCCTGCTCGACGGCATGCGCGCGCTCGGCTTCAGGCCGCTGCTCGCGGACGCGCTGCAGGCGCCGATCATCGTCACGTTCCATATGCCCGAGGACCCACTCTTCGTCTTTGCGCAGTTCTACGAAAGTTTGAAGGCGCGCGGCTTCGTGATCTATCCGGGCAAGCTGACCGTGGCCGACTCGTTCCGCATCGGCTGTATTGGCCGGATCGGCGAAAAGGAAATGCGCGCCGCACTCGCCGCGATCGGCGAAGTCCTCGAGGAAATGGGCATGGTCGGTCAGATCGAAAAAACAGCCTGAATGGAGATGCAATGAGCACGCTGAATGACACCGCAGTGGCCGTGAACGGTCGCGAATACCGCTTTCCCGCCGCGCCCGTCGTGGTGATCTGCCTCGACGGTTCCGAGCCGGCGTATATCGAGGAGGCCATCAAGGCAGGCCGCGCGCCGCATCTGGCCAAGCTGCTGCGCACCGGCACGAGCCGCATTGCGCAGTGCGTGATTCCGAGCTTCACCAACCCGAACAATCTCTCGATCCTCACGGGCCGCCCGCCTAAAGTGCATGGTATTGCGGGCAACTACTTCTACGACCGTGCGAGCGGCGAAGAAGTGATGATGAACGACGCGCGTTTCCTGCGCGCACCCACGATCTTCGCGGCGTTCCACGACGCCGGCGCGAAGGTGGCGGTCGTCACCGCGAAGGACAAACTGCGCACGCTGCTCGGCAAGGGGCTCGACTTCGCGAGCGGCCGCGCCATCGCGTTCTCGGCCGAAAAAGCCGATCAGGCGACACGCGAGCAGAACGGTCTCGGCGATGTGCTCGCGTTCGTCGGCAAGCCGCTGCCCGACGTCTACTCCGCCGATCTCTCCGAGTTCGTGTTCGCCGCCGGCGTGAAGCTTCTCGATACGTTTCGCCCCGACCTGATGTATCTCTCGACGACCGACTACGTGCAGCACAAGGCAGCACCTGGAGCGCCGAAAGCCAACGACTTCTACGCAATGTTCGACCGCTACGTGGGCGAACTCGACGCCGCAGGCTGCGTACTCGCGATCACGGCGGACCACGGCATGAACGACAAGCACCGCGCGAATGGCGAGCCCGACGTGCTCTACCTCCAGGATCTGTTCGACGAGTGGACCGGGAAGGGTCGCGCGCGCGTGATCCTGCCGATCACCGATCCCTACGTCGCGCACCACGGCGCGCTCGGCTCGTTCGCCACCGTCTACCTGCCCGAGGGCACCGACACGGCAGGCGCGGCCACGCTGCTCGACAAGCTGCGCAACACCGAGGGCGTAGAACTCGCCCTGAGGAGCGATGCCGCATGCGAGCGCTTCGAGCTGCCGCCCGACCGGATCGGCGACATCGTCGTGGTCGGCACGCGCGCCAAGGTGTTCGGCACGAGCGCCGCGCGCCACGACTTTTCCGGCCTGACCGAGCCGTTGCGCTCGCATGGCGGGATCTCTGAGCAGGACGTGCCGCTCATTGTCAACCGCAAGACCGACTGGCCGCAGGGCCGCGCGCTGCGCAATTTCGACATCTTCGATGTCGCGCTGAACCACGTCGCACAAGCCGCCGCCGCTTGACACACGTATCAACACGAAGGCCCCCGCACGCCGCCGCTCGCATCCGCGAGGGGGCGCGCCCAACCGGATCATAGAACGAGGTATGCGATGAACGTCATGACCAAACCCGCATTCAAGCAGGAGTCCATGCGCATCGCCGGCCGGCAGGTCTCGACCGACGAAGTGATCGAAGTCTTCAATCCCTACACGAACGAAGTGGTCGGCACCGTGCCCGCGGGCCGTCCCGAACACGTGCAGGAAGCGTTCGCCAAAGCGCACGCCGCGCGCCCGCACCTCACGCGCTTCGAGCGTCAGCGCATCCTCCAGACCACCGCCGAAGCGCTGCGCGACCGCAAGGAGGACTTCGCGCGCCTCATCACAGCGGAGTCGGGTCTGTGCTGGAAAGATTCGCTCTACGAAGCAAGCCGCGCCTACGATGTCTGGTCGTTTGCCGCGCAACTCACGATCAAGGACGATGGTGAAGTCTACTCGTGCGACATCAGCCCGAACGGCAAGAACCGCAAGATCTTCACGACGCGTCTGCCGCTGCTCGGCGTGATTTCCGCCATCACGCCGTTCAACCATCCGCTGAACATGGTGAGCCACAAGCTCGCGCCGGCCATCGCAACGAACAACCGGGTGGTGCTCAAGCCCACCGAACTCACGCCGCTCACCGCGCTCGCGCTCGCCGACGTGCTCTACGAAGCGGGCCTGCCGCCCGAGATGCTGAGCGTCGTCACCGGCAATCCTCGCACGATGGGCGACAGCATGATCACGGACCCGCACTGCGATCTGGTTACGTTCACCGGTTCGGTACGCGTGGGCAAGTACATCGCGCAGCACGCGGGCTACCGCCGCACCGTGCTGGAACTGGGCGGCAACGACCCGCTCATCGTTATGGAAGATGCCGACCTCGACCGTGCCGCGCTGCTCGCGGTGACGGGCGCGACCAGGAATTCCGGCCAGCGCTGCACGGCGGTCAAGCGCATTCTCGTGGTGGAAAGCGTGGCGGATGCCTTCGTCGAGCGAGTGCTCGTGCACGCGAAGAAGCTCAAGTGCGGCGAGCCGATGGACCCCAGTGTCGACGTGGGGACGGTCATCAACGAAGCGGCCGCGCAACTGTTCGAGCGCCGCGTGGCCGACGCCGAAGCGCACGGTGCACGCGTGCTCTACGGCGCCCCCCGCCAGGGCGCGCTCTACGCCCCCACCGTCGTCGATCACGTGCCTTACGACTGCGAACTCGTGCGCGAGGAGACCTTCGGCCCGGTCATCCCGATCATTCGGGTTCCCAACCAGATCGAAGACGTCATCCGCATCTCGAACTCGACCGCCTACGGCCTCTCCTCGGGCGTCTGCACGAACCGCCTCGACTACACCACGAAGTTCGTCAACGAGCTGGAGGTCGGCACCGTGAACGTCTGGGAAGTGCCGGGTTATCGCACCGAAATGTCGCCGTTCGGCGGCATCAAGGACTCCGGCAACGGCTACAAGGAAGGCATGGTCGAGGCGATGAAGAGCTACACCAACGTCAGGACCTGGTCCATGCCCTGGGAGTGACTGCAGCATCCGGCAGGATTGCGATGCAAGCCGCCAGCGCGCGGCCCTACGAGGTTTTTTTCAGCATCCGAACTCAAGGAAGGTTGAATATGAAAACTCAACTGATCGCCGCGGTGACCTGTGCCTTCGCTTTCGCAGCGGGCTCCGTGCATGCACAATCCGGCGTCGTGACCCTCTACAGCGCGGACGGTCTTCACGACGGCACGCCCAGCTGGTTCGGCAACCAGTTCGAAGCCTTCACGAAGGCAACGGGCATCAAGGTGCAATATATCGAGGCCGGGTCGAGCGGCGTGGTGGATCGTCTCGGCAAGGAGAAGTCGAATATTCAGGCCGACGTGCTCGTGACGTTGCCGCCGTTTATGCAGAAGGCCGCGGCCGACGGCCTGCTGCAACCCTACTCTCCGGCTGGCGCCGACAAGATCGCCGCGCGCGACAAGGATGCCAGGGGGCTGTACGTCGCCATGGTCGACAACTACCCCACGTTCATCTACAACTCCGCAGTGCTCAAGAGTGCGCCCAAGGCCTATACGGACCTGCTCGCTCCGCAGTTCAAGCAGAAGGTGCAGTACTCGACGCCGGGCCAGGCCGGTGACGGTACCGCGCTGATGTTGCAGACCTTCCACGCGTTCGACGGCAAGGACGGCGGCTTCGCGTATCTGCGCAAGCTCCAGGTGAACAACCTCGGACCGTCCGCTTCCACGGGCAAGCTCACGGCGCTCGTGAACAAGGGCGAACTCTACGTCGCCAATGGCGATCTGCAGATGAACCTCTCGCAGATGCGCGACAACCCGAACATTTCGGTCTTCTTCCCCGCCGGCCCGAGCGGGCGCCGCGCCACGTTCTCGCTGCCCTACTACATCGGTCTCGTCGCCGGCGCGCCGCATACGGACAACGGCAAGAAGCTGATCGACTTCCTGCTGAGCGCCGAGGCCCAGCAGGACGTGAGCAAGTCCGCCTATGGCATGCCCGTGCGCACCGACGTGCATCCCACCGACGCCAACTTCAAGACGCTCAGCGCGATGCTGCAGGGCGTCGAAATCTGGGAGCCCGACTGGAACCAGGTCATGCACGACCTGAAGTCCGACGTGGCAACTTACAACCAGGCGATCTCGAGCAACTAATGGCCAATACCTTCACCATGGAACGCGGGCCTGCGCCGCAGGCCCCCGCGGTGCCGGCGGCGGTCGCGCACGGCGCCAGCGGAATCGGCTTCGAGAATGTCTCGGTGACGTACGGCGGCCAGACTATTCTCGACTCGCTCACGCTCACCGTGAAGCCCGGCGAGATCGTCGCGCTCATCGGCCCCTCGGGCTCCGGCAAGACGACCGCGCTGCGGGCCGTCGCGGGCTTCGTGCAGCCGAGCGCGGGACGCATCGTGATCGGCGCGCGCGACGTCACGCGTTTGCCACCGTATGCACGCAACATCGGCATGGTCGTGCAGAATTACGCGCTGTTTCCGCACATGCGCGTGGAAGACAACGTCGCCTTTGGCCTGCGTGCACGCGGCACCGACGCGGACGCGATCCGCACGCGGGTGCCCGAGTGCCTCGGCCTCGTCGGCATGTCGAAGTATGCGAAGCGCTATCCGCGCGAACTCTCCGGCGGCCAGCAGCAGCGCGTGGCAATCGCGCGTGCGCTCGCGATCCAGCCCCAGGTGCTGCTGCTCGACGAGCCACTCTCCGCGCTCGACGCGCAGATCCGGCGCTCGATGCTCGACGAGCTGGCGAAGCTGCATCGCAGCCTGCCCTCGCTGACCGTGCTTTATGTGACGCACGATCAGACCGAGGCGCTCACACTCGCGAACCACATCGGCATCATGCGCGACGGCAAGCTGGTGGCTCACGGCGAGACCCAGGGGCTCTACCGGCATCCGCCGAACCGTTTTGCGGCGGAATTCCTCGGGCGTGCGAACGTGTTGCCGGCGCAGCAACTGGTGCCCACGACCGACGGCTACGCGCGGGTGCGCTGCGGGGATTTTTCGATCGTCGGGCGCAATCATCACGGCCTGCCCGCCGCCAGCGCGTGTTACGTATGCGTGCGGCCGCACGATCTGCACTTCAGGCCGCGCACGGAAGCGTCCAATCGCGTGACGGGCGTCGTGCAGAGCGTGCAATGGCTTGGTGAACTGCACAGCGTCGTGCTCGATGTCGGCGGCGAAGCGCTACGTCTTACGCGTGCGCCGCTCGAAAGCCCGCCGGAGCCCGGCACGGCGATGTCCGTTCACTTCGACGCCGCGGACGTCACGCTCGTACCGGAGGTCGAAGGCCATGGCTGATCTCGTCATTGCGCCGCCCGCGCCGGCCGGCCGCTCCCCGGCCAGCTGGCGCGGCCTCTGGATCGCGCCGCCGCTCGTGGTGCTGGCGGCAATCTTCTTCTACCCGTTCGGCCTCATCGCGCTGCAGGCCCTGGGCGGCGGGGCCGACTCCAGCACTCACACGCTCACGCTCGCGAACTTCGCCGCCGTGCTGCATTCGCGACAGTTCCTGAGCGGGCTTTATCACACGATCGCCATCGCGGTCAGCGCGTCGGTGGGCTGCCTCGTGCTGGGCTTCGTGTTCTCGCTCGTGATCGCATTCGTGCCGTTTCCCGGCGCGCGCTTCGTCGGTCGGCTGATCGATACGTTCATCGCACTGCCAACCTTTCTCGTCGCGCTCGCCTTCACGTTCGTGTACGGCTCGGCGGGTCTGTTGAACCAGTCGTTGATGACGTTCTTCCACCTGAACCTGCCGCCCGTCGACTTCCTGTACACGCAGTGGGGCGTCGTGCTCTCCGAGGTGACGGTCTATACGCCGTTCATCATGCGCCCGCTGCTTGCCTGCTTCTCGCAGATCGACAACGCGCAGATCGAAGTGGCGAGCAGTCTCGGCGCGAAGCCGCTGCGCATCATCCGGCAGATCATCCTGCCCGCCGCGTTGCCCGCGCTGCTCGCGGGCGGCAGCCTCTGCCTGCTGCTGACCGTCAACGAGTTCGGCATCGTGCTGTTCATCGGCGCGAAAGACGTGATCACCCTGCCGCTGCTCATCTACGGCAAGGCGATTCAGGAGTTCGACTACACCACGGCCTGCGTGATTGCCGTCATCAACATCGCGCTGTCGCTCGGGCTCTACGCCTGCTACCGGACAGTCGTGTCACTTTGCGGAGGTCGCCGTGCTGCTTTGGGCTAAATGGGCAAAGGTGTCGACCTGGAGTGCGACGGCGCTGCTATTCGCCGCGATCTACGGATTGCCGGTCGCGATGATCGCGCTCGCCAGCGTGAGCGGACAGTGGAACGGCATTCTGCCGAGCCACCTGACGCTCGCGCACTACGCGCGGGTGTTCCACACGGATTCGGCCGACCAGTTGCGCGTGAGCGTGCTCACCGGGGCGCTCGCCAGTGCGGCGGCACTCGTGAGCGGCACATGGGCGGCACTCGCGTTGCGCGGCATGAAGGGCATGCCGAGACGCGTGCTCGACGTCGTCTTCTTCGTGCCGAGCGCGGTGCCGTCGGTTTCCATCGGGCTTGGATTGCTCGTCGCGTTCAGCCAGCCGCCCGTCCTGCTCAACGGCACGGCGTCGATCGTGTTTCTCGCCCACTTCCTGCTGATTTCGGCGTTCACGTACGGCAATGTGTCGGCGGGGCTCGCGCGACTGGCGCCGGAGTACGGCGAGGTCGCCGAAAGCCTCGGCGCGCGGCCGTTCTACCAGCTGACCCGCGTGACACTGCCGCTCATCGCACCGTATCTGCTCGCGTCGTTCAGCCTGAGCTTCGCGTTGTCGATGGGCGAACTGGGAGCGACGCTGATGATCTATCCACCTGGCTGGGTCACGCTGCCCGTGGGCATCTTCGCGCTGTCCGACCGTGGTGCGATCTTCGATGCGTCGACCCTCACGATGGTGCTGGGAGGCGGCACGCTGCTCGTGCTGCTCGCGCTCTCGCGCGTCTCGACCAAAGCGGCGGTGCGCTGATGATACTCGAGGAGGCAATCGAGGCAGGCGTGCAGGCCGTGTAGCCGAAAACAACACAAAGGAGGCGCCGGATGATCCTGATCGTGCTTCATCTCGCGGGCGGTGTCGCCCTGCTCACGTGGGGCCTGCACATGGTCGAGTCCGGGCTCATGCGCGCGTTCGGCGCCTCGCTGCGGCGCTTCATGGCGCGCAGCCTCGGCAACCGCTTCAATGCATTCTGTGCAGGACTCGCGATCACCGGCGCGCTGCAGAGCAGTACGGCAACTGGCATGATCGCGTCGTCCTTCGCGGCGCGCGGCCTGATGGGAGCGGTGACGGGACTCGCCGTGATGCTCGGCGCGAACGTGGGCTCGACGCTCATCGTGCAGGCGTTCTCGCTCGACCTCAGCTGGATTTCGCCCGCGTGCCTGCTGATCGGCATGGCTTTGTTCGAAAGGGGCAAGGGCTCGCGCAACCGCGATATCGGCCGGGCATCGATCGGGCTCGGACTCATGCTGCTCGCGCTCACGCTGCTCGTCTCGACGGTGCAGCCCGCGGAAACCGCGCCCGCGCTGCGTACGGTACTCGGCGCGCTGTCCGGCGAGCCCGTGCTCAACGCCGCGCTGTCGTGCGTGCTCACGTGGGCCGCGCATTCGAGCATTCCGGTCGTGTTGTTCGTGATGTCGCTCGCGAAGCTGCATACCGTGCCTTTGGACATCGCGATCGCCATGGTGCTCGGCGCGAACGTCGGGAGCGCGCTCAATCCGTACTTCGAGGCGGCGAAGGGGCACGATCTCAGCCGCCGCAGGCTGCCCGCCGGCAACCTGCTGCTGCGCGGCGGCGTGTGCGTGCTGCTGCTCGCCGTGTGCTCGCCGCTCGCGCGCCTGCTCGACACGCTGCCCGGCGACGCCAGCCGCACGATCGCCGATTTTCACACTGGCCTGAACGTCGCCATCGCAGTCGTGTTCATCGGACTGCTCGATCCGGTAGCGCGTCTGCTGGAGCGCATCATGCCCTCGCCCGCTGCGGGCGACGATGCGTGCTCGCCGCGCTACCTCGATGAAAGCGCCTTGCAGTCTCCGCCGCTGGCGCTGGCGTGCGCGGCGCGCGAAGTGATCAGAATGAGCGAGATCGTCGAGGCGATGCTGCGCGAGAGCGTGCCGGTGCTGCTTGCCAATGACCGCCGCGCAGTGAGCGATGTCGCGAGCCGTGACGACACCGTGGACGTGCTCCACGACGCGATCAAGCGCTACGTCACCGAACTGACCCGCGAGCCGCTCAGCGAAGAGGACCGGCGCTGGGCATCGGACATCATGACCGCCGTGATCAATCTCGAGCATATCGGCGACATCATCGACAAGAATCTGCTCGAGATCGCACAGAAGAAGATCAAGATGCAGCTGAGCTTTTCGGCGGAAGGCACCGAAGAGCTGCGCATGCTGCATGACTCGGTGATCGACAGCTTTCGCCGCGCCCAGGCCCTGCTCGTGTCGGGGCGCACACAAACCGCCGCGCAGCTCATCGCCGACAAGCAGGCCCTGAGGCAACTCGAACGATCGGCGCGCGAACGCCACCTCGAACGGTTGCGCGACGGCCAGCCGGACAGCCTGGCCTCGAGTTCGCTGCATCTCGACGTGCTGCGCGATCTCGTGCGCATCCAGTCACATATTTGCGCGCTCGCTTATCCCTTGCTGGAACGCGACAAAGCGGATGAAGCGGCGGCGCAGGTTTGAGGGGGCGCCGCTCGCCTGGCGGTTGCTATACCGGCGCAATCGCCGGTTGTCGTTGGTGATTGCGTGCCATCCACTCGCTGAAGAGCTTCACCTTCGGCTGATGTGCCACGCACTCGGGATAGACAAAGTAATAGCGCGCGCCCGTTTCGATCACCGTGTCGAACGGCATGACAAGCCGCTTCGCCACGAGGTCGTCGTCGACCAGTGTGCGGTCACCGATCGCAATGCCGAAGCCTTGCATGGCCGCGTTCGTGGCCAGATCGAGCGTTTCGAAACTCGGACCCATGTTTGCGTCCACCTGGGTCGCGCCAACCTGATCGAGCCACTGTCTCCAGTCACGATGGTCTCGCGTCGGATGCAGCAGCGTAAATTGCGAGAGATCGTCGAACTGTGCGAGCGGCTTGCTGTTCAGCAGTTCCGGCGCGCATACCGGCGTGATCTGCTCGTCGAAGAGCGGCACCGCGTGAACATCGGCGCCTGGGGACGAACCGTAGATGATCGCGGCGTCGAACGGCTCGGCCTGGAAGTCGACGTCATGCTGCCAGGTTGCCGTAATCTGCACCAGCAAGTCTGGGTGCTCGCCCTGAAACCGCATGATTCTTGGCAACATCCAGCGCATGATGCAGGTCGGCACCTTCATGGCGAGATCGGTGCGCTGCCGCGTCAAGCGCGCCGACGTCTCCTCGATGCGCGCGAGGCCCTCCCTCACGACGGGCAGCAGCATCTCGCCTTCGGTCGTCAGCGTGAGCCCCTTTTTTCCTCTGATGAAAAGCGGAAACTTGTAGTAGTCCTCCAGCGAGAGGATCTGTCGGCTCACCGCGCCCTGCGTGAGACACAGGTGTTCTGCAGCACACGTGAAGCTGCGGTGGCGCGCGACCACTTCGAATACCTGCAGGGCGTTGAGTGGAGGAAGGCGTCGCATGGGATTCGCGTTTCCGGTTTGACGGAAGCAGGCTAGTGAAGGATCTTTGAAAGGAAGTCCTTCGCGCGACTGGACTTCGGCTGCGCAAAGAACGCCTCCTTGAGATCGTCTTCGACGATACACCCCTGGTCCATGAAGATCACGCGATTCGCCACCTTCTTCGCGAAGCCCATCTCGTGCGTGACGCACATCATCGTCATGCCTTCCTGGGCGAGTTCGACCATCACGTCCAGCACCTCGTTGATCATCTCCGGATCGAGTGCCGAGGTTGGCTCGTCGAACAGCATCGCAATCGGGTCCATCGACAACGCGCGGGCGATTGCGACACGCTGCTGCTGACCGCCGGAGAGCTGGGCAGGAAACTTGTCCGCGTGAGCGCGCAAGCCCACGCGATGCAGCAGCCCCAGGGCCTTTTGCGCGGCCTCGTCCTTGTGCCGGCCAAGCACCTTCACCTGCGCGAGCGTGAGGTTTTCGGTAATCGACATATGCGGGAAGAGTTCGAAATGCTGAAAAACCATGCCCACTTTCGAGCGCAGCTTCGACAGATTGGTCTTCCTGTCGCCGACCGACTCGCCGTTGATCCTGATCTCGCCGTTCTGAAACGGTTCGAGGCCGTTGACCGTCTTGATGAGCGTCGATTTTCCCGAGCCCGACGGCCCGCATACCACGACGACTTCACCTTTTTTCACTTCCGTCGTGCAGTCAGTGAGCACCTGGAACTGACCGTACCACTTCGATACGTTGCTAATGGTAATCATGTGGAAACCTGCTTCCGAAAAGCGTTGAAGTTCATGCGTTCAGCGGTGACGGGCACGCTGGTAGCGGCCTTCGAGCACACGTGCGTACCACGTGAGCGGAAAGCACATCGCGAAGTACAGCAGCGCGACCATCGCGTAGATCGGGAACGGACGAAACACGGCGTTCGTGATCATGGTCCCGGTCTTGGTCAACTCGGTCAGGCCGATGATCGAGGTGAGCGCCGTACTCTTCACCACCTGCACGAGAAAGCCGACCGTGGGCGGCACGGCGATCTTCCATGCCTGCGGCCAGACGACGTAACGCAGTTGCTGAGGCCATGTCATGCCGAGGCTGGCCGCGGCGCTCCACTGCCCTCGTGGCACGGCTTCGACGCAGCCGCGCCAGATGTCGGCCAGGTAGGCGCTCGTGTAGAGCGTGAGCGTCACCGTTGCGGCGAGCCACGGCGACACTTCGATTCCCACGAGCGGCAGCCCGAAGAACGCGAGAAAGAGCTGCATCAGCAGTGGCGTGCCCTGGAACAGTTCGACGTACAGCACGGCAATGCGACGCAGCCAGGCCAACGGCGACACGCGCATCGCCAGCAGCACGAGGCCCGCGATGCCGCCTCCAACGAACGCACAAAGCGAGAGCAGGACGGTCCAGCGCGCGGCCAGCAGCAGATTGCGCGCGATGTCCCAGAGAGTGAACTCGACCATTACGAACGCTCCTTCGAAAGGCCGGATGCAGCCATGCGGACGCGACCGGAAAACCACGCGCGCAGGGTTGTGCGTGAGGCGCCGGCGCCGCGTGCCGTGCGTCCGGCGAAGAGGCCCTTGCCGAGCCGGTTGATGAGCAACCGCAGGACGATCGACAGCAGAAGGTAGATCACCGTGACGATCACGTAGCTCTCGAACGAGCGGAAGTTGCGCGACTGGATGAAGTTGGCTGCGTACGTCAGGTCGGGCACGGAAATCTGCGAGACGACGGCCGAACCGAGCATCACGATCAGCACCTGGCCCAGCAGCGCCGGAAAGACGTTGGCGAGCGCCTGGGGCAGAACGACATGGCGGAAAACCTGCCGCCCCTGCAACCCGAGCGCCATGGCCGCCTGGCGCTGGCCGCGAGGGACCGAGTCGATGCCGGCGCGCACGATCTCGGTCGCGTAGGCCCCCAGATTGACGGTCATCGCCAAAACCGCCGCCTGCATCTCGTTGATCTGCACGCCCAGACCCGGCAGCCCGAAAAACACAAAGAAGAGCTGCACGAGAAAAGGCGTATTGCGAATCAGCTCGACGTAGGACGCAACCAGCGCGCGCACCCACCTCGGGCCCGCGACGGCAAGGCTCGCGCCCGCAATGCCGAGCAGGCCGCCCAGCACGGTCGAGACCGCCGTCAGGCCTAGCGTCACTTCCACGCCGCGCGCGAGCATACCCGCGTAAAGACCGAAGTCACTAAAGTCGAATGTGTAAGTCATCGCTGCGCCGTCTGTCGTTCAGGTAAGCGGGAGCCGGAGCGCATCAAAGACTGGCCGGCAATGGAGCACGCAGCCATTTGAGCGAGATGGCGTTCATCGAGCCGTCCTTCTTTGCGGCCGCGATGGCGTCGTCGACCTTCTGCTTCAGGCGCGGCTCGTTCTTGTTCAGGCCAACGTGGTCTGGCGAGCTGAACAAGGAGAACTTCTGCTCCGGATCGTTGGCGGGATGACGGGCCATGATGGTCGCGCCAACGTCATTGCCAACCACGAGCAGTTGGGCCTGACCGGAGAGGAATGCGGAAATCGCGCCGTTCGGGTCGTCAAAGCGCTTGATGACCGCGGAAGGCGGCGCCACCTTGGACACGCTCAGATCTTCGAGCGTGCCGCGCGCGACGGCGACCGTCTTGCCGGCCAGATCGCCGGCATTCTTCACCGCCAGCGATTTCGGCCCGAATACCGCGAGATAGTACGGCGCATACGGCTGCGAGAAGTCGATGACCTTCGCGCGCTCGGGCGTCTGGCCAACTGAAAGCAGCATGTCCGCCTTGTGATCCGCCAGATAGGCCATGCGGTTGTCGCCCGTCACCTGCACGAGTTCGACCTTCGCATTCAGGGCCTTGCCGATCAGATTGGCCACGTCGATGTCGTAGCCCTGCGGCTTCATGTCGGGTCCGATCGATCCAAACGGCGGATAGTCCTCGAATACGCCGACACGCACGACGCCCGATTTCGCAATCGTGTCGAGCGCGTCCGCATGCGCGAGCGGCGCGAACGCGCTGAGGCCGGCCATGCCGGCAAGCGCGAAGGCTGCGATGGTGCGAGCCGCGAGGCGCTGCATGGGGTTCGTGGTGACGTGAGTGGTGTTCATGACGGATGTCTCCTTCCAACTGCTTCTTTGGGGGTAAAAATTTCGACGCGAAATTTCAGTGCGTGGTATGCGCCGGAATCAGCCTGCACGCGTGGGCCGGCATCTCGGCGAGCACGGGTCGCCCCACTTCGAGGTCCGGCGTCTCGCGGGGGGTGGTAGCGGCAGTGAGCGTGAAGCCGTCACAATCGATCGTCGCTTCGATCTGCGCGCCCACGTCGCGAACAAACGTCACCTTGCCGGCCACGACGTTCGGACCGGGATTCGCAGTCATCGGCCGCACACACACGTCTTCCGGACGAATCAGCAGGCGGATGTCGCCCGAGCGCTCCGGCGCGCGCATCGCGGCATTGACGGCGATCCGCTGGCCGCCCGGCAGCGCGATGCCGGCGTCGGCTTCGAGCGTCACGGGCAAGATGTTGCCGAGGCCGATGAAGTCCGCCACGAATTCATTCACGGGATCGCGGTAGATGTCGAGCGGCCTGCCGACCTGGGCGATGCGCCCTTTCTGCATCACGACGATCTCGTCGGCCATCGTCATCGCTTCGCGCTGGTCATGCGTGACCATGATCGTCGTGATGCCAAGCCGCTGTTGCAGCAGGCGAATCTCGACCTGCATCGCTTCACGCAGCTTCGCATCGAGCGCCGAAAGCGGCTCGTCGAGCAGCAGCAGTTTCGGCGACGAGGCAATCGCACGCGCAATCGCCACGCGCTGGCGCTGCCCGCCGGAAAGCTGCGTAACGGGCCGGTTCGCCATGTGCGGAAGCTGGATCAGGTCGAGCAGTTCGGCCACGCGCTTCGCTTGTGCGCGCTTGTCGACGCCACGCAAACGCAGCGGATAGGCGACATTGGCGGCAACGGTCATATGCGGGAACAGCGCGAGCGACTGAAACACCATGCCGAAGTCGCGCCGGTTGGCCGGCACCTGCGTGAGGTCGCGCCCCGCGAATATCACCGATCCGGAAGTCGGCGTCTCCAGGCCCGCGATGATACGCAGCAGGGTTGTCTTGCCGCAGCCCGAAGGCCCGAGAAAACACACCAGCTTGCCGTCCGGAACGTTGAGATCGACGTGGTCGACCGCGAACGCGTTGTGAAAGCGCTTGGTGATGGCCTGCAAAGACAGATGAGTCATGAGAGTTCCTTTGTGCCCGGGGACCGCGTGAGGGGCGGCGATCAGAGCGCCACGCCTTCGTCGCCGACGAGCTTTTCGAGCAGCCAGATCAAGGCGAAGTCGATCAGCACGATGAAGACCGCGAACGAAAACACGGTTGGGTCGAGCGACGAAACGGTGCGGCTGTAGAGCCAGACCGGCAGCGTCATCGTGTTGATGCCGTAGAGGAAGAACGTCACCGTGAATTCGTTAAACGAAACGATGAACGCGAAGAGCATGCCGGCGAGAATGCCGGGACGCATGAGCGGCAGCACGACGTCGACGAGCGCACGCCGCGGGCTCGCGCCCATCACGCAGGCGGCTTCCTCGAACTCCGGTCCGATCGACGCAACCGATGCCGCGCAGTTCTTCACCGTGAACGGCAGCGCCAGGATGACGTGCGCAATGACGAGCCGCCCCATGCCCAGTTCCACCGGCAGGACATTGAAGACGAGCAACAGCGAAAGCCCCAGCATCACGAGCGGATAGACGAGCGGCAGCGCGACCAGTTGCTCGATCACGGCCTTGCCGCGAAAGCGGTAGCGCGAGAGCGCGTAGGCAGCGGGCACGGAAACGGCGGTGGCGATGAACATCGTCGAGACCGCGACGATGAGGCTCGTCGTGAGCGCCGTGCCCATGGACAGCACGTCGCTCGCATCGGGCGACACGAACGTGTGCCATGCGGCCCGATACCAGTGCAGGCCGAAGCTCTGCGGCGGAAATTCGAGCGTGTCCGAATTGCCGAACGACATCGTGATCATCGTCAGAATCGGCAGCGCGGCGAGAAAGAGCACGATCGTCGCGAACCATCCGGTCACGCGGCTGAGGCGGCCGGGCATCGTCAGGGGAATACGCAAGGCATTCATGAGCGGGACTCCGCGTGGCGTTGCAGGTTGCGCACCAGTCGTTGCGAGATGGCCATCACCGCAAGCGTCGCGGCCATCAGAACGACACCCGAGGCAGACGCGGCCGGCCAGTTCAGCAACGGCGCGACCTGATCGTGCACGAGCACGGCGAGCATCGGCACGCGGCGTCCGCCCAGCAGCAATGGCACCGCGAACGCGCTGGCGTTATAGGCGAACACGAGCAGCGCGCCCGAGACGATGCCAGGCATCGCCAGCGGCAGCATCACGTGGCGCATCGTCTGCCAGCGGCTTGCGCCGAGGGTAGCCGCCGCCTCTTCGTACGAGCGCGACACCGCACGCATCGCGCTCGAGATGGGAAGCACGGCGAGCGGGAACGCCGTTTGAATCAGTCCGAGCAGCACGCCGTTCTCGCGATACAGCCACAACACCGGACGCCCGATCAGGCCGGTGGCCATGAGCACGTGATTGACGAGGCCCGCCGGCCCCAGCATCACGAGCCACCCGTAGCCCTGCAGCAGCAGATTGACCAGCAGCGGCAGCAGCACACCGGCCAGCAGGAGGCGCCGCGCGGTGCGCGACTGCGTACGCGCCATCGCGAGTGCCACGGGAATCGCCAGCACGACGGCGACGATCATGCTCTGGAAAGCCAGCCGCAAGGTCAGCCAGAGCGAGCGCAGGAAGTAGGCGTCCCCGAGGTCGACGTAATTCTGCAGCGTGAAGGCATGCCACTCGTTGCCTGGCACACCAAAGCTCATGCGCAGCACGGCGAGCGCCGCCGCGATCAGCACGGCGAGAAACGCGAGGATCGGCGCGAGCAGCAGCAACGGCGGCACGCGCGGCAGCGCCGTTGCGGTGCCGGGCTGGGCTGTCGATTCGCCGGCCTGCGCCGGCGTGCCCGCGCGATGTGAAGAGAGGGCTGACATGGCGCTTACGCGGAAAAGATCTCGGTGAAGCGCTTGATCCACGCAGGCTGCAACGCGGCGAGCGCCTTGTCGTCGTGGAGCACGGCCTTCTCGGCGATCTGCTGCGGCGACGGCACGAAGGCGCGGCTTTCGGCGGGAATGACCGCGCGCGAGTTCACCGGACCGTTGAGCACGTCGGCGGCCATGCGGCCCTGCACGCCGGCATCGAGCGAATGATCGATGAAGGCATGGATGAGATCGACATCGCCGGGATGCGACTTCGGAATCACCGTAAACATCAGCTGGGTTGCGAAGCCCTCTTTCATGCCATAGGTCACGGCCATCTTGTACTCGGGCTTGCGGATCTGCTCGGGGAAGAATGCCGGTGCATAGATGCCGCCGATGTCGAGCGAGCCGGTGCGGAACAGGTCGGCGACCTGGTTCGGGTTTTCGCCGAGCGTCAGCACGCGGTCCTTCAACTGGGCGAGCTTCTTGAACCCCGGATCGATGTTCTGCTGCGAACCGCCCGCCATCTTCGCGGCGATGATCGCGAGATCGACCGCTTCAGCCCACTCGGGCGGCGGCAGGAACAGGCGTCCCGCATACTTCGGATCCCAAAGGGCTTCGTACGTCGAGGGGGCGGCCTTCACGGTGGACGTGTTGTAGACGAGGCCGTCCGACCACAGCAGGTAGCCGACGCCGAATCCATTGGCGCCCGTGCGGTATTGCGGCGCGACGTCTTTCAGGTTGGGCAGCTTGTTCAGATCCGGCTTCATCAGCAGGCCCGCATCGGCGAGACCGGAGGCGCCGACCCCGGCAAGCGTGATCACGTCGTAGGTCGGCCGGTCGCCGGCCGCCTTGAGTTTCGCGACCATGCCGGAGGTGCCATCGGCGCGGTCGGCGATGACCTGCGCGCCGGTCTTCTGGCTGAACGTGGCGGCGATGTTGCGCAAGGCCGCTGCGCCGGTGTCGTCGGACCAGGTGAGCAGCCGCAGGGTCTTGCCCGCATAGCTCTTTTCCTGTGCCCTGGCAGTACTGATGAATGGCATGGGCAAGGCCGATGCCGCCAGAGCCGTGCCGATTGCCTGAATGGCCTGCCTTCTCCCCAGCTTGATCCCCTGCATGGTCATCTCCTGATTGAACCGTATGGGCGCTGCCCAATGCGCGCTGCCATTACCAAAAATCACGCGAACGTGCTGCGTGAATGGACTCTACGTGCGTCAAAAACCCGCAACAAACGAAATCTCTGCATGCGCGCCATGACAAAAGCTCATGCACCGCGAACGTTTTCCGGAGCCGCGGCGGCCCCGGCAGGCATGAGCACCTGCTTGATTTCCTGGAAGGCGGCGAGCCCGAACGGACCCAGCTCGCGCCCGATGCTGCTGCGCTTGTAGCCGCCCCATGAGGTCTGAGGAAAGATGACCTGCGGCGCGTTGATCCAGACAACGCCCGCTTCCAGTTCGGCCGCCACTCGCCTGCCCCGCCCGGCGTCACGCGTGACGACCGTGGCGACCAGGCCGAACTCCGTATCGTTGGCCGCCCCGATGGCCTCGTCCTCGGTATCGAAGCTGCGCAGGCACAGTACGGGGCCGAAGATTTCCTCGCGCCACAGCGGGCTTTCGGCGGGGATATCGACGAACATCGTCGGTTTCACAAAGTAGCCGGGACCGGCTGGCGCCTCGCCTTCGATCACGAGACGCGCGCCGTCGGCCTTGCCGTGCGCGATGTAGCGCTGCACGCGGTCGTACTGCGCGCGGTTGGTGAGTGGCCCCATCTGCACGCCGGGCTGGAAAGGATCGCCGACGACCGTGCGCGTTGCGCGGTCGGCGAGCCGCGCCGCGAGTGCGTCCGCTATCGGTCGCTCGACCAGTACGCGCGAAGTGGCCGAGCACATCTGGCCGGCATTGAAGAACGCCCCGCCCGCAACGAGGTCGGTGGCGAGATCGAGGTCCGCATCGGCGAACACGATAATGGAGGACTTTCCGCCCAGTTCCAGACTCACGCCTTTGATCGTATCCGCAGCGGTTTTCATGACCTGCGCCCCAACCGCAGTGCTGCCGGTAAAGGAAACCTTCGCGACGAGCGGGTGTGACGCCAACGGCGCCCCGACTTCGGTGCCCGTGCCCGTCACGACGTTGACCACGCCTCTCGGCACGCCGGCGTCGGCGATGATCGCCGCAAGCTCCAGTTCGGGAAGCGGCGTGATTTCGGATGGCTTGAGAATGACCGTGCAGCCGGCCGCAAGCGCAGGCGCGAGCTTCCACGCCGTCGTGACCATTGGGAAATTCCAGGGCACGATCAGCGCGACCACGCCCGCCGGCTCGCGCCGGACGCTCGCCCGATAGTCGTCACTGGGAATGGCAACCACGGACTCGCCGACTGCGTCGAGTTGTTCGGCGAGGCCCGCGTAGTACTCGAACGTGGCAATCACGTCGCTCACGTCGATTCGCGCTTCCTCCAGCGGTTTGCCGTTGTTGAGCGACTGTAGCGCCGCCAGATGTTCGCGCCGGTCGCTCACGCCGCTGGCGATCGCACGCAGCAAGGTTGCACGCCGCGCGGCGGTTGTCTTCTTCCAGGTGCGGAAGGCCCGTGCGGCGGCACGCACCGCGCTATCGACATCGGCGGCATTGGCGGCCTCGACGTGGGCAATCGTTTCTTCGGTCGATGGGTTGACGACCGTCAGACGCCGCGCGGCCTCGCCCGCGCACCAGAAGCCGTCGATGTAGAGCTGCGTACGCAGGGTCACTCCCGGCCCGAACCATTCATGCTGCTTCATGCCGGCACCCGCGCAAACCAGTCGGCTTCGTTCACTTCGACCACGGTCGGGATGTCGCGCGATACGGCTTGCTGCAGCTCGGCGGCAAGTGCATCGGGCGTATCCACGCGAGCCGCCACGCAGCCGAAACCGCGCGCCAGTGCGAGAAAATCCGGCGTGTGGATATCGACGCCGACCGGCACGATGTCGCGCGCCGTCATGTAACGGCGTATCTCGCCGTAGCCGAAGTTGTTCCACAAGAGAACCACCACGGGTACCCTGGCTTCCACGGCGCTGGCGAGTTCCGGCAGCGTGAACTGCAGCCCGCCGTCGCCGATCAGGCAAACCACGGGGCGATCGGGCGCCGCGAGCTTCGCGCCAATCGCCGCGGGAAGCCCATAGCCCAGCGTGCCGTAGCCAGTCGACGAGTTGAACCATGAACGCGGCTGCGGTGCGTCGTGCACGAAGTTGCCCGCATACACGGGACTGGTCGAGTCGCCCGCGATGATGACGTGTGGCAACGTGGCAGTGATCGTGTCGACAAGGCGCTTCTGCGAGCGTGTCGGCGCGTCGTAGCCGGCCTCCACGGCCTGCCGCGCGAGCGCGACCCGCTGCGCGCCCCACTCGCGCTGACGCGCCGACATGATGCGTTCATGCAGCCGCCTCGACAGGCTGCCGAGTGCTTGCCGCGAGTCGGCGGGGATGGCCACGTCGGGACTGAAGTTGCGCATCAGTTGCTGCGCGTCGATGTCGATGCGGATCAGCCGGCCCTCGATCGAAAAGCCGCCGTCGAACACCACGTCGTAGTCGGTTTCGCCCAACTCGGTGCCGACCGCGAGCACGACGTCCGCTTCGCGGGCAAGCGCCCGCGTTGGCGGCAGCGATTGCGTCGAGCCGAGCAACAGCGGATGCTCGGGCGGCAGCAAGCCCTTGGCGTTGATCGTCAGCGCAACCGGCGCCTGCAGGCGCTCGGCGAGTTCCTGCAGTTCGGCCGCGGCGTGCAGCGCGCCACCGCCAGCGAGAATCAGTGGACGGCGCGCCGTGGCAAGCAGGTCTGCCGCCGCAGCGAGGGCCACCGGGCACCCCGCCGGCCTCGCTGGCAGGACGACCGACATCAGGTTCATGCCGCGAGCGGGTGCGACGATCACGTCCAGCGGAATCTCGATGTGCACCGGACGCGGCCGCGCGCCGCCGAAAACGGCGAATGCGCGGGCCAGCACCTGGGGCAGTTCCGCAGCATCGAGCAGCGTGTGCGAGAACGCGGTGAGGCCAGTGAATACGTCGCGCTGCGATGGCAGTTCGTGCAGGCGTCCGTCTCCGTTGCCCAGTTCGCGGCGTGCATTCACGCTCGATATCACCAGCATCGGAATGGAGTCGGCATACGCCTGCGCCATCGCGGTCGCGATGTTTGTCATGCCTGGCCCCGTGATGATGAAGCACACGCCCGGTTTTCCGGTCACGCGTGCATAGCCGTCCGACATGAAGCCCGCGCCCTGTTCATGGCGCGGCGTGACGTGGCGGATGGACGAAGCGGCGAGACCCCGATAAAGCTCGACCGTATGCACGCCCGGAATGCCGAACACGTACTGGACGCCGTATCCTTCGAGCAGGGTGACGAGTGCCTCGCCGCAGGTTTGGCCCGTTGTATGGGGCCATTGCATTGGCCGCGCGCCGGCTTCCTCGAAGCTGGCGGTGAATTCCGGATAGTTCATGGATGGTCGCGTTCCTGGTTGGTACCGTCCGATACAGATGCCGGCCCGATTGGCCTATGCACACGCATCTGCGTCGTTGTCCAAACCATTCTCGGCGGCGCCGCGCGGCGCGGACAATCGATATGTTTTCATGCGGTGCATGAGCTTCTTGCATGACCTGAGGAAAACCCGCCTATGCACGGCGAGGCGCGAGGGTTTACGCCGATCCATGACGGGAGGACATGCGTCGCATGAAATTATTTCGATTGTTCGTGTCCCGCCCTCGCGCAGAAAATGCATTCACCGAATGCTTTTAAGCATCTGACTGAATGCAACTGGAGCGAATCGTGAGCATGGAATATTTCCAGCCCCTGGGCGGCAACGCGATGCCGCGCTGCGGCGGGGTCGCGACGATGATGCGACTGCCCAACGTGGAGAACGCCGAAGGGCTCGATGCCTGCTTCGTTGGCGTGCCGTTCGATCTGGGCACATCGAATCGAACCGGCGCGCGCTACGGGCCGCGCCAGATTCGCACCGAATCGGTGTTGCTGCGCCCGTACAACATGGCGACACGCGCCGCGCCGTTCGATTCGCTGCGCGTCGCGGATATCGGCGATGTCGCGATCAATCCGTACAACCTCCCCGATTCGATTGCACGGATCGAGACGGCCTACGACGCCATCCTGAGCCACGGCGCTACGCCGGTCACGCTAGGCGGCGACCATACGATCACGCTGCCGATCCTGCGTGCCATTCATCGCAAGCACGGCAAGGTCGGCCTGATACACGTCGACGCGCACGCGGATGTCAACGACACGATGATGGGCGAGAAGATTGCGCACGGCACACCGTTTCGCCGCGCGGTCGAGGAAGGGCTGCTCGACTGCCAGCGTGTGGTGCAGATCGGTCTGCGCGGCACCGGCTACGCCGCAGAAGACTTCGACTGGTGCCGCGAACAGGGTTTTCGCGTAGTGCAGGCCGAGGAGTGCTGGAACCGCTCGCTCGAACCGCTGATGGCAGAGGTGCGCGAGCGCGTTGGCGGAGGGCCGGTGTATCTGAGTTTCGATATCGACGGCATCGACCCGGCGTACGCGCCCGGTACCGGCACGCCGGAGATCGCAGGACTGACGGTCCCGCAAGCCCTCGAAATCATTCGTGGCGCATGGGGGCTCGACCTGGTGGGCGCGGATGTGGTCGAAGTCGCGCCGCCGTACGATCCGTTCGGCACCACCGCCCTGCTTGCCGCCAATCTCGCTTATGAAGCGCTTTGCGTACTGCCGGGTGTGAAGCGCCGCGCGTGAGTCGGGATATCGCGAAGCTTGGCGGCGACCCCGCTCTGCCGCCGTCAGTCTTTAGCTATCGCGTTACCGTGCGACGTGATCGGTTCGCGCCAGGTGATCCTCCAGCCTGCGCAGGCCCATTGTCAGCGCCAACGTCATCAGCCAGTATGCTGCGGCAATCGCCAGGTAAGGCTCCCAATAGCGGCCGTAAGCGCCGGCCACTGTGCGTGCAGCGTAGGCCATCTCACCGAGACCGATTGCCGAGATCAACGACGTGTCCTTGAGCAGCGATATCACGTTGTTGCCCAGTGGAGGCAGCATGCGCCGGAAGGCCTGGGGGATCACAACATAACGCATCATCTGTCCGTGCGTCATGCCCAGCGATTGGCCCGCCTGCCTCTGGCCGATCGCGATCGACTGGATGCCTGCGCGAAACACCTCGGAGATATAGGCGCTGGAATTCAGCGTCAGCGCCGCTACGCCGGAGATCAGCGCCCCGTGATTCTGCTTCAAGGTTCGAGCCAGATCGCCGCTGATCAACAGCCCGTGCACCGGATGGATGAACACCGGCATCACCGCGAAATGCATCAGCAAGATCTGCACGAACAACGGCGTGCCGCGAAAGAAACTCACATATGCCGTAGACGGCCAGCGCAGCACATATTTGCACGCCGTCCGCCACGGCTGATGCCTCGCGTCGGCAAGCCGCGCGAGCGCCAACAAGAGGCCCAAGGCGCAGCCCATCAGCACGCAGGCCACCGTCGTGCCAACGGTGACCAACGCCCCCTCCCAGAACAGTTGCCTGTACTCCACCAGGATGTCCGGGCGGAACCAGCCGAACCACATGACCGGATTGCTGTCTTCCATGCTCGCTTTCAATAAAAGGCTGAAGCGCGGGCGGGCCCGGCGCGCGCCGGTGCATCACGCCATTATTGCGGCTTGAATTCCTGGTTGAACCACTTCTTGTAGATCACGTTGTAGCTGCCATCTGCGCGGATCGCAGCCAACCCGGCGTTAATCTTGTCCAGCAGGGCCTTGTCGCCTTTGCGGACCACGATTCCGTAGTATTCCTTGGGGAAATTCGCGTCTTCCACGGTCTTGAGGCCAGGATTCTGCGATACCCGGTACGCAATGACACCGTTGTCGCCAATTGCCGCGTCTACACCACCTGAGGCGAGTTCGGAAATGATCAGCGGCGTGCTCTCGAAACGTCGGATATTCGGGTTGGTCTTGCCCACCTCACGGCTCATGACATCGTCGGCCGTGGAACCGCTCACCACGGAGACCTTCTTGCCATCCAGGTCCTTCAACGACTTCACGGGACTGTTCTTCGGCACCGCGATCAACTGGCGTGCGTCGAAATACGGCGCCGAGAAGTCAAAACTCTGCTTACGCTTATCGTTGATCGTGACGCCGGAGATGACCAGGTCCACGTCGCCATTGTTGAGCGACGCGAAGATGCTCGTGAACGGCGTGTTCACGATACGCAGTTTCATATGCTGCTGCCTCGCGATCGCGTCGATGATGTCGATGTCAAAGCCTACGATCTGCTTGTCCTTGTTTTCAAACGCGAACGGTGTATAGGTCGCGCTCGATGCCACAACCAGCTCGCGGTCTTCCGCGTGCGCGGCGACCGACCAGATGGCACAGGCTGCCACCGAGGCGGCAAGGGTGAGGAGGATTTTTTTCACAGCGTCGTCGCCCCGGGACAAGAAAAGTTGGAAAAGTATATAGCAAACCACTAAAAAGCCTATCAGCCAAAATTCGTCTACATCCCGTTTCGATCGCGGCGCATGGCAACCGTAACGCGTCACGTTAAGCAGGCCTGCTGGCTATAGGTGGACCGCCGCGCGTCATTAGCATTCGACAATCCATTCGTAGTGCCACGCAGATCCGCGTTCCTATAATGGCCCGGCGTATCAACTCATCCTTTCACCCCGGAGCCATCTTCATGATTCGACGCACTCTGCTCATTCTCGCCGCGCTCGCGTTCGTGCTGCCGTTTGCCAGCGGTCCCGCCTACTCCGCCGGCGCGCCGACGCCGCTCAAGGTGGGCGTGGCCGGTGGCGTAGACGAGCAAATCTGGGAGGTCGTCACGCAGGTTGCAAAAAAGGACGGGCTAGACGTGGAGGCCATCGTCATCAGCGGTACCGCGAGCCCGAATGAGGCGCTGAACAACGGCGATCTGAACGCCAATTCCTTCCAGCACATTCCGTATCTGCGCGATCAGGTCAAGTCGCGCGGCTACAAGATCGTGGCGGCTGGCGACACGTATATTTCGCCCATCGGCTTCTATTCGAAGAAGTACAAGTCGCTCGAGGCGCTTCCTGTTGGTGCAACAATCAGCATTCCTGCCGACCCGAGCAACCAGACCCGGGCCCTCGTGATCCTGCGCGATCACAAGCTCATCACGTTGCGCGACGGCTTCGATCCCTACACCGGCACCGCTTCGCTACAGGACGTGCGCTCCAACCCCCGCAAGCTGAATTTCGTCGAGGCGGACCCGCTGGTCCAGGCGCGCTCGCTGCCCGACGTGGATGCCGCGGCCATCGTCAATAACGTGGCGTCCGAGGCGGGACTGTACGCCACGCGTGACGGCATCGCCGTCGAGCACAAGGAACACAACCCCTACGTGAACATCATCGCGGTGCGCGAGCAGGACCGCAACGCGCCGTGGGTGCCGAAGCTCGTCAAGGCGTATCAGTCAGAGGAAGTCAGGCACTTTATCCAGACACACTTCAATGGGTCCGTGATTCCCGCATTCTGATATTGCGCATGCCTGCGCATGCTTCCATCGAGGTGAAACGTTATGTCGCCAACCCTGGCTGACCGCTACGTGCAGGCCCTGCTGCAGACCCTGCTCATGGTGGGTGCCTCCATGCTGATCGCGATCGTCGCTGGCATGCTGCTCGCGATCGTGCTCACGGTGAGCGCACCAGGCGGACTTTATCCGCGACCATTACTGCACAAGGCGCTTTCGACCGCCATCAACATGTTCCGCGCGATCCCCTTCATCATCCTGCTGGTTGCACTGCTGCCGGTCACGCGCTTCATTGTCGGTACGACGCTGGGCGCGTGGGCTGCCGTCGTGCCGTTGAGCGCGAATCTGATTCCGTTCTTTGCGCGCATCGTCCAGGTCAATCTCGGGGGTGTGGAGCCAGGGCTCATCGAAGCCGCGCGCGCGATGGGCTGCAAACGCTCCCAGATCGTCCACCATGTGCTGTTGCCCGAAGCGCTGCCGGGCATTCTCGGCGGCGTCACGGTAACGGCAATCGCGATGATCGACATGTCGGCGATGGCTGGCGCCGTCGGGGGCGGCGGCCTTGGCGACATGGCGATTCGCTATGGCTACGAACGCTACGAAACCCAGGTGATGATCGTCGTGATCTTTATTCTGGTCGCGCTCGTATCGGTGATTCAGCTGGTCGGCGAATATTTCGCGCGCCGGGTCGATCGCAAGCGCTGACGACACCCAGCCGCGCTGGGAAATCCGTCGAGTTACCGGTGGTGATATTTCGAATCCACTTCGTTGATCGCCGCGACGTTCCCCGCGCTACGCCCGTTTTCGTCGAACGTGTTGTCCAGAAACGCGTCGGCAATGGCCTTGGCCACCTCCGGCCCGATCACGCGCGAACCCATTGTGATGATCTGCGCATTGTTCGAGAGCGCCGCGCGTTCCGCCGAATAGGTGTCGTGGCACAGCGCGGCGCGAATGCCCGGCACCTTGTTCGCCGAAATGCTGACACCGATGCCGGTGCCGCACACGAGAATCGCGCGGTCATATGCGCCGCTGATCACGCCCGACGCCACGCGGTCCGAGAGATTGGCGTAAAACTCGTTCGGATTCGCTTCGTTGCTCGACACTTCGAAAACGTCGAAACGATCTTTCAGATAGTCGGCCAGCACCCGGGCCAATCCGACTCCGGCACTGTCGCCTCCAATGGCCACTTTCATGACGATCTCCTTGAGAATAAGAGTTGGCAAGCCCGCATCGAGGTCAGAGCACTGCCCCGACGCGCTTCAATATGTCCAGATACCCGCTCACATCCCACGCCGAACGGCCGATGAAGAGCCCGTCGATATTCGGGCAGGCGGTGAGCTCCGCGCAGTTGTCGGGGTTGACCGAGCCGCCGTACAGGCACGGGATGCGGCGGCCGAGAATCGCCTGCGCGACCTGAATGATTCCCGCCTGTCGCGCATCGGCGTACTCGGGGCTGGCGGGAACACCACGTTCGCCAATGGCCCACACCGGCTCGTACGCGAGCAGAATCGGCGCTGCGCGCTGTTCCGTACTGAGTCTTGCCAGCGCAGCGCGGACCTCGCCAGCCAGCACTTCTGCAGCGCGGCCGCTTTGCTTGTCGGCGAGCGTCTCGCCAACACAGATCAACGGCGTCAGCCCATGGCGCACGGCCGCCTCGACCTTGAGGCCAACGGTGTCGTCAGTTTCGCCGAAATGCTCGCGCCGTTCGGAATGACCGAGTTCGACGAGGTCCATGCCGCAATCGACCAGCATCGGCGGCGCTATCTCACCGGTCCAGGCGCCGTGCTCGGCCCAGTGCATGTTTTGCGCGCCGACCTTGATGTCGGTCTCCGCAAGAATGGATTTGACTTCCCGAATCGCGGTGAAAGGCGGAATCACGAAGCACTGAATTCGCGGGTCGTCGGGGCTGGCAAACATGCGCTCGGCAAAAGCGATCGCTTCCGCCAGCGTCTTGTTCATCTTCCAGCTCGTGCCGACCCAAAAGAGGGAATCAGTCATGGTTACCTTGTTGCGTCTATGCGCTCACGTCTCACAGCGCATGTCGCGCCGGAACCGGCGGGAGCGGCTCGACCCGCCAGTCCGGCACAGTGATCAATACGCCAGTCAACTCACTTCGACAGCACGAACGGCGCGGTGTACTTCGACGCGTTCGCCTTGGTGATCAGCACGCAATCGAACAGCTGCTTCTCGCTCGATGCGCCCGTCTTGCCGGTTTTCAGGTACTGGTCTGCTTCCTGCACCGCTTTGGCCGAGAACTCGGCGACCGGCTGCAGCACGGTGTATTGCAACTCGCCGGCCTTGACCGCGTCGACTGCTGCGGGCGAACCGTCGAAGCCGCCGACCTTCACGCTCTTGAGCTTGCCTGCCTGCTTGAGCGCGGCGATCGCGCCGAGCGCCATTTCGTCGTTGCCGCTGATGACACCGATAACGTCCGGATGCGCCTGCATCAGGCTCTGCGTGGCGTTGAAACCTTGTGTGCGATCCCAGTTGGCCACTTGCGAGCCCACCATCTTCAGATCCGGATACTGACTCAGCACCGATTTGTAGCCGTTCGAGCGCGTCGCGGCGTTGTTGTCGGACGGCGCGCCGAGCAGTTCGACGTAGTTGTCTTTCGAGCCGACGTCCTTGACCCATTGCTGGGCGCCCAGGGCGGCGCCTTGAGCGTTGTTCGACACCAGCTGCGCCTTGGCGAGGCCCGGCTGATTGATTTCCGCATTGACGAGGAACACCGGAATCTTCGCGGCGATCGCCTTCTTCACGGCGCCAACCGAACCGCTCGCGTTGGCCGGGTCGAGAATGATCGCGACCGACTTGTTGGTGATGGCGGTGTCGATCTGCTGACTCTCGGTATTCGTGTCGCCCTTCGACGCGGAAACATTCGCGGTGTAGCCGAGCTTTTTGGCTTCGGCAGAAGCGATGTTGCCTTCGGCCAGCCAGTACGGGTTCGCAGGATCGTTGACGATGATGCTGATGAGGCCGGCGGCTTGAGCCTGTCCGGCGAACAAGGGTGCGGCCAGGGCCAGGGCCGCAAGGATCGTGGTCTTTGTCTTGAAGGTCATGAGTTGTCTCCTCCTCAGTGGATGATGGTGAAAAGCGTCAATTCACTTCTCGCTTGCCGGCCGTATGGCTCAGGCCTTGCCGCCTTGCGAAGAAGCCAGTTGTCCACCGGTCGGCGCGGGACGCTTGACACGGCGGCGATATTGAATGGCGTTCAGCAACACCGCGAGGACGATGACCGCGCCGGTGAATACGGTTTGCCAGTAAGATGAAATGCCGATGATCACGAGACCGTCGGACAGAAAGCCGATCACGAATGCGCCGAGCAGCGTGCCGCGGATATTGCCGGTGCCGCCCATCAGCGACGCGCCTCCGATCACCACGGCCGCGATGGCCGTCAGCTCGTAGCTCGTGCCCGCCGTCGGACCGGCGGAGGTGAGCTGCGAGGAGAGAATCAGACCGGCGATCGCCGCGCAGATGCCCGAGAGCATGTACACGCTGATCTGCACGTGCTTTACCGGCACGCCGGAGAGTTCCGCCGCGCGGGCATTGCCGCCCGAGGCGTAGAGCCAGCGGCCGAATGCCGAGCGATTGAGCATGATGCTGCAGAGCACTGCGATCGCCACCAGAATCAGCACGCCCACCGGCACGTTGAACAGCCGGTCGAAACCAAGCCAGTCGAAACCGGTATTGCCCAGGTCTGCCTGTCCACCGAGGTTGTTGTAGGTGAGCCCGTTGGTCTTCAGCAGTGCGAACCCGCGCACGACATACATGACGCCGAGCGTGGCGACGAAGGCCGGCACCCGGAAGCGCGCGATGAGAACCCCGTTGACGAGGCCGATGAGCGCGCCGAGCGCGCAGCACAGCACGACCACCACCCAGACCGGCGGATACACCACGACGCCGAGCATATTCAGCGTCACGCCCTGCATGAAGAATCCCGCGACGACACCGGAGAGTCCGAGCGTGGAACCGACCGAGAGGTCGATCCCTCCGTTGATGATCACGAGCAGCATGCCGATCGCAAGGATCCCGTAAATGGCCACGTGCGAGGCCATCGTCAGGAAGTTTTCTAGTGCGAAATAATTTGGTGACAGAAAGGAAAAGATAATGACGATGGCGATCAGCGCGAAAAACGCACGTCCTTCGAGCAGGATCTTGCCGAAGTCAAGCCCTTCTCCGCCGAAGCGACTGGATCTCGGTGTTTTGGCGGCATGGTTCATGTTGAATGTCTCCTGGCATTGCTTCGATCAGACAACCACGGCTTCGCCCGAGGCGGCCATGATGTCGTCCTTGTTGGCATCCGGTCCGAATTCGGCCGATATCTTGCCGCGCCGCATGACGATGATGCGGTGCGCGACGCTCAGACACTCCCCGACTTCCGAAGTCGAATAGACCACGGCCAGACCTTGCTTCGCGTTCTCCGCGAGCAGGCGGAACACCTCCGCTTTCGCGCCGATGTCGATGCCGCGGCTGGGTTCGTCGAGCAGGATGACTTTCGGCCCGGTCGCCAGCATCTTGCCGATCACCACCTTTTGCTGATTGCCGCCCGAGAGCGAGCGGATCGACGCCCCCGCTCCCGATGTCTTGACGTGCACGTTGCGGATCGATTCGCCCACGAGTTCGCGCTCGGCGCCAGCCGACATCAGGAACCCCTTCACAAAGGAGCGGATGCTCGCGAGCGACATGTTCGAGCCCACGCTCATGGTCGGCACGAGGCCATCGCGCTGCCGGTCCTCCGGCACCAGCACGAGGCCCTTCGCGATGCGCTCGCCAATGCTCAGCGACGCTATATCCTCGCCTTCGAGCAGCACCTTGCCGCCCGTGACAGGCAGGTGCGTGCGGCCGGCCACCGCTTCGAGCAGTTCCGTGCGGCCCGCACCCATCAAGCCGTAGATGCAGACGATCTCGCCCGCGCGCACCTCGAGCGACAGATGATCGACCACCGAGGTGCCCGTGCCCGATTCGTCGGCGACGCTGATGTCGTCGATGTCGAGCGCGACGTCGCCGAACGCGTAACCCGTCGGCGGCGAGCCAAGATCGAAATTCTCGCCGACCATGTTGCGCACGATCCAGCCGAGGTCGATGTCCTTGCGCTGCGCCGTGGCGGTGATCCTGCCGTCGCGCAGGACCACGGCGTCGTCCGTGACCTGCAGCGCCTCTTCGAGATGGTGCGAGATGTACACGATCGACACGCCGCGGCTCGTCAGGTCGCGAATCACCTTGAAGAGCACCTCGACCTCGGAGGCACTCAGCGCGGAAGTCGGCTCGTCCATGATGAGGATGCGCGAATCGACCGAGAGCGCACGTGCGATCTCGACCACCTGCTGCTGGCCGAGGCGCAGGTCGTGGACCAGCGTCATCGGGTCGATCTCTTCTTCGAGGTCGACCATCAGTGCCTGCGTCTGGCGCGCCTCTTCGGCGAAGTCCACGCCGGTCGGCGTGCGCAGCTCGCGGCCCATGAAGATGTTGTCGCGCACGCTCAGATTGGGCGCGAGGCTCAACTCCTGGTGAATGATCGAAATGCCGTGATCGCGTGCATCGCTCGACGAGGCGAAGGCGACCCGCTCGCCGTCAAGTTCGATCTCACCCGACGTGGGCTTTTCCACGCCGGACAGGATCTTCATCAGGGTCGACTTGCCTGCGCCGTTCTCGCCGAACAGCGTCGTGACCTTGCCGCGATGGATCTCGAAATTCACGCCCTTCAGGGCATGCACGCCGCCGTAAGACTTGACGATGTTGCGCGCGGACAGCAGGACGCCGTCCTTCGTTGCGGCAGGTGTCGTGATAGGGGTCGCGGTGCTCATTTGACGTCCAGCTTCACAGGAGTGACGAGCCAGCCGTTCGGATTGATCAGCTGGAATACGCCGACGACCGAGACGGTCTTGCCGGTCAGTTTGGTCGTATCGATTTTCGATAGGACCTTCTTCTTCATTTCCGCATTGATCGCGTAGCCGGCGTTCTGATAGTCGATCTGATTGGTGAACTGGCCGAAGCTGATGTCGCCGGTGGCGTCGCGCAGATCCGTGCCGTTGATTGCCGGTCCTGTTTGCACGCGCACGACCAGCGAGTCAGGCAAACCCGGCACCATCACTTCGTACACGCCCGCATCTTCCTTGCCCGCTACACCGGTGAATTTCACCGACATCTCGGGCCCCACGCCGCCGCCGGCCACACCGTACTGCTTGCCCGCCGCGTCCTGATCCTTGGCGATGGCCGCGGCCAGCGTGGCGGCATCGACTGCGCGCTTTTCGATGGCGGCCTGAGTTTTCGGAAACTGCTTCTTGCCGTAGGCGGCCGGTTCGAATTCCTGGGTCTGCGAGTCCGCGCTGGAGCCGATCTTCACGACCTTCGTGCTCATCGCCATCGCAACCAGCAAGATCACCAGCAATACCACTTCGATCACAAGGCGAGCCTTGTGCCCGCCGTGACCCTTCGTCGATGGAGCAATGGCGCTCATTGGCTCACCTCCGTTGCGTCGGTACCGCGGCTTTGCCGGCCGCCTGCCCATTCAATCCGTGCCATGTCTCCTCCAGTTTTCTACGATCACATTCACCACCATCGCGGCCGACGCCGCGCCCGGGTCCATGTGCCCGATGCTGCGTTCACCGAGACGCGACGACCGACCCTTGGTCGCGACCATCGCGATCGTCGATTCGGCGCCCGCCGTTGCCGCCTCGCCCGCGCGCGTCATGATCTCGCGCACCGGCAAGCCCTCCTCCATGCCGTGTTCGATCGCCTCCGCAGCGGGCGCCCAGGCGTCGACCATGGTCTTTTCACCGACTTCGGCCCGGCCGCGCGAGCGGATGCCTTCTGCCATCGCTACGATCAGGCCTGGCGCCTCGTTCAGTGGCAGTGCCTGCCGCGCACCGGCAAGCTTGGCCGCACGCATGAACGCGGTGGCATAAAGCGGTCCCGACGAAGCGCCCACCGCGTTCAGGAAACCCTTGGCCGCCGCGTTCAACTGATCCGCGAGCGTGGCGTCCGCCGGCAGCACCTCGATCGCTTTCGAGGCGGCAGTGAAGCCCTGCTCCATGGCGATACCGTGGTCCGCGTCGCCGATCGCGCCATCGAGCCGGCACAGCTCGTCGCGCGCCTTCGCGATGGCGTCCGCGAGTTCGCGGAACAGGCGCGCCAGATCGGCGGTCGTCAGCGCGGGCGTCATGCAGCCCTCTGCTGAAACATCGCGCATTCGCACGGGTGATCGATGAGGCGCTGAAGTTCGTCGTCGAGATGCATCACAGTGATCGACGCCCCCGCCATTTCGAGCGACGTGCAAAGCGGCCCGACCAGCGTGCGATGCACCACCAGCCCCGCATCCTTGAGCCGCTGCGCCACGCGGCGGTTGAGGATGTACAGTTCCATGAGCGGCGTGGAACCAAGCGAGTTCACCAGGACGGCAACGCGATCGCCCTTTGCCGCGTCCATCTCGGCGAGGATCGCGTCCATGATCTCGTCGGTGATGGCGTCGGCCGTGCGCAGCGTCTCGCGGCGCATGCCCGGCTCGCCGTGAATGCCCATGCCGATTTCCATTTCACCGGCCGCGATCTCGAAGTTCGGACGCCGCGTTTGCGGCAGCGAGCACGGCGCGAGCGCCACCCCCAATGTGTAGGTGCGCGCGTTGGCATGACGCGCCACGCGCTCCACCTCGTCGAGCGGCATCATCAGATCGGCAGCGGCGCCCGCCGCCTTGAAGATGAACACGTTGCCCGCCACGCCGCGGCGCGTTGCGCGCTTCTCGCGCGGCGCCGAGGCGATGTCGTCGGTCGTCAGCACCGTGCGCGCCTCGACGCCCTCGAGTTCGAGCATCTCGGTGGCCATGTCAAAATTCATCACGTCGCCGGCGTAGTTGCCGTACATGAACAGCACGCCCGCGCCGCCATGCGCGGCGAGCGCGGCATCCACGGCCGGTTGCGGCGGCGGCGACGCGAAGACGTTGCCGATCACCGCCGCGTCGGCCAGCCCCTTGCCGACGAAGCCCAGAAACGTCGGCTCATGGCCCGATCCGCCGCCGATCACGAGCGCCACCTTGCCGGCGCGCGGCCCGTTGCGCGCGACGATCGCGCGCGGCGCACTGTCGTTGCGCGTGAGCAGATCGCCGTGGGCAGCCATGATGCCTTCCAGCATCTCGTCGACGGCGGCGTCGCCGTCGTTGATCAGTTTCTGTGTCCTCGCGCCGTGCATCGTCGGATCTCCTCAGATATTCAGATCGGCAACGCCGGAATCGAAATGCGGCGCCCAGAACGCCACGGATTCAGCGATCTGCTCGACGACCTGGCGATCGGTCGGCTCGCGCTCCTTGAACGACAGTTCGAGGCAGATCTCGTTGTCGCGTCCACCGCCTTCGTGCAGCGCCTTGATCAGCGGTTCGGGCTGAATGCGGCCGCGCGCGTTGAACTCGGCGGTGAAAGGACGATGACCGCCCTTGTCCATCAGCGACTGCTTGATGTGAATGATCGGCGACACCCGCGGCACGGCGCGCGCCCACGCATACGGATCGAAGTCGTCGGGATTGGGGCTCGTGACGTCGCCGTGGTCGATATCGGCCATCATCCACATGGGAATCGCCATGTTCGCGGCGCTCAGCTTGTCCTGCAGCGCCATGCACGCGGCGATGGTCTCGCCGAACTCGCGGCCGATCGACATGGGTTCCCAGAACACGTATGTCAGCCCCGCGGCCTTCGCATGTTCGGCGACTTCGGCCCAGCAATCGATCGCGGTTTGAATCAGCGCGTCGCGGCGCGCCCGGTCGTCGAAGTCCTTGTAGGTGAAGATGGCGAACTGCGTGCCGATCGAATCGCCGCCCAGGTCGGCGGTGATATCCGCGAAGGTCTTGAACCAGTCGACGTAATAGCGGCGTACATCGGCATCCGGATGACCGAAGTGATTCAGCCGCCCGTATGGCCCCGTCATGCCCGACGTGATGCGCACGCCGGTACGCGTCATCGCCGCCCGCATCTCGCGCGTCAGCCTGCGTGTCGTTGCTGCCGGCCACGACGGATTGATGAACTCGTGAGTCAACTGCACGTCACGGATCTTCATGTCGTGCGCAATGGCATCGATCAGGTCGGCCGGCTCCGCGAAGCGGTTCACCAGCGGATTCGTGTTCAGTGCGAGTGTGAATGCCATGTTCGTCTCGTGTCCTATGGGTTGCCTCGGGATTGGGGCCCGCCTGCCTACGCGGATTTCCTGACGAGGCCGTCGAGCCAGACGCCGAAGGCGGCCTTTTGCGCGGCGCTCATGTGCAAGCCGTGCTTGGTGCGCCGCGTGAGCAGGTCGTCGGCCGACTCAGCCCATTCGTTAGCCATCAAATAACGTGCCTCCGCCTCATAGAAGCTCGGCCCGAATTGCTGGCCCAGACCGGCAAGCGAGGTCGCGCCGTTGATCACCCGGGCCGTCAGCGTGCCGTGCGTCTGCACGTAATAGCGCAACAGGTCACGCGGCAGCCATTCGTACTGCGCCTGAAGTTTCGCCATGAAACGCGGCACGTCGGCGCCTTCGATGTCGCCACCCGGCAGCGTCGCGGCTGCGGTCCAGTCCGCGCCCATCTTCGGGAAGGTCGGCTGCAGCTTTTGCAACGCGTGCTCGGCGAGCTTGCGGAAGGTGGTGATCTTGCCGCCGAAGACGTTCAGGAGCGGAGCACCGCCGCTAACGTCGAGGTCGAACACGTAATCGCGCGTGACCGCCGACGGATTGCCCTTGCCGTCGTCGTAGAGCGGGCGCACGCCCGAGAATGTCTCCACGATGTCCTGCTTGCGCAACGGATGCTTGAAATAGCGGTTTACCGCCGAGAGCAGATAGTCGATCTCGTCGTTCGTGATCGCCACCGTTTCCGGCGCGCCATCCCAGGCGACGTCGGTCGTCCCGATGAGCGCCTTGTCGCCTTCGTATGCGTTGATGAAAATCACGCGCTTGTCGTGGTTCTGCACGAGGTAGGAATGCGGACCTTCCCAGAACTTCGGCGTGACGAGATGGCTACCCTTGACGAGCCGCACCTTGCGCGTCGACTGCGCGCCCGCGCGCCCGATCACTTCGGACACCCAGGGTCCGGCCGCGTTGACCAGCGCCCGCGCGCTCACCACCCGCGTCGCGCCGTTGCGCGCGTCGCGCAGTTCCACGCGCCACGTCCCGCCCTCGCGCCGCGCCGAAACGAACGCGGTGCGCGTGAGCACTTCGGTGCCGCGCCGGGCGGCATCGACGGCGTTGAGCACCACCAGGCGCGCGTCATCGACCCAGCAGTCGGAATACTCGAAGCCTTTGCGGTACTCGTCCTTGATCGGCGCTCCTTCGGGGTTACGCCACAGATCGAGCGAGCGCGTGCCCGGCAGCTTCTTGCGGCCGCCAAGATGGTCGTACAGGAACAGGCCCGTGCGCACGAGCCAGGCGGGACGATCGCCGGGACTGTGCGGCAGCACGAAACGCAGCGGCCAGATAATGTGCGGCGCGGCGTTGAGCAGCACTTCGCGCTCGATCAGCGCCTCGCGCACGAGCCGGAATTCGTAGTACTCCAGATAACGCAGGCCGCCATGAACCAGCTTGCCGGAACGCGACGACGTGCCCTGCGCGAGATCGTCCTTCTCGCACAGCATTACCGACAGCCCGCGGCCCGCCGCATCGCGCGCGATACCCGCGCCGTTGATGCCGCCGCCGATGACACACAGGTCCACCATGTCCTTCTCGCTCATCTCACGTTCCATGTTCGACGTTAGTTGAGGCTTGCGGAAACTGGCCGATGCCGGGATTTCAGCAATCGAGCCGTTTCCGCCCACGTCGGCACCAGCGCCTCGCGTGCCTTGCGATACGCGGGAAAAAGTTGCGCGTACAAGCGGGTCAATTCCGCATCGGGCGACTCGGGCCGTCCCAGCAGCGGCGTCACCCATTCGGCGATGCACGCATTCATGTTCGGGTACACGCCGAGCGCAACCGCAGCCATCATGGCCGCACCGGCCGCGCCCGCTTCCTCGCGGGTGGAGATCCGCGTGGGCGCGCCGACCACGGCGCCGAGCACGCCGCGCAACGCGCGCGAACGCGTCGCTCCGCCGGTCAGGCGTAGCTCGTCAGGCATGGGTATGCCCATCGACGTGTAGCAGTCGCGTGCGGCCATTCCGAGCCCTTCGACCACGGCGCGGACCAGGTCCGGATAGCGGCTTTCGCTCGTCAGTCCAATGAAGTCCGCACGCGCGTTGGGCTCGACAAACGGCCCGCGTTCGCCCGCATCCGAGATATACGGGTGATACAGCAGCGAGCCCGGCCGCCCTTCCTGCAGCCAGCCGTCGATGCATTTGATCCGGTCGCTGCGCGAGAGGCTCGTGCCGAACTGCGTGAGCAGATCGCAGGCGAGATTGAGCACCCAGTCGACGTTCAGCGTGGCCGCCATGTTCGACTGCACCTGCGCCGACATGCCCGGCAACGGCAACGCGATGACATAGCCCGTGCCTTCCGCGTTCAGATGCACGTTCTCGTTGCGCATGGCCCGCATGTGCATGCCCGTCGAGCCGACGATCGAGCAACTCGCGCCCGCCGCGCCTTCGGTGTGGATGCCCGCGCCCAGCGCCGTCAGCACGATATCGACGAAGCCGAGAGACACGGGCGTACCGGCCAGCAGGCCCGTCTCGGCTGCGGCCTGCGCAGAGAGGGGATGCGTGAGTTCGGTCCCGTCGATAATCTCGGGCAGCAAGCCGCGCCGCGCGCTCAGGCGGAGTGCGTCGATGACCGCATCGTCGTAGCGGCGCGTGCGAAAGTTGCCGTAGGTGAAGCTGGCCTCCGACGGATCGGTCGCGCGCACACCGGTGAGATTGAGATACAGCCAATCCTTGCAATGCAGCGCGACTTCGGCGCGCGCCAGCACGTCCGGCATCGTCGCGGCCATATGCGCGATCTGCGCGCCCTGGCTGCATGCGGCGAGCCCGGTGCCGGTCGCCTCGAAGCGCGCGCGACTTGCGGGGCCTTCCTGCAAGGCGCGCACCGTGTTCGCGGCGCGCGCATCGAGCCACAGCCAGGCGTCGCTTGCGGGTTGATTGTCCGCACCGACGAGCCACGTGCCATCGCCCTGGCCCGTGACCGCCAGCGCCTGCGTGCGCTGCGCGAGGCCCTCGACCTGCTCGCCGAGATCGCGCAAGGTCTGCGCGCAATCGGCCCAGGTTTGCGCCAGCGACTGGGTCGCCGCGCCATCGGCGCTGGTCGTGTAGCGATTGGGCAGCGAGGCCACGGCAATCTGCCGTCCCGACAAATCGAAGGCCACGGCCTTGATGACCGAGGTGCCCGCGTCGATGCCGACGAGGAGATCTCGTGCCGCGTTGCCCGTGACTGTGCCCATGACCTTGTCCATCACGGCGCTTCCGTCGCGACAGGGTCGCCATTCAGCGCCAGCGCCGTGGCCTCGTCGGTGATCAAGCCGCTAAGGAGTCCGCTCTTCAGGACGGCGCGGATGGCCGCGATCTTCGACGCGCCTCCGGCAATGGCCACAATGCGCCGGCTCGTCAGATCGGCCAACGGAGGCGCGACCGTGCGCGCCGCCAGCGACGTTTCGACGGATTCGCCGGCGTCGCTGAAAAAATGGCCGAGCAGTTCGCCCTTGCCGCCCTTGCTGCGCACTTCCTCGATTTCGGCCGGCTCGATCATCTGCGACGCGACAAGCTGCGCGTCCTCGTCCACCGAGCCGATGCCGACGACCATCAAATCCGCATGCGCCGCGAGATCGAATACTTCGCGCACGCCACGCTGCGAGAGCAGCACCTCGCGATCCTCCGCGGTATTGGCGAAAAACGGCAGCGGCAGCACGTACGACACCGCGCCCGTCTGGTCGGCGAGCTTGTGGATGACGTCGTACGGATTCGCGGTGTACTTGCGCGTCACGCCGCCGAGCAGCGACACGAAACGCACCGTGCCTGCGTCCATGCGCGGGATGTTCGCGACCACGGCGGCGAGCGTGCGCCCGTGTCCGATGCCGATCACGCCGTCCTGGCGCGCCGCGATCTCGCGTTGCAGGAAGTACGCCCCCGCGACGCCCAACGCACGCAACGGCAAGTCGCCTTCGTGCAGATCCGGCACCACTTCGCAATAGCTCAGGCCATAGCGCTGGGCCAGTTCGGCTTCGAGCACGACGCACTCGGCGACATCGCCGTCGATCGTGAATTTGATCGCGCCGCTCTGATTGGCGCGCGTGATCAACCGGTGCGCCTTGACGCTGCTCACGCCGAGTCGGGAGGCGACGTCTGCCTGGGTCTGCCCGGCTGCGTAGTGCAGCCAGGCCGCGCGTATCGCAAGGCTGTCCTCGGCGTCACGCTTTCCGGCGATTTTCGTCATGTTGTCTCCATGCACCCACGAAAAGTGATATTTTTTTCGTGCGTTGAAATTTATTTCAGTGACTTCAAGGTAAGCATTCCTTTGGCCGGCTGCCATCCGCGATAACCCTGGATGGTCTTCGCCTGCTCAAGGGGCCCGGAGGAAGTTGTGCAACGCATCAAAAAACAGCATGGAGACACGATGGAGCGCTATTTACTCGGCGTCGACAGCGGTTCGACCGCCACCAAGGCCGTCGTCTTTGACACATCCGGACGCACCGTCGCGGTGGGAAGCCGGCGGGTCGAGCAGCGCCAACCGCGCGCGCGACACGTCGAACGGGACATGCAAGAGGTTTGGGCAGCGGCCTGCGGCGCCATCCGCGATGCGTTGCACGAGATTCCGCCGGACTCGATTGCGGCCGTGGGCGTGACCGGGCACGGCGACGGGCTCTATCTCGTCAACCGCGCCGGCGCGCCGCTCGGACCGGGTGTCCTGTCGCTCGACAGTCGCGCATTCGAGGTAACCGAGCGCTGGCGTGAGGCAGGCGTGCTCGAAAAAGCGCTGACGCTGACGGGACAGCAGCCCTATCCCTACGCCGCGGTGAGCCTGCTGAAGTGGATCCAGCTCAACGAGCCGGAACGCTTTGCGAAGATCGGCCACGTGCTCTTTTGCAAGGACTGGCTGCGTCTATGCCTGACCGGCGTGCCGGCCACCGATCCGACCGAAGCGAGTTCGTCCTTCACCGATGTCGATACGCAGACTTACAGCGACGAAGTCCTGGCGCTCTACGGCCTGACGTCGATCGGTCATGCGCGGCCGCAGATCATCGCTTCGGCGGCGGCCGCCGGCCGGGTCACCGCGCGGGCCGCCGCGCAGACCGGGCTGAAGGAAGGCACGCCGGTTGCCTGCGGGCTGCACGATGTCACGTCGAGCGCGCTCGGCATGGGCAACATCGAGCCGGGTGTTGTTTCGATTACGGCGGGCACGTTCAGCATCAACGAAATCCTCTCCGATCGACCGCAACGGGATCCGCGCTGGTCATGCCGCAATGGCACGCGCCCCGGCCAGTGGATGAACATGTCCATCTCGCCTGCTTCATCGAGCAACATCGACTGGGCGTTGCGCGAACTCTTTCAGCACGAAACGCAGGAAGCCGCGCGGCGCGGCTGCTCGCTGTTCGACCTGATCGGCGACGAAGTGCAAGCGGCCTTCGCGGAGCCGAGTTCGGTCATGTTTCATCCGTTCCTGTTCGGCTCGCCGTTCGAGCAACCGGCGAGTGCGTCGTTCTTCGGCATACGCTCGTGGCATCGTCGCGCGCATCTGGCGCGGGCCGTGCTCGAAGGCATGGTGTTCAATCACCGCTGGCACGTCGAAGCATTGACGAGCGCGTTTCCTGCGCGTCGGGCCGGGCTGACTGGCGGAGGCTCGTCGAGTCCCCTGCTTGCCCAGCTATTCGCCGATGTCCTCGGCGTCGCGATCGATATTCCCGAGAGTCGGGAGGCCAGCGCGCTTGGCGCTGCGCTCTGCGCCGGTGTCAGCGTGGGCGTTTTCGCCTCGCTTTCCGAAGCGACCGCGCGCGCGTGCCGGGTCGCGCACACGTACGTTCCGGACACCCAACGACATGGCCAACTCGACGAGGCGTATGCGCTCTGGTCGCGGCTCACGGCAGCCATGCAGCCTTTGTGGCCCGCGCTCGATCATGCGGCCATCGCGCACTGAAAGGGGAGCGCAACGATGACAGAACGAAACCGCAAATTCTTTCTCGACCGCGTGAGGCAGCGGCCGAAGGTCAGCGTGTTGATTGTCGGTGGCGGCATCAACGGCGCGGGCCTCTTTCGCGACCTCTCATTGCAAGGCGTCGACTGCCTGCTGATCGACAAGACGGATTTCGCTTCGGGGGCGAGCAGCGCGCCGTCGCGGCTCATCCATGGCGGCGTGAAGTACCTCGAAACCGGCGAGTTTCGCCTCGTGGCCGAATCCACGCTGGAGCGCAACCTGCTGCTGAAAAACGCGCCGCACTTTGTGCGGCCGCTCGAAACCGTATTGCCGATTCACTCGTACTTCGGCGGCATGATCGCGTCCGCGCGCCGCTTCTTCGGCATGAAGGCAAAGCTCGCCGATCGGGGCGCGGTCATCTCGAAGATCGGTCTGGCGATGTACGACTTTCTCGGCCGGCATGACCGCACGATGCCGCGGCACCGTTTCGCGCTCAGAAAGCAGTCGCTGCAGAGCCTGCCGCTGCTCGATCCTGCGATCAAGGCGACTGCCACGTATTACGACGCCAAAGTGACGCAAGCCGAACGGCTGAACTTCGAACTCGTCGCCGATGGTCTCGCTGCCTGCGAGCACGCTGCCGCAGCCAATTACGTGAGTGTCGATCACGTGGAGAGCGGCGTCGTATGGCTGCGTGATCTCGTGACGCAAGAACGCATTGCCACGGAGCCCGCGATCGTCGTCAATGCGGGCGGCGCGTGGATCGACAGCGTCAATGCTGCGCTCGGGATCGAGCGGAAATATATCGGCGGAGCGAAGGGGTCGCATTTGATCGTCGACCATCCCGAGCTCCATGCGCAACTGCGCGGCCGCATGGTGTACTACGGCTCGAAGGACGGTCGCATCTCGCTCATCTATCCGTTTATGGACAAGCTGCTCATCGGCTCGACCGATATCCGGGTCGACGATCCGGACGGCGTGCGCTGCGAGGACGACGAGGTCGCCTATATGCTCGGCGTCTTGCGCGAAGTCTTTCCCCGTGTGGATCTCAAGCAATCGGATATCGCCTTCCGCTATAGCGGCGTGCGGCCACTGCCTTATTCAGACGCTGCGAATCCGGGCGATGTGAGCCGCGATCATGTGGTGCACGTCGATCACCTGCCGGGTACGCAGATCTCGGTGCTGTCGCTGGTGGGCGGCAAATGGACGACCTTTCGCGGATTTGCGGAATCCGTCGCCGACGATGTGCTCGGACGCCTCGAACGCTCACGCAGGATCAGCACGCGCCACGAGCCGATCGGCGGCGGCCGTGATTATCCGCACGATGCAGGCAAACGGGACGCGTGGATCGGCGCGCTCGCACAACGCGACACTCTTCCGGCCGCACGGGCCGAGACGCTTTTCGCCCGCTATGGCACAGCGGCTGCGGCGGTCGCCGCGTACTGCGCGCATGCGCAGGACGGACGCGCGGATCATTCGCTCACGGGCGAGGCGGCGTATACGACCCATGAAATCCGATACCTTTGCGAGCAAGATATGGTGACGCATCTCGCGGATCTGGTGTTCCGCCGAACGACCATTGCGATCTCAGGGCATCTGACGAACGCATTGTTGCTGGAAGTCTCCGCGATTGCAGCACAGGCGCTAGGATGGGATTCGGCACGCACGCTGCAGGAAATTGATGCGACGCGTGAAACTGCGTGTGAGCGGCATGGAGTTGTGCTTTCCAGCGGCGAGATTGCAACCCGGAATATTCACTGTTGATGTCCGCACAAGTGCCAGCCTGTCTGCCAATTCGGCTAGCATGCCTTGACCGCTTCAACGCAATTCGTTGAACTCGACGTGTCCGCCCTTCATCACCAGCGGAATGTGATCGCCCTGGCCGCCGAGGCAGCTCAGGTCGCGCAGCGGATCGCCATCGACCACCAGCACGTCGGCATAGGCGCCCGGTGCCAGGCGTCCCAGCTTGCCCGTCATGCCGAGGATTTCGGCGCCGATGGTGGTGGCGCTGCTGATGATCTCCCCAGGCGTCAGGACTTGCGCGCGAATCGTGAACTCGTCGCTTTGCATGCGATGCGATGGGCCGAGCAGATCGGTGCCAAAGCCCATCTTGACCCCGGCGCGTTTGAATATTTCCAGTGACTGCAAGCCGGCCTCGCGCACGATGTCGATCTTGGCCGCGCTCTCGGGGGGCAAGCCGTAGCGCTCCCCTTCCAGATGCAACGCTTCGTAGGCCACCAGCGTGGGCACCGCGTACGCGCCGTGCTCGGCCATCAGCGCGGCGGTCGGTGCGTCGATCAGATTGCCGTGCTCGATGGTGCGTACACCGCAGCGCACCGCACGCTGCATCGATTCGGGCGTATAGGCATGCGCCATCACGTAAGTGCCGCGCGCGTGGGCTTCGGCGACGACCGCGCGGATCTCGTCCTCCGAGTAACCGAGCGCGCCGACCGGATCGGTCGGCGACGCGACCCCGCCCGAGGCCATGATCTTGATCTGGTCGGCGCCTATCTGCAGTTCTTCCCGCACGGCCCGGCGCAACGCGTCGACGCCATCGACCACGCGGCTCAAGGCCCCGACGCGCACGCAGCAGTTGCAGGGCGCGTCGCCGACGATGAAGTCCGAGCGCGCGCGCACGTCGCCGTGGCCGCCGGTCTGGCTGAGCGCACGCCCGGCAACGAACAGGCGTGGCCCCTGCGCAAGGCCCATTTCGATCGATTGCTTCAGCGCGAAGCCGGCGCCCCCCGCATCGCGCACGGTCGTGAATCCGCGCCGCAAGATGCCGCGCATGATCGGAACCGCCTTGAGGGTGACGAATACGTTGGGCATCCTCGCCTGGGCCGGCAAGTCGAACTGCGTCGCGACCATATGCGCATGCAGGTCGATCAGGCCCGGCATGATGGTCTTTCCTGCGAGATCGATGATCTGCGCGTCGTGCACGTCAATCGGCTGTGTCGACATTGCCTTGATCGTGTCGCCTTCCACCAGCAGATTGTGGCCCGGCTGCAAAGCGCCTTGCAGCGGATCGAGCAAAGCACCGTTCTTGAACAGGATGCGGTTCATACGTTCCTCCTTTGGTTGCCTCGCGCGAGCGTGTCATGCGCCGACTCCGAGCGCTTCATGCGCATGGCGGCAATTTCTTCGAGCGAGCGGCCGCGCGTGGGTACGCCCATGATCAGAACGGCGAGCGCGCCGATGATCAGCACCAGCGTCGTGGCGCCAAAAACCCCGCCAAAGCCCAGGCGCGGGTAGAGATAGCCAACGAGGATCGGCGCGGCGATCGCGCCCAGGCGCCCGATTGCCGAAGCGACGCCCATGCCGGTCGCACGAACGTCGGTCGGGAACACTTCGGGCGTGAAAGCGTAGACACCGGCATACGTGCCGTTCATGAAGAACGACAGCAGGAAGCCCGCGGTCAGGATTTCGGCATTGCCGTGCGTGAGCGCGAGTCCCAGCGCGGAGAGGCCGCCCAAGGCCATGTAGCTCGCGATGGTGGCCTGGCGGCCGATCTTTTCATTGAGCCACGCACCCGAAAAATAACCGGGGATTTGCGCGAGGTACATGACGAGCGAATACGAAAAGCTGCGCGTGATGGTCATGCCGCTTTGCACCAGCAAACCGGGAATCCACGTAAAGAACGCGTAGTAGCTGAACGTGATCGACAGCCACATGAGCCAGGCCATCGCGGTAATGCTCGCCAGTTCGCGCGACCAGAGCGCCTTGAGATTGCCGAGCGGCGTGCCGCGCCCCGCGGTCGCCGGCGCGGCTGGCTCGTGCGGTTGCAGCGGTTCGAGCTGCAAGCCGTTGGCGCGCACCTCCGCTTCCATTTTGTCGACGATCGCCTCGGCTTCGGCGGTTCTGCCGCGCGTATCGAGCCAGCGCGGCGACTCCGGCAATGCACGCCGCCACCACAGCAGCATGACGACCGGCAGCGCGGTGATCACCGAGACGACGCGCCAGGCATCGGGTGCCAGCGGGATGACCAGATAACCGAGCACCGCGGCGGCGACGAAGCCGAACGAAAAGAACGCCGCCAGACTGCCGGTGAACGTGCCGCGATACTTGCGCGCCACGAACTCGGAGAGAAACGGCGCCACGATGGCGCTTTCCGCGCCGGTGCCAACGCCGGCTACGATGCGCATCGCCATGAAGAACGGCCAGTCCTGCGCCCCGGCGCTAATGAGCGAAGCGATGCAGTAGATGATCAGCGCCCACACCATGACCGTGCGCCGCCCGATCACGTCGCCGAGGATGCCGGCGAGCGCGGCGCCGAAGAAATACCCGATGAAGGTGCCGCTACCGAGCACGCCGGTCTGTACGCTGCTCAGATGCCACTGCGTGCGCAGCACCGGCAGCATGAAGGCCAGCACGGCGGCATCCATCGCATCGAACACATAGCCCAGCCCTCCCAGCCACAACAATCGCCGATGAAAGCTCGAATACGGCATGCGTTCTATGCGTGCTGGAATCTTCGACATGGCTTGCCTCCAGAAGGGGGAGTGGCGTGGCGCCGGGCAATGTCAGGCGAGTATAGGGAGCCGAAATAGACGCGTCTTGACAACAAACCGCACCGAACATGCGGATTCCAGCACAGCGGCACACCCCGCGCGCGGAGCGGCTGAGTGTACGGCTCCAGCGGGCCCAGGAAGTGCGCTATCGCCTCGACAAAAGCCTGATACAGGCGGGTCGTTCGCCGGCATGCCGCCGGCTTTCGTGGCCGTGGCCGAATTCGATCCCTTGCGTGACGATGGCAATTTTTACGTCGAGCGGTTGCATGCAGCAGGCGTTGCCGCGCAGTTTCATCTCGGGCGCGGATTGCTGCATGGCTGCATGCTGCCTTGAGTCGTGAAGAATGCCCAATAAAACGGGCGCTCATTCTTCTTCACGAATCGGCGCATCGGCTCCTGTATTCACTGACGCCGTCGAATACGTAACCCGCGCAGGCAACCCGGCCTCGCAGCAGGCATCGGGTTGCGCGAAGTGAATGCGGGACTCAGTGGCGGTATCCAGCCAGCGCATCGCGCGCCTGGAAAGCACTGTACGTCAATTGTGCGGCCGCGAGGCCCGCGAGGCCGAAGGTGCGCGTCAGGCTGAATGCGGAAAAGCCTTCGGGCACCGGCACGCCCAGCGCCAAGGCGTCGGCAAGCGTCTCGCCCGCAACCGTGGTGGGCGCCATGCCGTGGCCGCCGAACGCGATGGCATGCCAGACGCCGTCGGCGTCTCGACCGATTTGCGGCATCTTGTGCCGCGCGTAGCTCATCAAGCCACCCCACGCGTGTTCGATCTTCACATCCGCCAGTTGCGGATACACGCGTGCGAGGTCGCGCTTGAGCAATCGCGCGATGGCTTCCGGGCCGCGGTCGAGCACCGAGATCCGGCCACCCCAAAGAATGCGCGTGTCCTTCAGCGGCCGGTAATAGTCGAACGCGAAGCGCGTGTCGTAGACCGCGTAGGGCGCGTCGATCGCATCGGCCAGGCGCGCGCCGAGCGGCTCGGTGGCGATCACGTAGGTCGCGATCGGCAATACCGCGCGCTCGATACGCGGTGCGACGCCGCGCGCATAGCCGCCGCCGGCGAACACGACATCCTTCGCCGTCACGCTGCCATGTGGCGTGCGCACGACGAAGCCCGCGCCGTTCCGCTCGATCGCGCGCACCGGCGATTGGTCGTAGATTCGGGCGCCGCCCTGCGTAGCGACGTTCGCCACACCGAGCACGTACTTCAGCGGATGGAAATGAAAAGCGTTGGGCTCGAAGAGTCCGCCGTGATAACGCGTGGTCTTCAACTGCGAGCGCAATGCGTCCTTCGTCACCGGCTCCCAGTCGACGCCAAAATCGCGCTTCATCAGCGTGCGCGTGGCGTCGAGCCGCGACGGATCATCGAACCAGTTCGCAAGCATGACGCCACGATCGACGATCTCGCAATCGATGCCGTAGCGCGCGATGCGCGTGCGGATCAGGTCCACGGCGTCGACCGTGAGCCGGTACAGGGAGCGCGCCTGGCTGTGCCCGAGCGTGCGCAGCAGATCGGCATTATCGAGGCTGTAACCGCCGAACACGAAGCCGCCGTTACGGCCCGATGCGCCAAAGCCCACGCGCTCGGCATCGAGCACGACGACGTCGCGCACGCCGCGCTCGACTAGCCCGAGCGCGGTATTCAGGCCGGCGAGGCCGCCGCCGACAATGCAGATTTGCGTATCTGTCTTGCCGCTCAGTTGCGGGTAGGACGGGCGAGAGACGGTGGATTCGTAGTAATTTTTCATGCGATTACAGAATTTCGATGTGCGAAAGGAAGACAGGAGAAAGTCGACGCCGCAGTACTGGATCAAACGTCCGAAGCCGCCTTCACCTGATTCGCCTGGATAGCGATGCTGCCAGGATAACCGGCGCTCGACGAAGTCTCGGACGAAGCCGCCATCTGGCGTTCGATCCACGGCGCGATCTCCATGTCTTCGTAGCGAACCAGCCTGCTTTTGCGCACGATCGAGTAGCCCAACCAGACCACGAGAAAGAGCGGCAGGCCGATATAGGTCGCGGCCACGTCTACCCAGTCTATCTTATTGGCAAGGAAAGCCTGATAGTTCTGGCCGAGCGTGACGACGGTACACAGCACGGCGGCGAGAATCGGGCCGAACGGGAACCATTTCGCGCGATACGGCAGTTGCTCGAGACGATAGCCCTGCTTCAGGAATCCCTTGCGGAATCGATAATGGCTGACCGCAATGCCGAGCCACGTGATGAAGCCCGCCATACCCGACAAGTTCAGCAACCACAGATACATCGTCTTATCGCCATAGAGCGACGAGAGGAAGCACAGTGCCCCGACCGCAGTCGTCGCATACAGTGCGTTGCGCGGCACGCCGCCTGCCGAGAGCTTCGCGAACAGCCGCGGCGCGCGGCCTTCCATGGCGAGGTTGTACAGCATGCGGGTCGACGCGTACATGCCGGAATTGCCGGCGGACAGCACGGCGGAGAGGATGACCGCATTCATCACGCCGGCCGCGAACGCAAGACCCGCACGCCGGAAGACGAGCGTAAATGGACTCACGCCGATATCGGTCACGTCGCTCTTCAGCAGGTTGGGATCCGTGTAGGGAACGAGCACGCCAATGACGAAAATCGCGAGCACGTAGAAAAGCAGGATGCGCCAGAATATCTGTTTGACTGCACGCGGAATCGTCGAGCCCGGATTTTCTGCTTCACCCGCCGCCACGCCGATCATCTCCGTGCCCTGGAACGAAAAGCCCGCAATCATGGCAACGCCGAGCATCGCGCTCCAGCCGCCGGCAAACGGCGCATCCTTGATCGTGAAGTTTTCCCAGCCGTTGCTGGGGCCGCCATGCAGGATGCCGAAAATCATCAGGAGGCCGATCGCGATGAACGCAAGCACGGTCAGCACCTTGATCAACGCGAACCAGTACTCGGCCTCGCCGAAGCCGCGAACCGACAACGCGTTGAACGAGAAAACCACAGCCAGGAAGAGCGCGCTCCACCAGATGCCCGGCACGTGCGGGAACCAGTAGCCCATCACGAGTTGCGCCGCGACCAGTTCGACGGCGATCGTCACGGCCCAGCTATACCAGTAGTTCCAGCCGATGGCGAAACCGAAGCCTTCATCGACGAACTTTGCACCGTACGCGGCGAACGAGCCCGAAACAGGCATGAACGCCGCCATCTCGCCGAGGCTCGTCATCAGGAAGTAGACCATCAGGCCGATCACCATGTACGAAAGGATCGCGCCTCCGGGTCCTGCCTGCGATATCGATGCGCCCGTGGCCACGAATAGGCCCGTGCCAATGGAGCCGCCAATGGCGATCATGCGCAGGTGGCGCGCTTGCAGGCTGCGATGGAGTTTGGGCTTCCGGGGGCTCGAGCTGGATGGATTCTCAGTATTCTTGCCGGATTGTGAACGCATGACGTGCGCTGTCTCCATGTCGACTTTCAGAGGCGAAGCACGTCTGGCCTTTCCGCTGCCCTCTTGCGGGGTTCACGCACGGGACCGACCGACGTACGTGCCGTCTTCATTTTTTTGGGGTGGCCGCACGCCTGAAACGAAGCGGCCGGGAATGCGCCTGCGGTGTGCAGCACACACGCGACGCCGGACCGAGTATAGGGATTGGGAAACGCAGGCGACAAACGATATTTAAGAACTAATTGATGCACTTTTTTCATCAAGCCTGCGAAATCGCCCACCGCGCTCCCTTTACGTACTCCGCCAGCTTCCGCGCGTACCAGTTGGTGAAGTTGGTCAGCATGAACTCCGCAGGCGCATAAGGCCCCGGCGTATACGCTTTCGAATTCACGCCGCGCTGATTGTGCATCACCAGCGTGGCGTCCTGCTCGTTCGTCGCGCGCCATACCGCTGTGAGCGTCTCTATGTCGTAGTCCACGCCTTCTACGGCATCCTCGTGCACGAGCCAGGTCGTCTTGAGCGCAGTCTGCGTGGCCGACAAGGGCAGCACGCGAAAATGAATGATATGGTCCGAGAGGAAGTGGTTCCAGTTGTTCGGAACCCTGAACATCCGCACCGATCCGATATCGGGCTCGGTCAGGCCGCCCAGCAGCTTCTTGCATGCAGGGCGCCCGTCTGCGGTGAACGACACCGCGCCGCGATGGAACGGCAATCGGATGCAGCGAAATTCCGTTCCACCATCCGCGGGCACATGCGGCAAGTCGAGATGATCCCAGAGTGCCGTCTTTTCCTGCATCAGGAACTGGAAATCGCGGTTCGCGCGCGGGTCGTCCGGCAGCGCGAATTCAATCAGCGTGGCGAGCAGTTCCGGGTGACTTCCTACGCAGTGATAGCACTCCCGATTGTTCTCGATGACGAGTTTCCAGTTCGCCTCCTCCACGAGCGTCATGGAAAAGGCGACCTTGGTGCGATCCGGCCGGTGCGGCGCGATATACGGCGTGACCGCCGCCTTGAAGCGAGAGATATCGGGTGGCGTGTCGGCGATGCAGACATAAACCATCCCGCAGATGACCTCGACATGAACCGGACGCAGGCCATGCGCGCTGCGATCGAAACCAGCGGGCATCTGGCGCGCGCTCAGCAAGCTGCCGTCGAGCTCATAGACCCACTGATGATACGGACAGACCAGCCGCTTCGCGTGCCCCGCCGGCTCGGTGCACAGAAGCGAACCGCGATGGCGGCAGGTGTTGAAGAACGCGCCGACGTCCCCGCCCTTCCCGCGCAGCACGACCACCGAGGTCTTGCCGATATCGAGCGTGATGTAGTCGCCTTCGCGCGGAATTTCGGCCACGTTGCACGCAAACAGCCATTCGTTCGAGAAGACCGCCTCGATGTCCAGTTCGTGCATCGCAGGGTCCGTATAGAAGTCTCCTGCGAGGCTGTAGCCTTCGCGCCTCGCCTCGAGCAACGAACGAACATGGGTAAAATCGATCACGCCAAACACTCCTTTTTAGTCGGATTCCACGAGACGTTCGCCTGCACCCCCAGCTTCGAGTATCCCGACGCGCTTGCTCACAACTGCCGCCGAGGCGGAGAGCGCGTCGGCGGCCGCACTGAAGCTCGACTTGCGGGCGACCGTGCAGAAGACTCGCAGGTCGTCCAGCTCCGGGTTGGCAGCTGGCTTCATCAGAACGTATGGCGCACGCCGATGCGCACATCGGCCTGCGTGGTCGTGGAAGACGGCGTGAAGCTATAGCCGATCACCGCATCCACGCCTTCCGACGCCTTCAGCCAGTCGCCCGAGATGTAGACGTCCGTGCTCTTCGAAAGCAGGTAATGCATCGCCGCCGAGAGCTGGTTCCAGTGATGGCCGTCGAAGTGCGTGTACTGATAGCCGCCCACGAGACTTGCCGCCGGCGTGATCTGCCAGTTCGCGCCGCCCTCGGCGACCTGCATGTGCTCGCTTTCGCCGAACGCCTTGATCTGCGTGTACGTGAACGCGCCCATCAGCGTGACCTTGTCGACTACGTAGCTCGCGCCGACGCCGAAGGTGCCCTGCTTGTCCACGGGGAATGGCGTGTTGGCATAGAGCGAGCTGACGGCGCCCGTGGCGGGATCGACGCTCACGGTCGGCCTGCCGAAGAACGTGCGCACGCCGATCATGTTGTACGGGTCGAACGCGTAGATGCCCGACGGGTTGTTCAACTGCGTATAGGCCGTGCCCATCGAAAACGCGCCGTGCTGATACTGCGCGCCCACGCTCCACGCGCTGCCCGTATGGAAGTCCCCCGGGGTATTGCTGAACGAGTACATGCCGCCGAACTGGAATCCGCCGAACGAGTTCGACATGAACTTCACGGCGTTCGGCAGATGGTCGCCGTTCATGCGGTCGAAGTCGCCCTGGTTGATGGCGTAGCCACTCGCCCATGACGAGGCGTTGTACAGGTAGACGAACTCCTGGGTCATGTCGATCTGGTTGCCGAACGTGAGCGTACCCCAGTTGTTTTGCAGACCTACATAAGCCTGGCGGCCAAAAAGCGATCCTCCGTTCGTGAGCTGCCCGTTGCCAATGTGAAAGCCGCTCTCCAGCTTGAAGACGGCCTTCAGACCGCCGCCCAGATCCTCGGTTCCGCGCAGGCCCCAGCGGTTTCCGTACGAAACGCCGTCGTCGAACTTCACCTGATACGAACCGCCGGCGTTGCTCACGTAGGTGACGCCCGCGTCGAGCACGCCGTAGAGCGTGACGCTGCTTTGTGCACGGGCAGCCACCGGAAGCGCGGCGAGCGCGAGCGCAGCCACATGCAGTGCGGCAAGCCGCATTGTATTCATCGATTTCATGTTGTAGTCGCTGTGGTGGCGCAGTCAGTTCAGGCCGCGGTCGGCTTCGCGCACGAGTTGGCGTTCTTTTTCAATGTCGAGCGAGCGGCAGGTCCACAGATAAACCAGCGCGGCAACGGGCAGGCCCACGAGCATCGCGATGTCGGTGCCGCCAAGCGCATTGGCGACCGGGCCGGTGTAAAGCTCCGTCTTGAAGAACGGGATCATCGCGACGAAGCCCACCGCGTAGGCGGTCAGGCCGCGCCAGTTCCAGCGGCCGTAAATGCCGCGCGGGTTGAAGATCTCGCGCACCGAGTAATGCGAGTGACGCACGATGAAGAAGTCGACCAGGTTGATCGCGGTCCACGGCGTGAACAGGTAGCCGAGAATGCCGAGGAAATCGCCGAACTTGCCCATGAAGTTGTCCGACGCCGCGAACGCGAGCGATGTCGCCGTGAGCGCTACCACGATGAGGCTCACCACGCGCTTGGTCGCGTTCGACTTGAGCGGCTTGAACGAGTCGGTGATGCTGAGCAGCGTGAGCGACGCGCCGTAGAAGTTCAGGCCGGTAATGGCGAGCAGCCCCAGCAGCGAAAGCAGCAGCGTGACCGTGCCGAAGCCCGGAAAGATCATGTCTCCCGCGCGCTGAACCGCATCGGAAATCTCGATCTGCGCGTTGAGCGCCGCCGCGGCGGTGCCCACCAGCATCATCCAGACGCCGCCGATGAACGCGCCAAGGAAGGTCCACCAGAAGGTGGCACGCACACCGGTATTGGGCGGCAAGTACCGCGAGTAGTCCGAAACGTAGATCGACCACGAAAGCTGATAAGCCGCCGCCGAGAAGAGCTGGACGAGGAACGGCGTGGTCTTGAAGCCGGCGAAGCTCAGCTGGCCCGCGGGGAACGGCACTTTCACGCACATGCCGATGCTGAAGATCGTGAGCGCGGCGAGCAGCGCGAACGCGAGCCAGCGCTGCGCCTTGTGGATCAGGTCGTAGCCGAATACCGCGAGCGCGACCGCAATCACGGTGAAGACGATGTAGCTCAGGTGCGGTTCCGTGCCCAGCAGATGATGCGCGGTCTGCCCCGCCATCAGCTGGTTGAACGAGTTGTAGCCGATATAGGTGACGAGCGCGACCACCCACACGAGCAACGCGCCCATATAGCCGAACTGCGGGCGCGACTGGATCATCTGGGGCAGCCCGAGCTGCGGGCCCTGGCTCGAATGGAACGCCATGAAGAAAGTGCCGAGCACGTTGCCGAGCACGATGGCGATCGCACTCCACAGCAGGTTGCCGCCCATGCTGATGCCGATCGCACCGGCCGCGATGGTCGCGAGATTGGCATCCCCCGTGAACCATACCGGCCACAGGTGCCACGCCCGGCCCTTGCGTTCGGCGAGCGGCACGTAGTCGATCGAGCGTGATTCGATACGGGATTTGGCGCGCGACGGCTCGTTGGCCAGCGCTTCGGCTATTGCCTCTTGGGACATGTCTCCTCCAGTTGTGGGGTGGCTCGCGCGGCCCCGCATGACGCGGCTGCGCTTTCCACGCCGGCCCCGATACCAGAGGTTCCAGTTTCCAGACACGGCGCGGTTATCCTGCGGTTAATCTAAAACCATCAGTTAACAATGTTACGCACCGTAGAGAGGTTCGTCGCACTATCGCATCCTCCTATTGACGCCCGGGGAGAAATCGATTTGCTTTGCCAAGCGTCAATGGACGTTGATTTACAAGAACAAGAATAGGCCCCGCGCATCAACGAAGAGCCATCTCCGACAACGTCAAGGGATAACCCTGATCCACTGCCGCCGAAATTTCACTTATATTTTCGTTAACTTATAGTTTCATCGTAACTGCTAGTTAACCAACCCCAGTGCGGCGGACCCCATGACCTATCTCCCGATCGAATTCCACAAGAAACCCGAACAGCCGAAACTCCCGGCCGACTTCTGCGCCAACCCGGAACTCGCCTGGACCATCCCGGCGAGCTACTACACCTCCGAGGCGGTTTACAAGTCGGAAGAACAGAAGATCTTCGAGAACGCGTGGATCTGCGTCGCGCACCGCAGCGAGCTGGCCGAGACGAACGCCTATGTGACGCGCGAGGTGGTGGGCGAAAACATTCTGCTCGTGCGCGGCAAGGACAGCGTCCTGCGCGCCTTCTATAACGTCTGCCCGCACCGTGGCCACCAACTGCTCGAAGGCAGCGGCAAGGCGAAGAACGTCATCACCTGCCCGTACCACGCCTGGGCGTTCAAGCTCGACGGCGCGCTCGCGCACGCCAACAACTGCGATCACGTGGAGTCGTTCGACAAGGAGAACTCCACGCTCGTGCCGGTGCGCGTGGAGGAATACGCAGGCTTCGTGTTCATCAACCTGAACCCGGACGCACAAGGCGTGGAAGCGCAGCTGCCGGGCCTCGAAGCCAGCCTGCGCAAGGCTTGCCCGGTGATCGACGACCTCAAGCTGGCTGCCCGCTTCGTGACCGAAACGCCGGCCAACTGGAAGTCGATCGTCGATAACTATCTGGAGTGCTACCACTGCGGCCCGGCTCATCCCGGCTTCTCGGACTCCGTGAAGATCGACCAGTACACGCACACGCTGCACGGCAACTGGACGGTGCAATTCGGTCATGCGCAATCGTCGGAGCGCTCGTTCAAGCTCGATCCGTCCGTGAAGGACCCGAGCTTCAGCGGCTACTGGGCGTGGCCATGCACGATGTTCAACGTGCCGCCGGGCAGCGACTTCATGACGGTCATCTATGAATTCCCGATGAGCGCCGAAGTCACGCTCCAGCACTACGACATCTACTTCCTGAACGATGAACCGACGGAAGAGCAGCAAAAGCTGATCGAGTGGTATCGCACCGTGTTCCGCCCGGAAGACCTGCGCCTCGTGGAAAGCGTGCAGAAGGGCCTGAAGTCGCGTGGCTATCGCGGCCAGGGCCGCATCATGGTCGACAAGCAGCGCAGCGGCATCAGCGAGCACGGCATCGCGCACTTCCACAATCTGCTCGCGCAGCAGTATCAGGACTAAGAGGCCGGCATGACGAAACTTCAACATCACGGCCTGCTGCGTGAGCAGGCCTATATCGACGGCCAGTGGCGCGGCGCCGACGACGGCGCCACGCTCGAGGTCCACAACCCCTCCACCGGCGAGCGCATCGCGAACGTGCCGAACATGGGCGCGCCGGAAGCACGCACGGCCATCGAAGCCGCGCACCGTGCCTTCCCGGCCTGGCGCGCCACCACCGCGAAGGAGCGCGCGCGCCTGTTGCGCAACTGGTTCGAACTCATGATGGCGAATCAGGAAGCGCTGGCCCAGATCATGACGCGCGAGCAAGGCAAGCCGCTCGCGGAAGCACGCGGCGAGATCGGCTACGCGGCCTCGTTCATCGAGTGGTTCGCTGAGCAGGGCAAGCGCATCGACGGCGACGTGATCCCGAGCCCGAACCCGGACCAGCGCCTCGTCGTGACGAAGGAGCCGATCGGCGTGTGCGCCGCCATCACGCCGTGGAATTTCCCGGCCGCGATGATCACCCGCAAGGCCGCACCGGCGCTTGCCGCCGGCTGCACCATCGTCATCAAGCCCGCCAACGAGACGCCGCTTTCCGCGTTCGCACTCGCGGCACTGGCGGAACAGGCCGGCATTCCGGCCGGCGTGATCAACATCGTCACGGGCAAGTCGCGCGAGATCGGCCTCGAAATGACGTCGAGCCCGCTCGTCAGGAAGCTCACGTTCACGGGCTCGACCGAAGTGGGCCGCCTCCTGATGCGCCAGTGCTCGGACACGGTCAAGAAGGTCTCGCTGGAGCTGGGCGGCAACGCGCCGTTCATCGTGTTCGACGATGCGGATCTGGACGCCGCCATCGAGGGCGCCCTGCTGTCGAAGTACCGCAACGCCGGCCAGACCTGCGTGTGCGCGAACCGCTTCTACGTGCACGATGCCCTGTACGACGAGTTCTGCCGCCGCTTTGCCGAGCGCGTGAGCGCCTTCAAGGTCGACGACGGTTTCGCCGAAGGCGTGAACATCGGCCCGCTCATTACCGAAGCGGCACGCGACAAGGTCGACGGCCTCGTGCGCGACGCCGTTGCGCAAGGCGCGCACGTAGTCACAGGCGGCGCGCCGCATGCACGCGGCGGCAACTTCTACGCGCCCACCGTGCTCGCCGATGCGAAACCCGGCATGGCCGTGCTCGCCGAGGAAATCTTCGGGCCGGTCGCCCCCATCGTGCGCTTTTCGAGCGACGCGGAAGTCGTGCAGCTCGCGAACGATTCGATCTATGGCCTCGCCGCGTACTTCTACAGCCGCGACATCGGCCGCATCTGGCGCGTGGCCGAGCAGCTGGAGTACGGCATCGTCGGTATCAACACGGGGCTGATCTCCAACGAGGTCGCGCCGTTCGGCGGCGTGAAGCAGTCGGGCATCGGCCGCGAAGGCTCGAAGTACGGGATCGAAGACTATCTGTCGATCAAGTACCTCTGCATGGCGGGTGTCACGCGCTAAGGCGGGCGCCCAGCTTCGAGCGGATGCGGACCGTGCCGCATCCGCTGCTTTTTCCGGATTCAGAAGTCAAGGAAGTCAACATGAACGCCCGCGAATCGATCACTGTCGACGTCGTCGCCGTCGAACAACTCACTCCGCTCATCAAGCGCTTCACGCTCGCGCTGCCCGATGGCGCCCCGCTGCCTGAATTCAGCGGCGGCGCCCACGTGCTCGTCTCGATGCAGGACGGCGAGCAGTGGCACCACAATGCGTATTCGCTCCTGAGTTCGCCGCACGACACGCGCCAGTATCAGATCGCCGTGCGCCGCGAAGAGGATTCGCGCGGCGGCTCCGCCTTCATGCACGATAAGGTCGAGGCAGGCACGCGGCTCGCGATCGGCTCGCCCGCCAATCTGTTCGAACTCGCGAACACACACGGCCCCAAGCGGCATGTGTTCATCGCGGGAGGCATCGGCATTACGCCCTTTCTCGCGCAACTGGCCGAGCATCGCCCCGAGGATGTCGAGCTGGAGCTGCACTACGCGTACCGCAGCCCCGAGCACGGCGCCTTCGTCGACGAGTTGAAGACCGGCCCCCACGCGGCGAACGTGCACTGCTATATCGACAGCGAAGGTCAGAAGCTCGATCTCTTCAAGCTCTTCCACAATCTGCCCGGCGACGCGCATGTCTACGTCTGCGGCCCGCAAGGCCTCAACGACGCGGTCTACGCGAACGCCGCGCTGTTGGGCTGGCCGAAGGCGCAGTTGCACTCGGAGCAGTTCGCCGCGACGGACACGGGCGGCAAGGCGTTCACGGTCGTACTGGCGAAGTCCGGCATCGAACTCGAGGTGGGCGAAGACGAGACCATCCTCAAGGCTATCGAGCGCGCGGGCGTGACGGTGGAGTCGCTGTGCCGCGAAGGCGTGTGCGGCACCTGCGAAGTCCCCATCCTCGAAGGCGAGGCGGATCACCGCGACCAATATCTGGACGACGACGAGAAAGCCGCGCAGAAGACTATTTTGCTGTGCGTGTCGCGAGCGCGCACGCCGCGCCTCGTGATCGACCTCTAGGCCGGCTGCGTAGGCGGGACACCGTGAGACGTCCGTCCGGAACGGCCCGCTTGCCGATCCGTTAAACTAGCGGGAATTACGGAGCAGACGAAACGTCGGGGCCGCGCGCCCCATTCATCAGAGGCGGCATACTCCCGGCACCGATCGGCGGCCTTGGGGTGTATGCCGCCCTTTTGCGCTTGATTCTTTCGACCGCGCGAGATTCGTCACAGAGGGAAATGGATGTCCGAGGATACGTTCGCGTTCCGTCTGAAAGTGCTGCTCGAGCACAAGAAGCTGAGCCTGCAGCAAGTCGCCGACGCCGTCGGCATTTCACGCCCCGCCGTGCACAAGTGGACGCGCGGCGGCGAGATCGACTATTCGAACCTGCGCCGCCTCGCAGCGTTTCTCGACGTGAACTGGGTCTGGCTGCGCTACGGCGACGATGCCGTGAAAGACCTCGGCATCGCGGGCAATACCGAACTGCCGATGACCGATCTGCGCCGCCGCTACACCGCCGAGATCATGTCGAACGAGGCGCGCATGAAGCAGGCGCAGGAACTGGCGGGCATCGTCACGTGGGAATGGAATCTCGTCACCGACGAGCTGATCTATTCGAGCAACTGCGCGAAGCTTTATGGCCGAGAGATTCACAGCAACGCCGAATTCTGGGAAATCCTCCATCCCGAGGATTCGATCTGGCTGAACGACGAGACGCTTAGAGAGTTGGTCGCGAGCACGGCGCCGCGCGTCTGGGACTTCCGCATCATCTTGCCGGACGGGCAGATCCGCTGGATCGAGTCGCGCGTCGCCACGCTGCTGGACGACGCGGGGCGCCCGGTGCGCGTGGTGGGCACCACCATTGACATCAGCGCGCGCAAGGAAGTGGAATCCGCAGAGCAACGGCGGCTGCAACTGCTCAACGACGCCGCGCGCATTGCGGGCTTCGGCGCCTGGCGCTGGCTGCGAGCGCAGGACGAGCTGATCGTTTCGGACGAATGGTGCCGCCTGTTCGGCGTCGATCCGGCGCACGCGCCGCGCCACTATGTCGAGCTATCGCGACACATTCACCCGGATGACCGCGCGGCGCGCGAAGCGGCTGTGAACGAAGCGCTCGCGCACCGCGGCGACTATCGCGTGCTGTATCGGGCCGCGCTGCCCGACGATACGTGGCGGCTGGTGGTGGAGCAAGGCTACGCGCGCGTGGCACCGCATGGTGAGGACGTGTGGCTCACGGCACTGTGCCGCGCCGCGCAGCCAGCCGATATGGCGGCAGGCGCCTCGGCGGCTGCACAGCCGGGCGCGGAAGAAAACGCGGCAACGGGGGCCGCGCCGCACTGAGTTCGTGAGCAGTACCGGGGTGTCCATCCCACGCCTTTGCGCTTAAAGCGCGGCGGCGACTGCCCTGCCGATCTCCGTGGTGTTCGCCGTGCCGCCCATGTCGGGCGTGCGCGGGCCTTCCACCAGCACCTTTCTCGATGGCCTGCATGATCGCGTCGTGCGAGAAAGTCGATGCCGCCGGGCTTGCGGTTGGCGAGCGGACACGGCACGCCGGGCAGCAGACGCACCGGGCGCAGGTTGACGTACTGGTCGAACTCGCGGCGGAACTTCAGTAGCGACCCCACAGGGAAATGTGATTGGCACCTTGTCGGGCCGGCCGACCGCGCCAAAATAGATCGCGTCGAAACCCTCGAGCGTGGCGAACCAGTCGTCGGGCATCATCTTGCCGTGCTGAAGGAAGTAGTCGCAGCTTGCCCGGTCGAAATGGCTAATTTCGAGCTTCAGGCCGAACTTCACGGCCGCCGCCTCGACCACGCGCACGCCCTCGGGCATCACTTCCTGGTCGATACCGTCGCCGGCGATGGCGGCGATTTTGAATGTCTTGCCCATGTCGCGTTCTCCGTTGCGCGGCGCGCCAGAATGGGTGCGCGCTCGATAGCTGCAAGCGTGGCGGAAATTAGCACCTGCCGTGTGGAGGCGTTGAACGCGGGGTGCGAAGAATTGGGTGAAAGGTGTGGTGCTTCATTGCTATTCGGATAAGTATTCTTATCACAATGCATAACTTTCTCACTTAAACTTCTGAGTATGAAAATCCACCTGACCCGGACCCTCGCCCCCTTCCGCTGAAGGCGCCGGTTTTGACGATGCTGGTAGGCCGGATGTACCAGCTTGCCGGTGCGGCGTTTCGTCGAGCGATATCTGCCCGTATTCCTCGCCAACGCAAGAATGCACACGCAAGGTAGGCACGCCTGGCCCAAGTTGATAGCCGCCCCTCTAACCGACGTCGCGACCCTTACGCATCGCGCGACTGACAGTGCCGTTGGACTGAGTTGTGCGCGTAATCGTCGCGCACCAGTGACCCAAATAGCGCGGAAGCAACGCATGCGGTCGGGGGCAGTCGAGGAAGCCTTCGCGCTCTACGGCCGTTCCGAAATAGGAAATACGCCGCCAAAGCGCAGGCTTTTGATGGATGGCAAGAGAAGCAAGCGCGAAAATGTGCTCGTCAATCGTCAAACGGGTGTGGCGCAACATCAAGTACGAAGAGGTCTATCTGAAGGCGTATGAGTTTCTCAACGACGCTCAGTGCTATCGGCGACTATATTGCACTGTACAATCCGCAACAGCCCATTGGAGCCTGCTGGATCAAAAGCCCGATGAGGCAGGCTTCGCGACGCTGCCGGCGATTCAAATCGGCAGCATGGCTGCCCTGGATGTTTCATTTAAGAATCTCAGAAGACTGCCCGACCGCGCGGGGTCACTGCTTACACGACGGCGGCTTCACAACCTGAAGACATCCACATCGCCGACAGATTGCATAATCAGCGGCTTATGCAGCTTTTGCATTGAATCGCGCAAATATTTGAGGGGACCATCCTTGTTAAGCAAATCAACTGACACGCACAATCTGGCGCCTGGAAAAGGTAACGCACCGAGGCAGACCTGCTTCATCGACATGCCTTTCGGGGTAAAGGTCGATGCCAAGACGGGGGGCCGTATTGACTTCGATCAAATCTACACTGAGGGAATTGAGCCTGCGGTTCGGAGCGCAGGCCTTGAGTGCATCCGAGGCGACCGTGAGGAAACCGGCGGACTTATTCACACTGCCATGTTCGCACGCTTGCTCGTTGCCGAGTTCGTCGTTGCGGATATGACGACCGCAAATCCGAATGTATTCTACGAGCTTGGCGTCCGGCACGCCGCCAGGCCGTATAGCACGATACCAATCTTCGCAACTGTCGGTGCGCCACCGTTCGACGTAAACGGCGTGCGCGCGATCCCCTATGACTTGAATGACGGGAAGCTGACACCGGATGCGTCTGGTAGATTAGTGGCTGCCATCAAGACTCGCATTGAGGCAGCACTAAAGAGCCCTGTCGCGCCTGATAGCCCGTTGTTCCAGCTATTCGATCGCTATCCCGGCATTTCAATGAGCCACGAAGTTGCCGACGTCTTTCGTGACCGCGTAAACTATGCGGCAGAGTTTCGGGGACGTCTAGCCGTCGCACGCTCTACCAAGCCTCGAACAGACGCCGTGACAGCGCTGAAAGTGGTAGAAACCGATATCGGCAACGTCGCAACTGCTGAGCGCGGCGTAGTAGTGGATCTCCTTCTCTCGTACCGCGCAGCCGAAGCCTACACAGAGATGGTGGCATTGTACGAGCGCATGTCGGGCGACCTGCAGACGTCAGTAATCGCACGTCAGCAGATGGCATTTGCGCTAAATCGGCGCAACGCACTGGGCGATCGCGACCGTGCCTTGACGCTGATTGAAGGGTTGCGAAGGGCGCATGGCGACAGCGCGGAGACGCTCGGCATCTTAGGCCGCATATACAAGGATCTCTGGCGGGAGGCTAAGAGTCGAGGGTCTCTCGCCGCAGATGGTTTCCTTGACCAAGCAATCGAAACGTACATGCGTGGGTTCAGTGTTGAACCACTCGACTACTACCCCGGCGTAAATGCACTTACTCTTCTGGTCGTGAAGGGAGACGAAGAGGCGATGGCCAATCATGCGCATTTGGCCCCGCTGGTTACCTTCGCTGCATTACGAAAAGGTGGTGCACAGGCCTCCGACTACTGGACGCTTGCGACCATGATCGAACTGGGCTGCCATAACCGCAATTTCGTACTGGCAAGGAATTGCCTGTCGCGCGCAGTATCACATGTGCAAAAATCTTCAGAAGCATGGATGCTGAAGACCACGAGTGAAAACTTGACGCTCATCGCTGATAGGTACGGCGAGCCGGATTCCAACAAGGTCCGCGAATTGGCGAAACTGCTTGACAAAGCACATGAGCAGGTTGAAATGCTTGTTTGACGACCCATGGGCAGCCGTACCTGCAACCGGCAGAAAACCGAATGGTAACCAAAGTACCTAGCTCAATCTATATTCACAGATAGCTACGAAACACTGACTTATAACAATAAATTTAATATGGGCACAAGACAAATTCACATTTTTATTAGCCACGCATGGGCTCACTCAAGCCACTACGACAAGCTTGCCGAATGGATATTTGGAGAAAAATGGTCTGTCGGCCAAGCCTCGCTGGATTTTCGTGACTTCTCGATCCCAAAAGACGATCCAGTTCACAATGTCACAAGCACGCAAATGCTGCAGAATGCAATTTTTAGCCAAATCGCGCGTTCGCATGTTGTAGTGATACCAAGTGGAATGTACGCAACGCACAGCAAGTGGATACAAAGAGAAATCGACGGGGCGAAGCTATATGAAAAACCAATTCTCGCCGTCAATCCTTGGGGCCAGCAGAAGAAGTCTGGAGTCGTTTTAAATAACGCAGATGACGGGGTTGGCTGGAACAGAGAGCCAGTTATCGGTGCCATTTGGAATCTCTACTATGCAAGAAATAAGTAGAACCAAAAATGCGTTTTTCAAACGAGGTCGATAGCCTGACGATGCAAACGGCAACTGGTAGCTAGCGATCGACGTGACTGGCGACTCGTCTGCAGTCAGCCGGCCACGTCTACACGTGTATCATTTGTCAAAAACTATGCAAGGACAGGTTGCCGGCGGCCCAACTGGACCAAATCGATATCAGTTGTCGGAGATTCGCCATGTTCGCCACTTTGCTTAGGCTCTTTCCAACAGCACTTCCGTTCAAGCATGCTCCTGATGAGACGAATACATGGACGTGGTAACTCGGGGATGTCGCAAGGTTACGCTCACTGAACAAATCATCAAAAAAAATATGACAATAGAAAAGACCTCCGTTTTCATCGCCTCAAGGTTCGCCGAATTTGACGAGCTTCGCGAGCGACTAACGCTAAAGATCGCGAGCCATCCAACCGCAGAATTCTCGCCTGTCGATCTGAACAACGGCCATGTCAGCCATCGTCCACCATTGGTCGAATGTCTCGCACACGTTCGCAGGTCGGAATTCATGATCCTGCTGATTGGCGATGAGTATGGCTCGATTGCGCCAGGGAGTACAAAATCGTTCACGCACCTGGAGTATGAAGAGGCTGTGCGTGACGAGTCCGGAGTGCGTGTTCTTGTTTTCTGTATCGGCGAACACTACCGCGACAACCAGTTCAGGTTCGCCGAACCTGGCACCCCACTCGGGGACTGGCAGCGAGACATTGAGAAGCGACACACGGTTGGATTTTTTGAATCCTCCGCAAGCGTGGAACGAATTGCACAGGGCATCCTTGAATCGTTGCTGATTGCACTCCTGGAACTGCGCTTTGGGCAATTGCATCTTGAAGCCTCGGATCAGCATCGGGATCTCTTCGACGCAGTTGCAGACGACAGCGTGCTGGATGACTCAGATGTCACGGCAATGGAATCCAGGGAGTTCGAACTCAGAGGGTTGTCGATGATCGATGACCGTTCAACGTTTTCCGAGCCTCTTCACGCACTCATGAGGCCGGCTGCCGTCGCAGCTTACGAGCAGCGGGAGGAAGCACAGCGCGCGGTCGCGCTAGCGGACTATGGGTGCGCTATCGGGCACCTGCAGCGCGCAATTGAGCACCGGCCGCTCGATCTCCTCAGCAATTATTGGCTTGCTTCCCTTTACGTTTCGCTGGGCAGAAAGCAGGACTGCATACGCGCCCGCGAACTGAGTGAACGAGGCGCCCGAATAGCACTCGACGAAGGATCGCGAATTCGCGCTTCAGCATGCTATATCTTGGCTGCACGCGCCGCGCGCGTTCTCGGTCAGAATGATGAGGCGGTGCTGTACGCTCGGCGGGCAGTTGAGGTTGCGCCGCGCTATGCAAAGGCCCATATTGAGTTCGCGCGTTGCCTCCTTCTCACTGGTGCCGGCGATGACGCAATGAAGAGTATCGGTGCCGCCGCCGATCTGTACTTTCCCAGCCTGCGCGAAGTATTTGTTGATCCACAACTTCGTCCGCTGCGCAGTGCGACCAATGACCTGATTGAAGAGATGCGCGTCAGCCTGGTCGGCAGGGCAAACCGGATTCTGGCAGTCGAAGCGCGGCTTGCGCCGCTCGCCGGTCAGGTTCCTGCAAAGCCGCTCGACGACAGCGCTAGCCGGCGCGCGGCTCTCGCGACTGCCCGGCAGTCAGCCTCAGTTCAGCACGGCTGGGTCTGCGGTCTGATGGAGGGGGCACAGGGCGCTCTGGCGAAAGCGTCATCCACGCCTGGTTCGGCGGCCCACACTTTAAGACAGGAATTGGCCAGGCTGGGGGAGCTTGGCCGCAATGATGCTCCGCTCCTCGAAGGGCAGGAATCGGTGTCTGCGGGTCTGTCAGGCCTAAAAGCAAAAGCTCGTGCGTATGTGGCTGGCTTGGTGGCGGTGCTCGCACTTGGCGCTGCCATCAACTGGTGGCTGTCCGGGCAGCGGGCTGGCGCCGTGCTGGGTGCGCTTGTTGGCATGTATCTGCTTCGGGAGGGCTATCTTGCGAACAATGCGCGCCGGCAACGTCTGGCGACAGCGCAGGCGCATGTCAACGAGATCCGGAACAGGCTCCACATTTACGGGACAAAAAGCACGAGCGCAAAGGTTGAGTTGGATTTGCTAGAAGTCGAGGCGCGCAACGCCGTCACTCGGGCGAAGGAGGCACTCGCGATCTTCGAAACGGGATCGCTGCGCCATCCCATCGGGATGCTTCCCTTTTCATCTCTCTTCTCTGGCAAGACTGGCGAACTGGTGCGAGTCTTGAAGAAGCAGATCGATTCAGTCGCGGAAAAGTCGGGGCGCACTGCCGTCATAGAGGATGAATTTCCGGACTGGCTCGACATGCCACAGCACCTTGACGACACAAAACCACGGCTGTACCGAGTAAAGCGCTCGGAAGGTGCACGCCTCGTGCTCAGTCGTGGCGCCGCCTACTCGGCGTTGAAGTACTGGGCCTCTAGTTAGAACGCCATAAGCAAAATCGCATGACGCTGGCGCTGATGTCGTCAGCCGCCGCGCAACTTGGCGTAAAGGCGGGCGAGCCCGGACGGCCATACCCGGAGCCAGCGCCCGGGAGATAGACGCGTTCATCGTGCGGCGTCGGGCGCACCAACGGAACTAGCGCGAGCCTCCGTAGTAGATGCAGATGCAGCGCGTCAATATCCCACTTAGGCAGCGCCGAGTTGCGCGCCGATCACCGCGCTGAGCTTGACGGCAAGCGCGTCAACCCGTCCCTCGCCCATGCGCATGTCTGGCAACATAGCTTGAGCTTCCGTATTGAGCGCGGGAGTCACTTCGGCGGCCACCCCTCCGGTAAACGCTATCGGCAACAAAGGTATGTTCGCCGCAATTGCGGCCGCACATTCCTCATGGGTTCTGCCACCAGATCGACCACCGACAACAATTGCAAGGTCGGGAATCCTTCCAAGGGACTCTTCAAATCGTTGACGGATATCCGGTTTCCGCAACGATCCAACCAGGATGACCGGGTTATACGCCACTCCAGACATTTCAGCGTGTCCAGCCCTCAACGCTTTCCGCCACGAGTCCCCTCGTGCGTCAGCGAGAAGGGCCTCGTCCGAAGCCAGTGCCTCGTGTGTATCGGCCAGATACTCTCGTATGTGAGCCCATCCTTCAGTCACTAGTATTAGCTACCCTTCGGAGGCTTGACGACCGGCATCGGGGGCGGCTTCTGGTTTACAGGGGGCAAGTTGGCCCCTCTCTCGACTTTCCGCGGCTGAAGCGTCGGCAGTGTCGGCTTCTGCTTAATTGTCATCGTCGTTCCCATAGTGATGTTGCATATATTGACTGGCTCGCTGCTCCGATTTTTCAAGCAACTTTCGATTATCAGGAAGCCCCGCCATTGGAAAATGTGTCTTCAGCGTCTTGGCCGTTTTCCTACGCTGTGTAACGGACGCCACCGAGCACTCGCGCGATAGCGTTATAGGCCAAACACGCAAGCATCGCCCACAGCGCTCCGAAAAGCGCGATTCCTACCTGGAGGAGCAGCCATGTGCTCCACCACGGGCTAGGCGTCACCAGATCGGCGCGCTGCGGATCAAAGGTAAGCGTTGCTTGAGCACCGTCTAGACCGATGGCGCCAAAGTGGACAAAGTAGGCCCCACCAAACGAGTGGTGGAGACTACTTTGTCACCTGAGATAGCGACAGCGGCAAGACGGACGCGTAAAGGCACCCCCCAACCACCCCATTGGGTTTCGGCGAGAACTCGCAAAGCTGGCATGTGAACCGGGTGTCTCGGTCGCACGACTCGCTCTGGAACACGGGCTCAATACGAATCTTTTGTTCAAATGGCGCCGAGC
>NZ_JBFPKP010000024.1:0-102974 GCF_040948855.1 Paraburkholderia sp. BR10882 | reverse complement strand
TGTGGGCACTATTGACTCATGCACGCGAGTTCCGAAGTGACTACATGGCGAGCGCGAGTGCGGCATAAACTTCGATGCACCTATAAATTGTAACGAACAGCAGGAGACTTCAGCCGATTGCACAGGCTATCAAGATGTGATGGCGAGATAGGTAAGACCGTGGTCAAGAAAATCTGATTGATCCAGTGTGCGCGAGAGCACGCCAAACTGATGAGACCTTGACCAGCAAATTCCATCAGGGACCGCCGGCGAGTGCCGTGCGAAGTCCGAATGCATGGCTGCAATCTTGACCTATAACCTGTCACAAACTGAGCGCTTGGCAAACTGGGGGCGTCCATGCATGGATCAAGGACGCGAAGAATCGCGACCGGTTCCTGATTTACAAATAGATCACCTCGGCGGGCATCGATAACAATTGCATGCCCGCGGCCAATACTTGAATAAAAGCCATTCCTGTTTGCGGGCCCACCCGCCACGATTCGGAAAGATATGAGACGCATATTCGAGTTGCTCGGTGCAGGAATTTAGTCTCATTAATGTCAGTGGGAGCAAAGCGCCCTGGCATGTCCGTATGGCGCTTCCCCGCGTCCCGGGCGCCTGATCAAGTGTGACGGACAGGGCCGCGTCGCTTCATCCCCATGGCAGACCCTTGCACGCAGCGCAGCCATTCGTTATTATTTTTATAACGAATGGAGATCAGCATGGCTACGCTGCACCCGGGCCTTCCGGAATTGAATCTGCCTTCGCGTCAGGGTGGCAGTCCGTCAGTCAGTTCATGGCTGCTGTCCTACCCGATGTTTCGCGACGCCCTGCAACGCGAGGAAACGGATTTTGTCGCACTGCCGTCGTACGTCAGGCTTCCCGTTCCGAGAAGGATGACGGAGCCGACGGATGCGTCGTCTGCCCGGTGGGCAGATCTGGGTGGGGTGCGCGTCTCCTATATCGAGCTCTGTACATCCTGTGTTGCGGACGTCGTGCGGGATCACCTGTTGGCCGGTGCAAACAAACCGGAGACTGCCAATGAAGCCGCGGACGAACTTGAAACGCTCTGTTCGATATTTCCTGCGGCCCGGGTGCCTCTTGTGGCGAGACCTCCGTGCCTGCTCAGTCCCGGCGTGGGCTTTTTCCTCGAGGGTTGGGCGCGCTTTCTCGCGTACTGGTCCCGCAATGACAGGACGATCCCGTTGCTTGCCGTCGACTGGCAGGCCCTGTATGGGCGCCTGACTGACGATCCGCCCAACGGCGCCAAAGCCGCGGCGAAAATCCGGCCATCGCTTTTCTGCATGGCGTGAGGCGACGTAACTACGTCTGGTCCGCGGCGGTGGGCGCTCCTGCAGGCGTTACATCGGGTCTGGATGTTCTGGAACCTGCTTTTGTCGAAACCAGATGCACTTGCTGGCGGCTCACCGCAGCCTCGAGACGGTAGCGGGGCCCTTTTTGTGACAGGCGCAAAAATACCGAACTGAGCTTCCCCTGGGCGTTGTTTTAAGCCACTGCCAGGTTGCCTTGGCCTCGCAAACCCGGTATGTTTACTGTTCCAAAAGTTATGACGGTTTGTGAAAACCCGAGCTTTTGGCGTGTGTTTGCGAACCCACTGCCCGATATGGTCCGTGGGTTCTTTTTTGGTTACTTCGGATCGCGAACGATTTCTGTGCGATTGGGAAGGCCGCTCGCAATCACGCAGCACGGCTGAACGGGGACAACTGCCTTGATTAGCCGATCCGGGCAGAACGCCCTCTATTGGCGGGCTCGGGATCGCGGGGTATGCCGCCGGCTCAGGTGCCCTTCGCTGCCTTCGAGAGCGCTTCGGCGAGCTTGTCGAAGTAGCGCAGCGCGGCAGGCGTGAGTTCGATCTGCTTGCGCCGGGTGTCCTCGGTGTCGGAGAGGGTGAGCCATCCTTTCTCGCGCATGGACGCGATGCGACCGTGAAGTGTCGCAGGAGAGCCCAGTTCACCGTGTCCAATCATGTCCCGGACCGACAACCGGTCCTTGTTCTGTGACGCGCGAGCCACGAACTCGAGAATCTTCTCTTCAAGCGGATCAAGCGCTGGCAGCGTGGGCAAGCCACGAATGGCTTCAGTCAGTTGCAGGAAACGAAGATAGATGTCTGCAGGTCGTTTCATTGCTTTCGCCCATACGCGATGGGTGCGCACGCCGCGAAGGCGCGGGTCAGCTATGATTGGGGAAGGAAAAGCGAATGGAACAATTATACCGTCGTGGGAAGCTTGCGCTTACATTTCTGGTCCATAGCTGGCGGCTGGCCGCACTGTCGCGAAACAGGCGGGCAGCGATGACGCCAGTGACCAGTCCGGGCATCACGAGATCGCTCAGGCATCGCTGCAAATCCAGCAGTGAATCAGCTGCATGCTGTTGCTGAACCAGCAACACGCATGCGGTTTTCCCGACCTGCGCACACCTGATCCCCGGCCAACGATTGGCATGGCTTCTGCTTTATCGGTAAGGAACGAGGCCCGAACACGGGCCACCCATCAAGCCGGTACCTGGAGCCCCTATTACCGCATTGAATCTCGCCAGCACGGTGGCACTTGCTCCCGTTCTTTCTCCCGGTACGGATTACGAGCGTCTCGCTTCACGTTTTCGACCCGTTTTCGCCCGCATCGCAGAGGGCGTGCTCGAGCGTGAGCGCGATCGCAGCCTGCCCTATGAGCAGATCGAATGGCTCAAGGCCGCCGGATTCGGCGCCGTTCGCGTGCCGGTCGAGCATGGTGGCGCGGGGGCTTCGCTGCCGCAACTGATTCAGCTGCTGATCGAACTGGCCGAGGCGGACTCGAATCTGCCGCAGGCACTGCGCGGCCACTTCGCGTTCGTCGAGGACCGGCTCAACGCGGAGCCAGGCCCGGCGCGCGACGTCTGGTTCAGGCGATTTGTCGACGGCGAACTGGTGGGAAACGCCTGGACCGAAGTCGGCAGCGTGGCGATCGGCGACGTGATCACGCGCGTGTCACGTGATGGCGCACGCTGGGTGGTGAACGGAGAGAAGTACTACAGCACGGGCAGCATCTTCGCTGACTGGATTGACGTGTTTGCGCGCCGCGACGACACGGGCGAAGACGTGATCGCGGCCGTGCGCGCGAGGCAGCCCGGCGTGACACATCACGACGACTGGGATGGCTTTGGCCAGCGCACGACGGGCAGCGGCACGACCACGTTTGTCGCCGCCGAGGTGGACGAGATCGACATCATCGATTTTTCGACGCGCTTCAAATACCAGACCGCGTTCTACCAGCTGGTGCTGCTCGCCGTGCTCGCGGGCACGGGCCGCGCCGCGCTGCGCGACATCTCGCAGGAGGTGCGTTCGCGCCGGCGCATCTTTAGTCATGGCAATGCGCCTTCGTTCGCGCAAGATCCGCAGGTCCAGCCACGAGGCGAACGTCGACGCCGAACTGGATTCCGCACGCGGCCAGAGCGCGATTGCCGAGGTCGCTGCGGAAATGCCCGGCCGCCACCGCGTGCTGCAGGTGGACATTCGTCGCCGCCACCACGCGCACGTCGATCGGAATACCGTGCTGGGATCCAAGCCGCACGACCTCGCGCTCCTGCATCACGCGCAGCAGCTTGACCTGCATCGACAGCGGCAGGTCGCCGATCTCGTCGAGGAAGAGCGTGCCGCCGTTGGCCGCCTCGAACCAGCCCGGCTTGGCGTTGAACGCCCCCGTGAAGGCGCCTTTCTCGTGGCCGAACAGTTCGCTTTCGACCAGCGTTTCAGAAAACGCGCCGCAGTTGACCGCGACAAACGGCTTGTCGCGCCGCCCGCTCAGGCTGTGGACGTGGCGCGCGATCAGTTCCTTGCCCGTGCCGGTCTCGCCGATGATCAGGATATTTGCGTCGCTGGGCGCGACCAGCTGGATCCGCTCAAGCAGTTCGATCGAGCGGGGATCGACGAAGACCTGCGCGCGTGCACGGATCGAGGCTGATGCCCAGCAGACGCGGCGTGCCGCCCTACGAATGCTGACGCGGCACCAAACCCAGCCATGCAGCAAGTTCGCGGCCGCTGCGAAAAGATCCGGCGTTGCCGATCGAGGCTGCGAGGGCCGACGCGGTAAGTGGCCCGATCCCGGGTATTGTTTCGAGAAGCCGACCGGGCGCATCCGTGCGATGGATCGCGCGGATACGACCTTTGAGCTCAGCCACCTTGCTGCCAAGTTCGCGCAAGTGCTCGACGAGCATTTGGATTAACGCCCGGAACGGCTGAGAATGTCCATCATCACGTGTGGAAGGAGCGGCCATGGCCCGTTGGCCACGCAGTTGGATACCCTGTGGCAGCACGATGCCGAATTCGCCAAGAAGCCCGCGTATTTGGTTGGCAAGTGCTGTGCGTGATTTGACTAGGCCGGCGCGTGCGCGATGCAGCGACAGCACTGTCTGTTGCGCCTGCGTCTTGAGCGGTACAAAGCGCATGTTTGGTCGCGTTATCGCCTCGCAGATTGCTTCGGCGTCGGCCGCGTCGGTCTTGTTGCTCTTTACGTAAGGCCGGACGAACTGCGGGGCGATCAGTCGAACGGTGTGTCCGAGCTTGGTGAGCTCAAGGCCCCAGTAGTGCGACGAGGCGCACGCTTCCATGCCGATTACACACGGTTCGAGCGTAGCAAAATACCGAAGTACATTCGCGCGTCTTAGCTGTTTGCGTACAACGATTTCGCCTTGCGAATTCACTGCGTGAGCCTGCATCACGCTCTTGGCCAGATCCAGTCCAACAGTCGCTATATTCATGATGAACGCTCCTTTGCCGTGAACGTCACGACTTCTCCACTTTGGCATAAACCCCTCGCTGGGTAGCGGGGGTCGTCCATCACATCAGAGCCGACGGCTGGCCTGCCGGTAGGGCTTATCGACGCCCGGACTGCGCGAGAAGGGCTTCCACCACGTTGAAGCCGACGCAGTCGGCCGGATCCAGCCGGCGCAGCTTCGCAAGGAGCCTCAGGGCAACCGCGCGTTCGCAGCGGCGAACGCTGATAAAGGCCAGCGCCTTCAGCGTGAAGAGCCAAAAGCGTGCCGGTCCAGGAATCGTGAAATCTGTGTCGCCTGGCTGTACGGCACACCAGTCAATGTCAATTGACGCTTCCCGGGCTGCAGCTGTCAAAGCCTTGGTTGCAACTTCCTTCGCCTCGCCAAGTTCGCCCCGGTTCGCGTGAAACTTGTATAGCAGATAGTAGGGTGGCAGGCAGCGCGGGTGAGAAAGAACGGCGGTCCACAATGCAGCGGTCACATCGTCCCAGCGGCCGCCACGTGTGTCCTCGATTAAGCGCAATACGGAAGGAGGCACGGCGCCGCCAAACAGATCTGCCGACTCAATGCCAGTAAGGATATTCATTGATTTGCTCCGAAGCGATAAGCCTTCTGCACCTTCCTGTGGTAGGCGGAAGCCGAAATGACGAGGTCGTTTTCGTCTATCCGAACTTGAACTGGATTCCGTGACCACCCCTCGGATACTCCCAGGAAAGGTTGTGGTGTTCCCCGCATAGAATGCGACAACTGCCGCATTCAAGGCAACCGTCGGTAATTAGTGTCACGGCGCCGTTGTTCTCATTCCGATAACAGGAAGCGGGGCAGACGAACGTACAGCTTTTATCGCTACATTCATTAATGCAGGTTTCGGGATTTCTTATTTGGACGTGTGGCCGGCCAACGTCAACGCGGTAACGGTTTTGGAATAGCTTCTCGTCGATGTTCACAGTAAGTCTGGTCATCGGAAGGCCCTCCAGAGTTTGTATGCGTCGCCCACCAGGCCTGTTAGTGAGCGACTTTTGCGGAAGCTCGCCATGACATCCACTTTCTTTGTCTGCTTGTCCACGCCGTCGACCGTAATCATTGTCCGAGCCGCTTTAGCGACTAGATCAGGATATGTCGTGAAAAACTGCGGATTGTGATGCAAGATCTTCGGCATGTCTCGGTACTTGAACAGGTCCTTCATCACGAAACTCTTGTCGAGCGCGGCCTTGTACCCGGAGAGGGCGCTAGCCCGATAGCTGTGGCCTCCGGAGGCTTTTGTGGCTATCGCGGTCTCCGCGGCGAGACGTCCTGTCGTCATGGCAAGATTAGAACCTTCGCGATGTACGGAATTGACGAAGCCACCGGAATCGCCGACGATCATCCAGCCGTTCCCGTACACTTCCGGGATTGCATTGAAGCCCCCCTCGGGGATCAGATGCGCACAGTACTCCTTCATTTCACCGCCGGCGATGAGCGGGGCGATGGACGGATGACGCTTCATTTTTTCAAGTAACACATATGGGCTTGTACGGTTCGAGTTGTTTTTGAAGTCGCTCAGCATACAGCCGACGCCGATTGTCAGCGACTCCTTGTTAGTGTACAAGAAGCCGGTTCCAGCCATGCCATCGGTGATTCGGCCGACCATCTCAATGACGACGCCTTCGTTATCGGCAACATTAAACCGCTGGCAAATTGTTTCCTCAGGCATAAAGAGAATCTCCTTCACAGCCAGCGCGACATTGCCCGCCTTGATTTCGCCGTGAAAACCTGCCTTACGCGCCAATGTCGAATTGACGCCGTCCGCGAGGACCACGATGTCCGCATAAACTTCACCGTGTTGGCGGTCGCATTGCACGCCGACAACCTGGTCTCCGTCCATTATCAGGCGATTCACGGTGGTCTCGCAGATCAGCAAAGCGCCTGCTTCACGTACTTTCGACGAAAACCACTTGTCGAACTGTGCCCGTATGATCGTGTAACGGTTATATGGGGGATTGTTGTAGTCTTCGCTGCGCGCGTGCGTGCCCACAAACGAGGTATCGTCGAGCATCCACAGGCGTTGCTCGATGATGTGGCGCTCGAGAGGGGCATCGTCACGGAAGTCCGGAATGATCTGTTCCAGTGCATTGGCGTAAAGGATCGCGCCCTGAACGTTTTTGCTTCCGGGATACTCGCCGCGTTCAATCTGAAGCACTTTCAGGCCGCCTTTCGCCATAACGTAGGCTGCGGCGTTGCCTGATGGTCCAGCTCCGACCACAATGGCGTCGAATTTGGGGGAGGTTATCATGTTTGTTTTCCTTACGAGTCTAGCCGCTGCGGTATCAGGTGCTGCTTAAAGGCCTGTGTTAGTTCCGGTAGTACGCGCATTGCGTCCCCCACAACGCCGTAGTGTGCGTAATCAAAAATCGGTGCGTTTGGGTCGGTGTTGATCGCGACGATGACGTCAGAGCTTTCCATTCCGACCCGATGCTGGATCGCACCAGAGATTCCCGCGGCGATATAAAGCTTGGGCCTGACAGTTTTGCCGGTCTGTCCGATCTGGCGTTCGGCTCGGACCCAACCCGCCTGAACGCATGGGCGGCTCGCGCCGACTTCGCCACCGAGCACCTGCGCCAGCTCGAATAGCAGCATGAAGTTCTCGCGATTCTTGAGTCCCTTGCCGCCGCTCACGATCACGTCCGCGTAGGCAAGGTTGATTTGATCACTTGTCTCGTCAGGGATGAAGTCAAGCAATTTGGTTACTATATTGGCCTCGATCATCCCGAGCGTTTCCTGCACGATCTCGCCACTGCGGCCTTGCTGCGCCGGCGGCATGGGCATGACTCGTGGACGCACAGTCGCCATCTGCGGGCGGGATTCGAGCGTCATGATCGTACAAAGCAGAGAGCCGCCGAAGGTCGGCCGCGTCGCAGCTAGTACACGCGAGGCGGGATCGATATTCAACTCAGTGCAGTCGGCTGTAAGGCCAGTCAGAAGCCGTGTTGCGACAGAGCCCGCGAGATCTCGGCCCATTGAAGTCGCACCGAGCAACAGTATCTCGGGGCAGTACTTGCTAGCCAGATCTGACAGGCCTTTCGTGAACGGTTCGTTGCGATAACCGCGCAACACCGGATCGTGGATGACATACGCTTTGTCCGCACCCAAGGTGAACGCCTCAGCGGCAAACTGCTCGAGTGGCTCTTCAGTACCACCGAGTACCGCGACAGCGACGTCGCTGCCGAGTTTATCGGCGAGCTTGCGAGCCTCACCGACCAGTTCCCACGATACGCTGTGCGCACGGCCACGATCGTGCTCGATGAAGACCCACACGCCCCGATAGTCTTTCATACGGTCGCGGAGTTCTACGTTGCAGCCGTTAGCGTGTGCGATCGGCTCGGCCGGTTTTTGTTTCCAAGCAACAAGCGAATTCATGCATTCCTCTCCGTGAGCCGCAGGTCCATCTCTAGCGTCGGATGGCGAGTAAAGATCTTACGCACAAGTTGAGCCGCCGCGTCCTGGAGACTCGACTCGTCGAATTCGATCATCTCGGTATCTTCTGCACGCGGCGTTGCGCCGAACACCTTACGTACGACGGTAGGTGAACCCTTCAGCCCGATCTTGCTGGCGTCATCGATCCCGGCCTGCTGGCGGTTCCACTTGCGCACGGGGAAGCCAGCGGCATGGATTACTCTGGGCAGTGTTGCGAAACGCAGATCGTTCGTGTTCTCAAGCATCGTGACAAGGCACGGCAACGCCGTCTCGAGTACCTGAACGCCCCCTTCAGCACGGCGTTCGGCCATGATCGTGCGTCTGCCGAGGTCGATCTCGAGGATTCTCGACACGTAGGTAAGCAGTTGGATGTCCATGCGCGTCGCGATGCCCGGGCCGACTTGGGCTGTATCACCGTCGATCGTTTGTTTGCCTGCAAAGATCATATCCACTGAGCGTTCACTCGCGATCTGGCGGATCGCGGCGGCCAACGCATAAGAAGTGGCGAGCGTGTCGGCGCCGGCGAACGACCGGTCGGTGATGAGCACGGCGTCGTCTGCACCGTAGCTGATGCATCTACGCAGTGCGTCCTCGGCCTGTGGTGGTCCCATAGAAAGTATCGTGACCCATGCGTCGAAGCGGTCTTTTAGCCGTAACGCTTCTTCTAGCGAGAAGAGATCGTAAGGATTGACGATTGCCGGCACGCCTTGCCGCATGATGGTGTTGGTCACAGGGTGAACCCGAATCTGGGCAGAATCCGGTACTTGCTTGATGCAAACGACAATATGCATTGAGATTCTCCTAATCAGACGCCGCTGGGTGCCGACTGCGACGCGCACAGGCTTTTCAGGAAGACGACATGGCGGTCGGCGGCCTTCTAAAGACTTTAAACACTCGTTGTTTAGGGGGCGCGGATACAACGAAGTCGTCGCAGGCCTTCCGCAGCAAGCCGTGATAGATCAGCCGTCGTGGAGGGCGGCGCGTCGTCCTGTTGTTCGATGTACCGAAAGAAACGTTTCATGATGTGCAGGCGGTTCAACTTCACTATCCTTTTGTCGAGGGCAATGCAAAAGAGACGCGGAAATCCTCCATAGATGAAAACGGACGAAGTCTCGGATAAGTCCTTCCATGGGTTTGCTCCTCCTAAGTCCGTTTCTCGCTATGAGCGGCCTCCAGGACGCTCTGACTCGCGTGCTCCGTACCTCACTCAAAAAGCGGCGGAGATCGATTGCGCTAGGCGCCTTCTTATGTCGCGTGGCGAAGGCGCGGATGTGCGGCGGCAGTAGCGGCACAAGCCGCTCCGATACCTTCAGGCCCGAAGCGTCATATGCGTCACGTTCGCCTTGAGACCCAGAATGGTTGCCTAGCACTGTAGACCGTTGCCGGCAGACCTCTGCAGGATCGAATCCTTCGTAGGTTGCGACGTGTTTGGAAAGGCCGTCTGTGTGAATTCCCGCTTCGTGAGTAAAAATGCCTCGACCGATGATGCTTTTTCCAAAGGAGACGGCTCGGCCCGACGCATGTTCGACCAGCAACGAAATACCGGGCGGCGCGTTAGTGTCGACGCCGGTATCTCGTCGCAGAAGATGACGTGCTCCCATCACGACTTCCTCTAGCGCCGCGTTGCCGGCTCGCTTGCCTAGACCGTTGACGGTGGTGCTGGCATGTGTTGCGCCTGCCGCAAGGGCCGTTAACGTGTTGGCTGTGGCAAGCCCGAGATCGTCGTGCGCGTGGATTTCGATCTCGAGGTCCACGGCAACGCGCAGCGCCGCAATCGCCTGGTATGTCTTAAACGGATCCAGCACGCCGACCGTGTCTGCGAAACGCAAGCGCTGAACCCCTTGCTGCTGTGCGCATTGAGCCACTTCGATGACAAAGGAAGGATCCGCGCGCGAGGCGTCTTCCATGCCGAGAGAAATGGTTGCGCGACTTCCGATTGCTATGTCGACTATGCGGTCAATTTGACGCAGAACGCACGTACGGGACTGCTGCAGCTTGTGGCGCAGATGAATATCCGAAACAGGGATGGAGAGGTGAGCGATATCGGCATTGCAACGCAATGCCGCCGCGAGGTCGCCTTCGGTGAGGCGTCCCCAAACGACTATACGAGAGTCGAGACTTAAGCCGGAAATTTCCGCTATGCACGCCATTCCCTCGTCGCCCATTGCGGGAACCCCGACTTCGAGTTCCGTCACGCCGGCCTGAGACACGGCGCTCGCGATCGCGCATTTTTTCTCGGCGCGAAATGCGACTCCTGCAGTCTGCTCATCATCGCGGAGCGTCGTGTCATTGATAATTGGAAGATGCATGTCAAGTCTCTCCAGAGGTGTCGATTGCGCCGCAAACATCGTGCCAATGGGACGTTCCGGCCGGAGTATGGTTCTGTTTGAACCTGAAAGGCATCATGTCGGGATTCGGAGTACTTGGTGTGATAAGTCGCGTCGGGAATGTGCCATTCCCAACAGTGTCGCGCTTGAATCTGGCCGATCGGGTTATCGGCGAACGCGAAAGCGGTTGCTTTGATCGCGAGTAATTCAAATGAATAAGAACTGAGACACAGCGCCAGCGTGGCTGGACTACCCATGTGTCATGGTGACGGAGCACACGGCGATGCTCTCGGCTTCAAGTATCGTCCACTCGCACATCGTGCGTTTTCGCGATGGCATGGATTTCGCTGGGAGCAATGGCACACCCACCGTTCATTGCGGAGAGATACCATGCACGACTGCGCGAATGCCGGCGCTCTGATCTTGGCCGACGGCGCCAGAGTCACACACATCATGCCATCGGTGTCGGCCGCGGATCCACTTGCCGGATACGGCCGCCCCGATTCAAATGGCGCACCAGCCGGGTCAAGTTGCTGTTCGACCGACGCACCAGAGAACATCAATGCGGAGGTGTGGGAAAGGATCAGAGATCACCCGTGTTATTCGGAGGAAGCGCATCGCCATTATGCGCGCATGCATGTCGCAGTGGCGCCCGCCTGCAATATCCAATGCAACTACTGCAACCGAAAGTATGATTGCTCGAACGAGTCGCGGCCTGGTGTGGTATCAGAGAAGCTCGCGCCGGATCAGGCCGTGAAAAAGGTGATGACCGTCGCCTCGAGGATTCCGCAATTGACTGTCGTCGGGATCGCGGGCCCGGGGGATGCACTGGCCAATCCGAACAAAACGTTCGACACCTTTCGTATGCTTCGCGAACTCGCGCCGAAAATTAAGCTATGTCTTTCGACGAACGGCCTTTCTCTGCCTGACTATGTCGACGAAATTTGCGATTACGGCATTGATCACGTGACGATCACTATCAACATGGTCGACCCTGTCATCGGCGAAAAGATCTATCCATGGATCTTTTGGGATCACAGCAGAGTCACGGGCGAAGAGGCCGCGCGAATTCTGCACGAGCGGCAGATGCTAGGGCTCGACATGTTGAGCGCGCGTGGCGTACTTACGAAGATCAACTCGGTACTCATCCCTGGCATCAATGACGAGCACCTGGTCGAAGTGAATCGTGAAGTAAAGCGGCGGGGTGCGTTTTTGCACAACATCATGCCGCTGATCTCGGATCCTACGCACGGCACGTATTTCGGTGGCCGTGGCCAGCGCGAGCCTACCGCTCGCGAGTTGAAGGCCGTGCAGGACGCCTGCATGGGCGGCGCGGCCCTAATGCGCCATTGCCGGCAATGTCGTGCAGATGCCGTAGGCCTTCTGGGCGAAGACCGCCATCACGAGTTTTCGCTTGCAAGCATCGAACACATGGACGCCGTGGACAAGCTTGATCTTGGCAGTACACGTCAACGCCGCGTGGACGCCGCAAGCGATGGAGAGCGCGAAATGAAACATAAGACACGAAGCTTGTCAGGAGCGACCCAGGTGCTAGGCGATGTCGAGGTGCGGATTGCCGTTGCGACGAAGGGAGATGGACTCGTCAACGCACATTTCGGCCACGCTTCCGAGTTCCAGATTTTCCAGGTCAGCGCCGCTGGAGCCCTCTTTGTCGCGCACCGCCGCGTGGGCGCCTATTGCCGCGGCGGCGATGGCGATGAGGATGACTTGCGGCCGATCGTACACGCGATCAACGATTGCCATGCTGTGCTGGTTGCAAAGATTGGCTTGTGCCCACGGAAGTCGCTATTAGAAGCGGGAATCGAACCCGTGGATATGTACGCCCACGAACCAATCGAAAAAGCCGCGCTTGCATGGCTCACCGATTATTGTGGCCGTCTCACGACTGGCGAAATTGACCACGCGGACCGCGGCGACGCGACAATCCCACAGATCGGGTTGACTAGGGTGGGAGAAGACGCCCCTGTTTGAGCGGCAGGTAGCGCAGTCGTCCTGACGTGCTCGGTTACACCGAAAATCATCACAAGGAGTGCATGGTATGGCCCTAAAGATCATTTCCTCCGCCTGCACTGGCTGCTCGGCTTGCGAGCCACAATGCCCAAACGTCGCCATCATCGAGAAAGGCGGCGTCTTCGCAATTGATCCGAGAAAATGTACCGTGTGCGAGGGGCAATTCGATAGTCCGCAATGCGTGGCGGCGTGCCCTGTGGACGGGTGCATCGTGCCGGCCTAGCGCTCTGTTCCGCTTGCCTTGCGCAGTGTACCCGACGATTGTTCAATTCGACGATTTTTAAATCATGTTGCCAAATTTTGCAGTGACACCCGCCGCCGAAGAGTTCCTTCACCGTATCGTGCGCTTTTCCGGTCTGCCATCCGGTGCGGGCGTTCGTATTTGTGTGAGTACTTGCGGTTGCTCCAGATACGAAGCCGGACTGAGCGCCACGGCCGATGCGCAGCCCGGTGATGAGACTACGGAGATCAATGGACTGCGGATTCTCTTGCCGGCAGAAACTCGGCTGTTGCTCGACGGCTTTACCGTCGACTTCGTCGAAACACAAGACAGGTGTGGCCTTGCATTCAAGAGTGGCAATCATGCATTTGGCGCCGCCGCGCGCGCGCGGCGGCGCAGGCGAGTTGAGCGTCTCGCGCATCGATCGGACGCCGACGTAACTCATTGCCACGGGAGGTGTCATGAAGCGTGCATCCCGGTATTTAAATGAGCTGGGCGTGAGGGACGTCGAGAGCGACGATGCAGTCGAACTTGCTTTTCCACCACGGTTCGCCGTTGGCGAGCGAGTGATTGCACGTGCCGTGATTCGTAACGACGGTACATACAACGGTAAGGCTATGGGGGAGCTGCTCGTGAGCCAGGGCGATGCCGGTTATGTCACTGCAATCGGCACGTTTCTGCAGCGGTTCTACGTCTATGCGGTTCACTTTTTCGAAGGAGACCGCCGCGTTGGAATGCGCGCGAAGGAGCTCTGCACGCTCGATCGCCTGCCGCAGGACGTGCTCGCCCAACTGGGGAGGCGCGCCGACGCGCTTCGCTGGATCGGTTCGTGGCACGCCGATATGGAGAAGGAGAACTGCGCGCAGATGCCGACGCTAAGCGCTGAGCGCATTAGCGAGCCGTTCGATGATGGTGGACTCCCTTAACTCAGCCAGTTTGTGTGGGATAAGGCGGGATCGTACTGCGCACGTGCGGCATGTCCGCCGGTTGTTGCAGCCATACGTCTGGTGGCGCGAATCGCTTAACCAACCCGGGAGATATCAACGTGAAGGTCACAATCCGAAAGGATGACAATGGCGTATTCAGGGCCTATGTTCCGAAGAAGGATGTCGAGGAGCCAATCGTCTACATCGATGGAGCGCAGCTTTGGGGTGGACGTATTACGCTTGCTAACGGCTGGGAGTTTCAGTTGCCCGAACTTGCGAGCGACACCTCGCTTCCGGTAACTGTCGAGGCGCGGCGGGTGTCAGGCGGGTGGGAATGACATGGGCCTTACTGTGGAACAGATTCATGCGATAACTGAGCTGGTTTGTACCGAACCGACGCTGCAGGAAGCCGCGGTAATTTGGCGAAAGCGCTATCCCGATGTGCGTATCATTCGGATCACCGCAGTCGAGCTAAGCGATGAGAAGCCCTTCCTCGAGTTCCGTGGTCGCCGGGTCTATCTAGCGACATGGACCGGCTTTTGCATTAATGTGACCACGGAGGCAGCGCAAGCGGATATGCTAATATTGGCAGAAGAGGCGTTTTGCGATGGCGACTGAAGAATTCGCACTTTGCGAGCTTGCATACCACACTACGGCGATCTAGTGTTTTCCCGGGCTTTTGAGTCGTTGGAGCGGTGGTCCGACGCTCGATTCGTTCGAGCTTACGGTCGCTCGGCGCAGCGATGCCGTTGTCGCGGTGAATCGACGCTCGGCAGCTCGATGACCCTGCGTGTGCTGGGCATCGGGCTGGGTGACGCAATTACCAGCGCACCCTGCACATCTCATCCCATAGATTGCACATGGATTATCTTGGCCGGCTTAGGGCCTCGCATGTATTTGCCGATATCAACTGCCTCGACGTGAGGAGGACAGTGCAGAATATCGGTGAGCGGACGTACGCAATTAGTCAGTGACGGCGAACGCTTGGCCTACGAATTGCAATACCGGTTTTCGGTCACGGGAAGGTGGGTTGACCGTCGGTGTCTCGCGGTTTTCGTGTGCCGTTTAAGGCTGGCTCCGGGTCAGCTCGCCGCCTCGTTCGGCATCGCGCACGTAGGATGCCTCGATGAACCAACTGCCAAACGCAACATGTGGAAACCTCGCTAGCGCGAGGCGTCGGGATGTTAGGCGGGGCTATGCATCATAGAACAATAGGAATCACGCGCTCTATGCCGTCTTCACCTGCACTGTGTTCCGCCTGGGCCGCCAACGAAGACGTATCGGGTCCACCAACTTGGATTGTGGTTATCGGCGGAAATATAACCGCCATCTCCGTTGCTGAATGGACCGGCCGCGTGGTAGCAGGTCGATCGCACCGACAAGTGCGGATCATCCCAGGCAGCAGTGTCAGCGAGGTTGTAGTAGTAGAGGTTGCGCTGATAAGCTGCGTGGCCATATAGTGGGCTGTCCCAATTACCACTACCGGCGCCTGGCCAAGACGTAAGCCCAGTTGTTTCTGTACCAAACGAAATCAAGGTCGCGTTATGACTGTTCTGTCCGCCTTGATAGAACTCCGCGGGGTAGTAACCAATCGCCACGCCGTCACGAAAGAGCCACCAGTTCCCGTGTGCGTCGCGATGATATCCGGCACTGAACTCGTGCTGTTGACCGCCGGGAGAACTGATGTCAACTAACGCGCCCCCGAGTACCGCTTTCTCCGAAACCTGCACGAAATCCCCGCAGCTGTTGTTCCAGCATCCGGTGTTCACGTAGTTATCGGCGGTGCTGTAGATGAAGAAGTGCGGCAGATTGTCCCCAAACTTGGAAGGCGAGACTACCCAGCCAGTCTCTTCTGACTGTAAAGGGTTTGCACCGCCGGCTCTGTCTCCACCAATAATCCAGATCTGGGACAAACTAAAGAACTGACCCGCCGCAGCATCCACTTTCGGATTCCAGACATTGAACGTGACGTTGCCCCCGAGATTCTCGACGTTTTGCTCGAATGTCGCATATTTGTGTGTATAGGTATCCGCGGAGAGTAATTGACTCGCGATAAAGGGTGCATTCGCTGATTCGCTGCTTGACGGGAGCCTGGTCATCGGTGGAGGCGCCTTTCTGTGATATGCATCTACTGTCGGAAATCGACTAAGCTCTTCCAGTGTGACTCTATTCAAGGGGACGCTGCCCGTACCACAGCTTGGCGTATTCACGCCGTTTTGCAACTGTTCCGACGACCCTACCGATCGGCTGGATAAGTCACCGTTGAGGTTTGTCGCTGACGCTAACTGTGGAGGTGTTGCGATTTTCCTTATTTGATATCTCCGGACAGCAGGTTGCTCCATCACCGGAACGCAGTCATAGGTTTGGCCGTTCGCAATAAAGCTCCCTGAGACGTGTACTCCGTTGTAACGTTCAATAATCGCTTGGCGCATCACTTCGAAAGCAGACGGATCATTGACTTTGTAGGTGCGCGATATTGGAGGCTGATTGTCTGACTCAAGATGCGCCCCGGACCCTCGCCAAGGGTGGCCAATAAAATCCTGAGCGGCGGCAGCTTTCGTGTCAGCCATGAATCTGTCAAATGATTCCATATGGGAATCCATGCTCTGCGAGTATGCGGGCATTGTCCATGTTGATATCCCGATCAGGAACGCAGAAGAGACATATTGAATTGTGTTTGCAAGTCTACCGAGTTGTTTCCCGTTGCGAGGATTTACAACGAGGAATTCTTGTGCACAGAGGTAAATAGACTGCGGCGACATATGATTTTCCTTGGACTTAACTTTTTTGCAAGCCAGATATGGAATGACAGGCGCCGGCTCATTGTGGCGTTTCAAGGTCGATTCAATAATTGCATGCGCTCAGCCGCGGAATAATTGCTCAAATGCCCTTCACGAGCGGCCTGGCGGCGTGCTGCCGTAATGAGTGCCTTGTTGCGTGGAGGGGCGGACGGTGCGCTGACCTGCTTATCCATCGCATTACTGCTACAGCGCGGACAAGACGCCAACGAATTGGTGCGTACAAGTGTCTCGAACCGAAAATTGCAGTTGCGGCATACATAGTCGTAAAGCGGCATGAGAAGTTTTCCTCAATGGGCAAGGTTGTGCGACGGAGCATCATCGGCGAAACGCGACGATTCGCACATGCCGTTTTTGAGTCGGTCTACCGTTAGCAGCAGCTGTAGTCCAAAATCCGTGGCCATGTCGAAAGCGGTTCGCCCATCTGGCGCGACCAAGCTGTTACTCGCACCAAGGGATATTAGCAACCACATGACGTCGACTCTGCCGTTGGCGGCTGCCTGCATCAGGTATGTGACGTCGTGCGCATTGGCATGATCGACATTAAGACCGGCACTGATCAACCGTAGAATCGGTCCGGGCGTTCCGCATAGACATGCGTACCATAGCGCATCGTTTCCGTTGTCGTCGAGCGCACTGACGGGTGCACCTTCGTCGAGCAACGCGGCGACGATACGGTCTTCCCCATGCATCGCTGCGAGCATCAGCGGCGTTATTCCGTCAACGCTGCAGGAATGGGCATCCGGAAAGTCGTGTGCCGACAGCCATCTAGCGACTGACGAACGTGCACGAGCTTGCAGACCCTCATCAGCGTGCGGGAGGCTTTGAGCGTTCCCTTTTCGACGTGCGGCATCATCGATTAGCAGTGCCATGGAAATTCTCCAGTTAGATTACGTGAGCGTTGTGATAGCTTGTGTGCATGGTGGATTCTTCATGAGGAAGCACCGCTGCGGAATGCAACCTAGACCGGTCTGTTTTCGTTAGGATCACGGACTGGGCCCATCAGTTCGAGTCCATGCGCGTAACTGATGGGATCGAAACACAAGTCGAACTTCGACCCGGCGTCGGCGACGGCGTCGAGTTTTCCCGCTGTGTCCTTTTTCTTCAGCTCTGCCTTGTCGAGATACAGGAGCTCAAGTATTTCGTTGTAGACCGTCGATTCCACGATAGGGAGGACATAGAATACTGCGCCCTGATAGTGCGCCTGATAGCGGCTCGAGAGATCGATGTTGTCGCAGAACAGAAAGTACTTTCCGTTGGGCGAGAGTGCGTCTCCCAACACTTCGGCGACGTCTTTCAGATGTTCGAAGCTCAATAACCACCCCGCGAAAAATATGAGATGCGGGTTGCCGACGTCGGCCACTGCCATGACCTGCTCGCAAGACAGCTCTGGCGGGCGCGCTTCATCAGCGAGTTGCGGTCCGAAGCGCAGCGCGAGTTCGCCGCGAAAACCGATGCGCCGAGGTGTACTGGTGGGACCCTTGAACACTGCATTGAGTAAACGGCCCTCGAGTTGCAAGCGGGCGAAAACGGTCTGGTCAAGTTCCTTGTCAATAGTCATATCGTTCATTAGGTTCTCCTCTTAAGTTTGAATAACTTGTGAATTGGCAGTGACAGTTCGCAATCGGTCAAGAAGGATGGAGTTTCACTTGCAACTTTCGTACCACCACATCCCTCCCTCCCTCCCTTTCTGGCCCACTGCCATTGAGCGAGGTGGGCCGAAAATGGTGGTGAAAATCTGGTTTGCGACAACAACGCACGATTTGTCAGGAAGCCGACGCTGCGAACGTCGGTAGGCGCCATGCCGACATGTTTTCTCAAAGCGCGATGTGCATGGCATTTCAACGATTCTGGAGTGTTGGCATAGAAACTGCACTATAGCGATCCGCGCGGACACCATCCGGCCAATGCGTGACTCCACAGAAGAAGATCATATGGACACTGCACGCTGAGGACATGATCGCGGCTTTGCAGCCTTGATTGGCAACCTTGGTTTAATCCTTCTATCTCAATGGAGTACCACGATGGCTCAACTTCGGCAGATCGCATTCTACGGAAAGGGCGGGATTGGAAAATCGACCACGTCGCAAAACACGCTCGCGGCGCTCAGCGACCTTGGGCAAAAGATCCTCATTGTCGGCTGCGATCCGAAGGCAGACTCGACACGGCTGATACTGCACGCGAAGGCGCAGGACACAATTCTCTCTCTCGCGGCGGAAGCCGGCTCTGTGGAGGACCTCGAACTCGAGGATGTCATGAAGATTGGCTACAAAGACATACGCTGTGTGGAGTCGGGCGGTCCCGAGCCGGGTGTCGGCTGCGCGGGTCGCGGTGTGATTACGTCGATCAATTTCCTGGAGGAGAATGGCGCCTACGACGGAGTGGACTACGTCTCATACGATGTGCTGGGCGACGTGGTGTGCGGAGGCTTTGCAATGCCAATTCGCGAGAACAAGGCACAGGAGATTTATATCGTGATGTCAGGCGAGATGATGGCTATGTACGCTGCGAACAATATCTCAAAAGGGATTCTCAAGTATGCCAACAGCGGTGGTGTGCGTTTGGGCGGCCTCATTTGCAACGAGCGCAAGACCGACAAGGAACTCGAGCTTGCGGAATCGCTCGCAGCGATGCTCGGCACACGTCTGATCCACTTCGTGCCGCGCGACAACGTCGTGCAACATGCGGAACTACGCCGCATGACTGTGATCGAGTACGCGCCAGAGAGCGCACAGGCCGGCCAGTATCGTGCGCTTGCAGAGAAGGTGCATAACAACGCCGGCAATGGCGTGATCCCAACGCCGATCACGATGGACGAACTCGAAGATCTCCTGATGGAAAAAGGAATCATGTCGCAGGTCGATGAGGCGAAGGTTGGCAAGACAGCGGCTGAGCTGACCGCTTGACGGCTGCGGGGATGACGGTTGCCGTGCGGCGTACGGCAACCGATCCCGGCGATCCCATTTCTCCACTTATGGATATGTAATGACCGAAACGGTTGAAGAACGTAAGGCCGCTCACAAGGCTCTCATTGACGAAGTGCTGCGAGCTTACCCGGAGAAGATGGCCAAGCGGCGGGCCAAGCATTTATGCACTTTCGAGCAGGGTAAGCCGGACTGTGGGGTGAAGTCCAACATTAAGTCGCTGCCTGGTGTGATGACGATTCGCGGCTGCGCATATGCCGGTTCGAAGGGCGTGGTCTGGGGGCCGATCAAGGACATGATTCACATCAGTCACGGACCAGTCGGCTGCGGCCAGTATTCGTGGGGTTCGCGCCGCAATTATTATGTCGGAACAACCGGAGTCGATACGTTTGTCACAATGCAATTTACTTCTGACTTTCAGGAGAAGGACATTGTGTTCGGTGGCGACAAGAAACTCGACAAAATCGTCGATGAGATTCAGGAGCTGTTTCCGCTCAACAGAGGCATATCAGTTCAAACCGAATGCCCGATCGGTCTGATCGGCGATGACATCGAGGCAGTTTCGAAGAAGAAGAGCGCACAGTATGGCGGGCACACAATCGTACCCGTACGCTGCGAGGGATTTCGCGGCGTATCGCAGTCGCTTGGGCATCATCTCGCAAACGATGCGATTCGCGATTGCGTGTTCGACCGTGTCGATCCGAATAAATATTCCGCGCTCGAGTCAACTCCGTACGACGTTGCGATCATCGGTGACTACAATATCGGTGGCGACGCATGGTCAAGCCGCATTCTCCTTGAGGAGATGGGTTTGCGCGTTATTGCGCAGTGGTCGGGCGACGGCACGCTCGCTGAACTGGAGAATACGCCGCGCTCAAAGCTTAACCTGCTCCACTGCTACCGGTCAATGAATTACATAAGCCGGCATATGGAAGAGAAGTATGGTGTCCCTTGGCTCGAATACAACTTTTTTGGTCCCACAATGATTGAAAGGAGCTTGAGAGAGATTGCGAGCCGATTTGACGACACGATCAAGACCAAGGCCGAGAAAGTGATCGCCAAATACCGTCTGCTCACGGATGCGGTAATCGCGAGATATAAGCCACGCCTCGAGGGTAAGAAAGTGATGCTTTTTGTAGGCGGCCTTCGCCCGCGCCACGTCATCGGGGCGTACGAAGACCTCGGCATGGAAGTCATTGGCACAGGCTACGAGTTTGCCCACAACGATGACTATCAGCGCACTACGCATCACATTCACGACGGCACGCTAATTTACGACGACGTGACCGGCTACGAATTCGAGCGGTTCGTCGAATGCATGCGGCCGGACCTCGTAGGTTCAGGAATCAAGGAAAAGTACGTCTTTCAGAAGATGGGTGTTCCTTTCCGCCAGATGCACAGTTGGGATTATTCAGGACCGTACCACGGCTACGACGGATTCGCGATCTTTGCGCGCGACATGGACATGGCAATTTCGAGTCCTGTCTGGAATCTCTCCAAGTCACCTTGGAAAAAGGCAGCGTGAGCCAGGTGGCCCCGTTGGCGGTACGGCCGTGTCGCCGGACGGCTCTTCAGGAAATCGATTCAGGAGCGAGTCATGCCCCAATCAAGCGACAAAATTCTCGATCACGAACTGCTCTTTCGCGAGCCGGAATATCAGGAGCTTTTGCGAAACAAGAAGCAACATTTTGAGTTTAACCATCCTGATGAGGCGGTGAGAGAGGTTGCCGAATGGACAAAGACTGAAGACTACAAGCAGAAAAACTTCGCGCGCGACTCGCTAACCATCAATCCAGCGAAGGCCTGCCAGCCTCTGGGGGCGGTATTTGTGGCAAACGGCTTTCATAAGACACTGCCGTTCGTGCACGGCTCTCAGGGCTGCGTGGCCTATTATCGCTCACACTTTTCGCGGCACTTCAAGGAGCCGACGTCGTGCGTGAGTTCGTCAATGACCGAAGACGCGGCGGTTTTCGGGGGTCTCAATAATATGATCGACGGTCTGGCGAATGCATACAACCTTTATAAGCCCGAGATGATCGCCGTATCGACGACCTGCATGGCAGAGGTCATCGGTGACGACCTCGATGCATTCATCAAGAATAGTAAGCAGAAGGGAAGCGTTCCGCAAGACTACGACGTGCCGTTCGCTCACACGCCCGCGTTTGTCGGCAGTCATGTGACGGGTTACGACAACGCTCTACTGGGCATTCTCAAACACTTCTGGGACGGCAAGACCGGTACCGCAACACCACTCATACGTGTGCAGGACGAGAGTGTAAACTTTATCGGTGGCTTTGACGGTTTCGTGGTGGGCAACATCAAGGAGGTTCGACGTATCTTCGATCTGTTCGGCGTGAACGTCAACATCATCTGCGATCCTTCCGACACATGGAACACACCAACGGATGGCGAATTCCGCATGTACGAGGGTGGGACCACGAAGGAAGAAGTTGAACGTGCCCTGAATGCGAAAGCAACGTTCATTTTTCAAGAATATTGCTGCGAAAAGACGGCGAAGTATATCGCGGAACACGGCCAAGAGGTAATTGTGCTTAATTCGCCAGTCGGCGTTTCTGGTACCGACCATTTCCTCATGGAGATATCGCGTGTCACGGGCCGACCGATTCCGCCTGAACTGGAAAGGGAGCGGGGGCAACTCGTTGATGCAATGGCGGACAGTCAGGCTATTCTCCATGGCAAACGCTATGCGCTCTACGGCGATCCCGATCAGATGCTAGGTTACACGCAATTCCTGCTCGAGCTCGGTGCAGAGCCGGTGCATATTGTGTCGACAAACGGTAACGACGGCTGGGCCGAGAAGGTCAAGGCGTTGTTGGACGCGTCGCCATACGGTGCGGGATGCAGCGCCTATCCGAAGCGCGATCTCTGGCATCTGCGCTCGCTGCTATTTACCGAACCAGTCGATTTCCTGATCGGCAACACTCATGGGAAATACTTGGAGCGTGATACGCGAACACCGCTAGTGCGACTCGTGTTTCCTATTTTTGACCGGCACCACTATCACCGTTTCCCGACGTGGGGATATGAGGGAGGATTGCGCGTTCTATTGGCACTACTTGACGAATTCTTCGAAAAGCTCGATGCAAGTACAATCGACATTGCAAAGACTGATTACAGTTATGACATTGTTCGCTGATGACAGAATGATTGTTGCCTAGACTTGGTTTGCCCAGGCCCTCGACGTGGGCGATCGTGCGCGGCCGCTCGGCGGATCGCGGTCCGCACGATTTTTTACTAGTTGTCCACAGCACGCGGGTATGGCCGCGCTCCGTAGTCCGATTAGCAACTATCCTCTAAAAGCCCCTGCTGGAAGTTGTAAATCTCGATGAATTGACTTGATGCAATGAAAGAGGGCAGGGGAAGTAAGCCCTGCTGGTGTAGAGCGGGATTCGCGCGCTCATCTTCTCCGAGGAGCACGCAAACGGACGCGTCTGACACAGCCCTCCGTGGACGAATACGACGCTAGGTGTCCGCCTGGACATGGTTCTTGAGCTGGGCGAGAAGAACTGGAAGCTCCGCCCGTTCGCCACGTCGATCCCGATCAATTTGATCGCCGTGAAGTTTGTTGCGATTTCGAACCGTCGTCCAGGACTGAGGTGCAGCTGCCTATTTCCGGCGAGTTGAGCGGCCGTTTTGGTGAAGTCGACCAGGCTAGGGGGAGTGCGGCGTAGAGTTCAATTCTACCGCGACTGTTCGAGATCGGACTAGGCGCGTCATTCTTGCACATCGAATCGCCTCTTCGCTGCAAGCTTGGGTGCTCAATGGATGCTCAATTCGTATCGGGAAGCGTGGGCGATTTGAGCCGGGCGCGCCAGTGCTTGGGGGAAATTGGTTGGTAATGATCGAGTACCGCGTGCCGGCGTGATTGTCGCTTCAATACCTCAAATAGCCGGGCGAAGCCCACGTAAAGCACGGAAAGGCACGTGTCGGCAAGTCTGCTGGCCGAAGGCGCAGGCAAGCAGTCTTTTCCGGCGCCAGTGGCCCTGTCAGGATCAGGTTCTGTGCATTGCGGATCCAATCAAAGCTGGCGAGCGACGAGACCCTTGTCGAGTCCGCGGCTCTTGCCGACAGCGTCTGGCATCGAGATTGAACCCGGTACGCGTGTGCGCGCCACGGTATGGCGTCAATCCAGCGCAGTTGCGACTGGTGCTCCGCAGGCTGATGCCAGCATGATTGCTTGCCCAGCGGTACTCACATATGGCTGGGCAACGGGTGTTAGGTGACTGAATGAACCCGTAAGTGCGTTCATTCTGGTACTGTTGATACCAGCGCGCAAACCAACCTAGGCTTGCACGACTCTCATTGCATTCGGTGGTCCGCGCGTCGCCGATTCACCATCTTGTTCTGCATCGAGACCACGTGCAAGCGGGATAAATATCAGGCTGCTACGATGTTAGCGCGGACATGAGGAAAATGATTCACTTCGGCCGCAGGATGTTGATGCGATCGGACTTTCAATCACGAAGCGCGGAAGCGGGGTATCTTCCTCATAGTCGATCTGCGTGCCGATAAAATAACGTAGGTTAGTCTCGTCCACGAACACAGTGAGGCCCTGTGTAAGCACCTTCGTGTCGGAATCGCTTACGGAGTCAACCAGGACAATAAAATATTCCGGCTGTCTTCCCGCATGAAATTCGGCACGCAGTCGAATATAAAGCGGCGCTTCGTGGCTCTGCGCGACAAGCTCGGCGGCTTCTTTTGCTGCTCGGGCCGTGAACGTAAAAAATTCACACGCGGGTTCTGTCGATATGCTTGATCGTTGGGAGATCATAGATTTTCCTGGAAAATTAATAGAGAACTATATCCGTCTCTACAATGTGAATCTGCACGAGGAAGGAAAGCAAGTACTGCGCCACATCGCTCGCAATACTATCGCTCAGATACGGAATTAGATTGCTGAGGTGAGTGTGCAAGAGTGAAGCAATGCGCGGAACGGCAAGGTGCAGATCTCCTTGCGCCATAGCAAACAAGTGAGCGAGATCCGGGGCGCGAGCCTTGCGACTCATCGCGAGTCGATACACGTCCTCTTTAACCAGTTGAAGTTTGCGATCTTGGACGTCTACATTCGACGTTAAACTAAGTTTATCCTATACACAGAGAAACTAGCGCCACGCTCGGGAAACGCAGGCGGAACAACGGCGCGAAGTTAGCAGAAATAGAATGGTTGGCGCAGGCGACTCTCGCTTGGGGAGAGCGAGTTGCACGGATAACGCATGAAACAACGATACATTTTTCGGATGACATCTAATTCTTCGGATGGGAGATGAGTGAAATGAAATTGATAGAGCATCCAGTCGTGGCCCAGAAGGGCATAGCCGTCTTGGATTCCGTAGACCGCGCGATCCTCAGACACTTGCAGCAAGACGCCTCGCTATCGATTGTCAGCCTTGCAGCGAAAGTGAAACGCAGTGCTCCTGCGTGCCTGCGGCGTGTGGAACGACTCAAGGAGACGGGACTGATACGAAGAGTCGTCGCACTGCTCGACGCGAAGGCTCTAGGCGCGGGCATGTTCGCCGTAATCGGGATCGTGCTGGACGGCTCGACGCCCGAGGCGTTTGCCTCATTCGAGAAAGCGGCGCAGAAGGTGTCTGGCTGCGTAGCGTGCCACGCAGTGAGCGGGAGGTTTGACTATATCTTGCTCGTTCGAGCGCGCGGCAACGAAAGCTTCAACCGGTTGCATGCTGCACAAGCGTTGCAACTGCCGGGAGTACGGGAACTGCATAGCTTCAAGGTGTTAAAGGAAGTCTTATCGACGCAGGCGATACCGCTGTAACCGCAAACGCTTGGAAAGGTAGTCTTGACCTGTGTCACTCATCAGACAGGTTCTAGTCGTAACCAAACGACACGCTTCGAATCGCCCCGCTGGCTTTCGCAGACCAAACTCGTGACGGATAAACTATTGACCTATCCGGCGACCAAGTCCGTTCTTAGTGGCCCGAGCAGACTGAGTTGCGCCAGCAACGTCCCAACTCATGTTCAGTAAAGTTTCGCCGGCAACCGAAGCGGATGCGCTTCGCGCAACGCGCCACGCTGTCACAATCCAGACAATCCCGACGATTCAGACAAAGGCAACGTGAGACCGGCCCCCCCTGTTACGGTGATCGGGAATGGCGATGCATGCCACAACACCTTCCAGGTTTAGGTGGGACAGGCACGGACCTTGCGTGCCGTCGGCCGCTAAGTTAGAAGGCGCAGACAAGTTAATACCTTTCGTCAATTTGAAAGCGCTTAACGATGGCATATAAAACTCGCCGCCTCGCTACGCACGGCTTTGCGGCCAACTTTGTCATGCGGAGCAACAACATGAAAGTACTGATCGATAAACTGCACCGGCTTTCGTCGGCTGAGGACTTCTTCCGATTCTTCGCCATCTCATATGACGACAAGGTGGTGGACGTAAGTCGATTACATATACTAAGGCGTTTCTTCCAGTACATCAGACAGTCGGAGGACCTGTCCGCGGATCACGACGCAACCTTATTCTTGGTTTATCGAAATCTCCTGCTGAAAGCGTACAACGACTTTGTCATTTCCACGCCCGCTGAGCAAAAGGTGTTCAGAGTTCTTCAGGAAGCCGACGGAGAGCGTCATATCTCTCTTGATAGCCTGCGTGAATCCCTGCCGGCTCGGGCTAACAATTGAAGTTGGTGAGCGAGTCATATTGGTGCTTGTCTGAGTCGTCACGATGCGACTCATCGCTTGATGCACGTTGTGACTTCGGTTGACTTGTCTTTTGAACATCTGCCGGGAGTGGTCCATCAGCACTCAAGTCCGGCTGACGAGCGGACAGGAGCGGTTTCGATGCTTTCATTGCCGTCTTCGTCCCCGCACGTCATTTCTGTTGGCGGAACAGCGCTTTACACAACTCATAGCGGAGCTTATGCGTCTGGAACGATGGGTGGAAGAAGGAGTCCTGTGGGCGACAGGGGGCGGCACTCGCCCCTACGGACCAATGCCGCCGTGGCAATCTGCGCTAAGGTCCTCTGCGGGTCCATCTGGGCGCGGCGTGCCCGACATTCCCTTTGATGCAAAGGCGGAAACTGGGGCGCTTATCTACGGCACGGCAATGCCTCGCCGTTTGGCGGAACAAGCTTGGCCTCACCGAGATTCGTCGGGCTCTTCGCTCGCTTGCTGTCAGCCAGTGACAATACATTCGGTTTCCCCGGCGCATCGATATATAAGACTGCGGCCGCTAATCCGCCGGCGTTTCACGATGTAGTCAAAGGTAACCACGGCTTTCTGGGTCACGGGTACCGCGTCGGCCTAGGCTGGGATTATCCGACCGGTTGGGAGTATTGATTTCGCGGGGGGCAGGGATCGGTGCCAGCGAACGTGCCTTGTGCGGCTCCGGATTGGACTTCTTCGGCACGTTCAACGGGAACAGGAAAAGCATTGCGGTCGATGTGAAAGACCCGCGTTGCGTGGAAATCGTCCACAAGCTGCTTGCCGCGGCTGCGGTGTTCAGCGAAAACTTCAAGAGTGGACAAGCTAGGCCTCGGGTATGTCGCGCTTTCCAGGGTCAATCCACGTCTCGTCTATGCGTCGCACAAGGGGTTTCTGCCCGGCCCGTACGATCATCGCACCGCGCTCGACGAAGTCGTGCAAATGATGGGCGGACTCGCTTACATGACGGGGCCCGAGGGCAGACCGCTAAGCGCCGGGACGAGCGTCAACGACATCATGGGCGGTATGTTCGGCGCAATGGCGGCGCTGGCTCAACGCGAAGGCACGGGCCGCGGTCAGGAAGTGCCCTGCGCGTTGTTCGAGAACAATGTGTTCCTCGTAGCCCAGCACATGATGCAGTTTGCCGTGACGGGCCAGGCCGCGGCGCCGATGCCGAACCGCATTTTCGCGTGGGCTGTCTACGACGTGTTTTCGGTCAAGAACGGGGAGCAGATTTTTTGGTGGTGGTCTCCGATACCCAATGGGCACTGTTCTGCGACGCTTTCGGGCTCGCCGAGGTGACTTTGCCGTCCGATGCCAGTGGCGCAGGGCGGCCCATCGAGACGAGGACGCCGCTGCGGCCCTTGACGCTCGGCGGCGAGCGCTTGCAACTGCGCGCGGGACCGCCCTCACTGGGTGAGGACACGCGAGCGCTTCTGATGGGTCTCGAATACAGGCCGGAGGATGTGAGGCAATTGACCGAGTTCGGTGTCCTCAAGTGTGCGTACAGGCAGCCTGGCGATGCGTCGAAGCCTTCGGCGAACGAACTCGCCAGCGCCTGAAGCAGCCACGTAACACGAAAGACACATGGAATCATCGAGCCGCGGAAGCAGGAGAGGCCGCCGCGCGGAGAAACGACATGACATCCATCTCATCAAACATCGCAACGGGCAGCGCGTTCGCGTCCGCTCATGTGCAGTCCGCGGTCAGGAAGGCGGCGTGGCGTTTCATTCCGCTGATCGCGCTTGCGTACTTCTTCAACGACCTGGATCGCACGAGCGTCGGTTTCGCGGCGTTGACGATGAATCGCGATCTTGGTTTGACCGCCACACAGTTCGGGTGGGGCGCGGGCATCATGTTCGCCGGGTACTGCGTGTTCGAGGTTCCGAGCAACCTGGCGTTGTACCGCTTCGGTGGGCCGCGCTGGCTCGCGCGAATCGTGATCACGTGGGGCTTCTTCGCAGCGGCAACAGCGCTGGCCGTGGGCCCAAAGAGCTTTTACGCGATCCGGCTGCTGCTGGGCATCGGCGAGGCCGGCTTCTGGTCTTTCGATCGTGCTGGGTATCACGACCTTGCTGACCTTTTCCCTCTACGCCTTCGGTCGCGGAGATTAAGAATGGAGCCACGTCCCTCGTTCCGACGCCCTCAGGTCCTCGGCGCTCTCGCAACATCGATGTTGTTGCCCGCTATCAGCGCGCGTCTTGCATTTGCAAAAGAGGAAACGCATTCCGTGAGTATAACCAACAACTAGCTGCCCCGTTAGTGCCGACTGGCTCGCCTCCGGTGGCGAAGGGGCGCTCGAACCCGATATGCCGATCATCGACGCGCATCATCACTTTTACGAACGACCGGGCTGGACCTACCTTCTCGACGAGTACCTCGAGGACGCGCGCACGGGTCATAACATCACCGCCTCCGTGTTCATGCAGGCGCTGACACGGTATCGCGCCTCTGGTCCGGAGTCGTTGCGCCCGGTCGGCGAAATCGAATACGTGGCTGGCGTCACCGCGGCGTTGCAAGGCGGCAAGCCACAGGTAGCGAAAGGTATGATCGGCTACGCGGATCTTCGACGGGGCGCGGCGGTGCGCGATGTTCTCGGAGCGGAACTGCACGCCGGCGATGGCCGGTTCTGTGGCATTCGACATCTCGTTACATGGGACGCGGACCAGACACTCGCCAATCCCTTTTCGGCGCCGCCGCGAGGGCTGCTGCTTGACCCCGACTATCGGGCGGGCGTTGCACAGCTGGCTCCGCTGGGCCTGTCGTACGACGCATGGCTATTCTTTCCGCAATTGCCGGAGCTGTTCGACATGGCAAAGGCCTTTCCGGATACACCTTTCATCATCAACCATTGCGGCGGTGTCGTCCGCATCGCGTGCTATGCGAATCAGCGCGTGGAAGTGTTCGATGCCTGGTCCCGTTCGATGCGCATGCTCGCCGGGTTGCCGAATGTTTATGTGAAGCTTGGTGGCCTCGGCATGCGTATGAATGGCTTCGCGTTTGAAAAGGGCGAACGTCCGCCGTCATCGGATGAGCTGGCGCACGCGTGGAAGCCTTGGATGCATACGTGTATCGAAGCGTTCGGTGCGGAGCGCTGCATGTGCGAGAGCAATTTCCCTGTCGATAAGGGATGCCACCCATTCAGAAACGGTTGGAACGCTTTCAGGAAATTGACTGCGCAAGCTGGCGCCGATGAGCGCGAAGCACTGTTCCAGGGAACGGTGAGCAAGGTCTACTGCCTTACGTAGCGCGGCGGATGCCTGCCGCGTGGACGGACACGCTGCGCTAGTAGTGGAACGGATTGAGCGGATTTGATGAGCAAATCGCCCGGATCGAGCGACGTATGCGCGAGTGGAAAAAGGAAGACAGGAATGTCAAGAAGGCATTTCGCGGCGGGCGCGAGTGTGCTGCCTGGACGGGGGACTGGTGCCAAACAGGTACTGTTTCCGGCACGGAAGCTAGCATGCAAGACGATAGCACGTTGTATGTAGGGCGCGACGTTCATAAGGATTCGATCATGGTTGCCTATGCGGTCGGTATGAGCGATGTGGAACTGCTCGGCAAGATCGGCACGTCACAGATGGAAGATGATCGCTTATGCAAACGACTGCAGTTCAAAGCGACGCGCATCCGCATCGTCTACGAAGCAGTTCCACGCGGCTATGGCCTTTGCCGGCGACTGATGCAGAAGGCCTCGACATGTTGTATGTGCACCATCGCTCATCCCGCGCAAACCCGGCGAGCCCGTCAAGACCGACCGGCGTGACGCCATCAAGCTGGTGCGTTCGCTGCGAGCGGGCGATCTGTCCGCGGTGCATGTGCCATGCGGCGGAAGATGAAGCGTGTCGCGATCTGGCCAGTGCTTGGTCATCGGCGCGAGAAGACCTTAAACAGCTGCGATGCGGGCTGAAATCGTTCCTGCTCCAGCATGGTGTGAACTACATTGGACGTGCGGATTGGGGGCCGACACACCGACGCCGCTTGAGCACGCGCAAGTTCGACAGCGGCTGGCGTTCAATGAACACCGCAACACGATCGAGGATCGCCTAGCGCAATGCGAACGGCTGGAAACCGCGTTCCGTGATGGTGGCGATTGTTTCAGTCCGGTCCATCAGCATTTCGCTCTCAAGCGACGCGTCCTACGTGCCTCACTTTATCGCAAACAGCTTGCCGGCGCGCATTTATTCATTGGGGCCACAAGATTGCGGTGCGATCGAGCCGGCATTCGGTCACATGAATGCCGGCGCAAGTTCGATTTGTTTAATGACAAAGCGACCGGAAGCCAGTCCATCCCAGAAAGCTTACTTTGCGCGATCCGTTACATAGTAGGACACCGGTGCATCAATAATCTCATGAGCTATGCCAGTCACCATTCCATTTGCAGAAGCCTCATCTGGACTGAGAACCTTTCTGTTATTTTCACTGTAAATCATTGAATTTATTTCCTTGCCGTTCAGGTTGGTGCAACTTCTGTAGATATCTGAAAGCATTTGCTTGACGGTATCCAAATTTTCCGTGGCAACATTGAGCTGATCCGGCTGAAACCTGTTGCTCAGGTCTATGCTTGGCGGGTGCAGAATAAAGCGTCCCCCAGGAAAGGAGAGGCGATCCTGAGCGCCGCAAAACATCATCGTAGCAGCCGACATCACCGTGGCTAAATTAACTGTTATTACCGGAACCCTCGAACTCTGGATGGCGCGGTAAGTAATATACCCCGCGTCCGTATCTCCACCACCGCTGTCGATGTATAGATAGATCGATTTTAGCTTCGGGTACTTCGCGTTCAACTCGTCCAGCGCCGCTATCAAGTCATTCGCCTTTTGAATTGTAACGGGCCCTGTATAGAATATTTTGCTATTCAATACGTCGTATCTTCGATCCGCTTCCGGGATAACTTTTGAGAGGCAAGCATGGGCCGGCACCCCATAAAGAAAAGATAGCAGCAACGTGCCACGAATAAGAATTTCACAAAGAACTCTCATATTTTTCCTATTTGGAAAGGAAATACTGATTAATTAGCCCGTCGCTTATGTCGGAGCAGACGGACGGATCCTACAAACGATAGACATCGACACGCCCAGGGAAACTTGCCGCTTGGCTCGGGCTCACGCCGCAACATCATTCATTCGGAGCAAGGGCTAGCCGGGATCATCAAGCCACGACACCGATACATTTGCTCGAAGCGTGCCCGCCTCCGTGAGCCCGCTGCCGATGGTCTTGGCTTAGGTAATCGTGCAGATGGGTGCATACAATCGCCGAAGCTGCAAGGATTGTCCTCATGATCTAAAGCTCCGCTCTAGGTGTTGTTACGTTTGACGTTCCCCAAATTGTCGGAGCGGGCGGGCTTCCGACGACACTTCCTTCATTCAAGGCCTATTGACTCACAGTCGGATCGAACGCCGGAATTCGCGCGTGGCTACCTTCGCGCGTGCGCTAGCTCCGCGTGCGTCCGGCAAGACGGCGCACCATGCTGTTATGGCGTCAATGGCAAGCGGCTCCCATTTGTGCACCCACGCACGCAGCACGGCGTGATTGCCTTCCTGTTCGATGGCCATGCGAACGAGCTCCTTGGCCCAACGCCGATGCCGCTCGGTGTCAATGAGCTGCGCATCGGTAAGAAGGCCGAGTAGGATATCGCCGTTTTGGCGCGCCGTGACGCCGAGGCCGCGCAATACGGTCTCTTCCACTGCCGGGCGTACCACGAGATTTAGCGCGACAAAGCATTCAGCCCAGTCCCACGCGGTGAGTGCTTCTTCAACTAGTTTTCGCCAGCCCTGCCAAGGCGGGTCGAGTTCCCAGCGGCGCCGCTCATCGCTGCCGAAGCCGAGGTCCGCAAAAGTCAGGGACAGTTCTTTGGTGCGATACGCGGTGTGCGTGAGCCAGCGCAGAGAGTCAGCGGTCTGGTATGCGGCACAGTTGGAGATCGTGGAAGCGGGGGCCATCTGGACCAGATACGCTGAGCCCATCTGCAGCGCATGAAACAGGAAGCGAGCGGGGGTATAGACGCGTGCGAGCGAGGCCGCCCATGGCCGGGCGAGTTGGGCGTCGTGACCGCGCGTGGAGAACTGGTCGAGGAGACCATATACGTAAGTTTCCTGACCATCCTGCAGCAGGTTGTACGTGCGATAGACGATCTGGTCTGGATCACGAAATGCGTTCCAGTCGGGATGTCGCAGCGGCGAGGCGTTGCGGTTGCGCTTGAACCATTGCGCCATTTCGAAGTTAGGGTCCAGTTCGAAGGGGGCGTCGGGGTTGTCGGTGGTATAGTGCAAGTTCGTCGAGACGATCTCATACTCGCTTGGCTTGCGCCGCCGCGCGGCTAGATGGCTCCATGTTTTCAGCGGCTTGAGGACTTCGGGCTCAGTCATGCTCGTCTCCGGTTAAAGCGTTTTCTCGTAGTAAAACCGCACGTAGCATTCGGTTGTTTCGATGCGGCCTGAAAACGAGCTGAGGCTGACTTCCAGCTCGCACATCATGAACGGTCGGCCAAGCGTTTCCTCAAGCGTGGAGCGGCGGAGGATCAGTTCGCCATCCGTATCGATGCGCACATACGCGAATTTGTCGTCCACGCGGATCGTCTTGCCGGGGTTGTCTTCGTGCGCGGCTTCGATGACGCCCGCCGTAATGCTGCCCGCACGAAGCACGGGACCCACGCGGTTGTTGCGGTAAGCCAAGGCGGTGGTTTCGGTGGTCATGATCGGTTCTCTGTGACGTTCAGGAATGGGCAAAGAGGGTTTCAACGCTGCCCACCGCAACGAGAACGTCTTCGCCCTCGATCTTTGCGGGGTATTCGCGAAGCCGGGAGTCGCCAGGATTGATTCCTTTGCCGGTATTCACGTCGAAGGTCCATTGATGCGCGCGGCACATCAGCACGCGGCCGTCGAACTTTCCTTCCCCGAGCGGAATCGCCTGATGCGGACAAGCGCCCCGAAAGGCGTGCGGCTCGCCGCCTTCTGAGTTCACCACCACAATCACGCGGCCATCCACCTCCGCTTCGATCATCTCGCCTGCCCAAAGGTCGTCGAGCGTGCAGACTTTCTGGTACTTCATTTCGACCTCATTCGTCGCAAAAGATGAATTCGAGCGTTTCCATCGGCTTGATATCCGTCTCGCCGAGCTTTGCGTCGCGCGCGTAGAACTGCCCGGCGCCCTGGCGCCGCACGCGCACAACCTTGTCAGGCCGTGGGATGACGCGTCGGCCCACGGAATGGAACGCGGCGGCGGCCGCAACTTCATCCATCGTATTGCCGGTATCCACCGGCAACAGCTGCAATACGAAGTCGTATTGAAAATTTGAGATCACATGGAAGAGTGCCATGTCGTCCTCGTTTGCGTGGCAGCCTCAGGCGGCTTGTTTTGTTGTCACGGGTCCTCGGTACGATTCGACCCATGCATACTGGTGCGCGTCGTCGCCCATTTCGCCCGGCGCGAGCCCCATGTAGTTCAACGCGCCCAACAGGTCGGGTGGCTGGATATGACCGGCGAGGAGGCGATCGACGAGCGTGAGGTGATCGCGGTAACGAACCGGGTCCTGCTGGAAGACCCAGCGGTCGATTTCCGAATTGAAGTGATACCTGCGGCCGTTATGGTCTAGAGGGTAGTCCTTCACGTTCCAGCCATCGCCCGGAATGGCGCAAATGGGCAACTGGCTCATGTTGCAGAGGACAGGCAGCGTTTCGGGCATCGTAAGTTCCCGGCGGCCGAGGAGCAGGTTTTCGATAATGACGTCCCATACCTTGCCGAACGAGTTGTTCCAGCCGGGATATTTTTCTTCCAGCCAGTCGCGGCATTCGGGCGTCACGCCAGCTGCGGGGTCCCACCAAACCGTGGGACGCCAAAACCAGATGCCTAGCTGATAGGCGTGGTGCTGGTAATCGAATTCATTGATCAACTGGTCCCAGTACCAGGGCAAATCGAGGCCGAGATCGATGAGTGTCCGCTCAAACTGACTGACGATCCACTCGCGCGCGAATTCCTTGAACGACTGGTTGCGGTGCTCGATCGGCGTGGCGTAGTCCATCGACGATCCCGTGAGCAGACAGAACAGGCGCCATGTCCGTGCGATTGCGACATCCACGAGCTTCTGGGCCTCCGTCTTACGGCCGTTTGCAATCAGAATGTGCAGCGCCGGGCCGCCGATTTGCGCATGTCGCGATTCGTCCGTTTGAATGCTGGAGATCAGGCTTGCGAAAGTGAAATCGCCGACGTTGACTGCGTCGGCTGCCAGACCGAGGAACTGTACATTGGTGAAGCCCGTTTCGAACGCGAAGGTGAGCATAACCGCGATCTCGATCGCGCTGCGGGACATAAAAAGGTCGTCAAATGTGTTGCGGGCGGCAATTGCACCCCACTGGTTCGTGTGACAGGCCTTGTGCGCCCAGTCAAACTGCCTGTCTTTTGCACAGTAGTCGTGAGGGAAGTAGAGCTGCAACTGCCCGTGACGGTTTTCGTCGAGCATGCCGAAGGTGGCCATGTTGCGCATCCCTGGTGCACGGCCGAAGCGAACCATGCGTGCTTCGGCGCTCATTGCCGCATACTCGCCGAGTGCAATGGCGCCGTAATGGGCCTTAAGGATGGAAAGCCAGCCTGGATCGGTATCCTCGAAGCTGCGGCAGCAATTCAGGGCTGCCTTCACAGCATAGGCACCAGCGTCTTTTTCGCGCTGGATACGGACGTACTCGGGATACGACGTCTTGTACGGCTCGTCGTAGCTCTCCCATTGGACCATCGGAATACCTTGTGCGCCAGACATGATGTCGGGAAAGAGATCCGAATCCGACACGTAGGACGGGGTCCAATTGTTGGCGCGGGCGATGTCGTACCAGTCGACGCGTTCCAATAACGCCATGGTCAAGTCTCCTTCGTAAGTCGCGATTTGGTTTGCCGGAGCACTATTGCATCCGCCGGGCGGGTTACCTCAGAGCAAAATCGGTGCCAATGTGCCGACCTGATTGCATCGGCGAGGAAGAAGTCCCGGGAAAGGGAGATCGAAGATATACGCGCCCGTTGCCGGGGGGCGATCCGAATGCGCTAGTTTCCACGGGCGAGGAGTTAGAAAACCAGCAACGCGGGCAAGCGCGAAAGCTGCCGCGTGACACAAGGCCGGTACCAGGTCTTTTTTCGCAGGACCGAATCCACTCGGCATTAACTGAGAGTGCGTCCCGGGTCCTTCTCGTCGAGGGATTGTTCTGTCTGCCGGCATAACCACAGACCCAAGCCCCCGATCCTTGATTCCGAATGAGTTAGCGCGTCTGCCGCGACCTGAATGCACTAGGCGGGAATGTCTGGATTGTTATATAGATAACGCGCAATGTGGCACTTCTTCGACAAAAACTCGGACAACGTTAAAGCGAACTGTCGCGGTCAACTGATTCCGGGGAAGAAGGGTCTTTCGGTGACGGTGTTGCCTTGTAGGCGGTGGGCAACAGGCGAGCCAGCGTGGAGTGCAAGCACGGGAATGTTCGAGAAGACGAATACTGGTAGCTATTGCGCCGGGCCTCATTGTGGTTTCTGAGCTGCAATGCGGAGCTCTGACATGGGGAGGCGTTCAGCGACTACAGGCAGCCGTGTATCCAATAAGAACATCGGCAGTACTGGTCTGCGCGTAGCGTTGACAGTAATCGAGATTGACTTAGCTAGCTCAACGAGCCGATAGATCCGGTCGCCACCGAGCCGCACGGCGATTTCGATCAGCGTGGGACCGTCGCGCGTCATGCGCACTTCCGCATGAAACACGCCCAGCGTCAAGCCGATCTGTCTCGCCACCGTTTCGACATACGCGCTCAGCCGAGCTGGGTCGCGCTCGTCGAGCGTAGCGTCGACCACATGTCCCATCTCGACGAAGTACGGCTCGGGCCCGAGGATCTTTTCGGTAACGGCAAGCACGCGCGGACCGAGTGGACCGACGTAGCCTTCTACGCTGTACTCGGGGCCGTCGAGATACTTTCAAGCATCATCGCTTGACCGACTTCGCGGCCCATGTCCGGCACAGATCGATTCGCAACGCTGCGGATTATCGCGTGCAACGGCGCGAGGGAATCGACGCGGCGCACCAGTAGGCTGCCGCAACCATCGACCGCCTTCACTATGGCAGGAAATCCGACGTGCGCCGCCGCGCGGGCGACGTCGCCACGCTTCGCGATCGACGCGAAACGCGGGACGGCGAGCCCGGACATGCTAAGTCGCCGACGGCAACGGTATTTGTCGCGTTGTGAGCGCGGCCGCTTCGGGCGCTAGATGAGGTAAGCCCAATTGTGCGGCCGTCTGCGCGACGATGTCGACCGCGTACTCAAAGCCGGCAACGAGCGCGTCGATGCCTCCGACTGTCCGCACCGCCGCAGCGACGTCATCAGCCGAGCCAGTGTCGACACTCGTCAGCGACGCGACGGTCCGTAGGTGCGTTGGCGGCACGATGCGAGTATCTGCGCAGAACGCGTGTACCGGATGCCCGAGCCGCTGCGCTGCAGCGACCGGCGCGGTGCCCGATGAGACGGGCTCTACTACGACAGTAGCCATGATGCGCTCCTCATGCGACGACCACCTCCGACTGGCGCCCGGTTTCTGCCTTCAGTTCGTCGAAGTAATCGCCGACCAAGCAAGTTGCGCAGATGCATTTCGGCCTTGTCGATGCCACCCCATCCGTCGATCGCCCGCTGGAGGGAGGCGCACATCAGACCGTCGCGGTCGCGCGGTTTGTCGTATTGGATATGGCCAAGTGAACCCTTAACGGTGTGGTGGCCGAAGGCTCGACCCGCAGCCTCGGTGATCGTCTTATTGTAGCGGCCCGAATACCATTCGACGAACCAGTTCCACACCATCGTCGGCAACGGGCCATCGCGTTCGATGCTGAGATACAAGTAATTGATCAGCTTGCTGGTCGAGTGGAGCGGCTGAATGGTGTCAATCCGTTCGGCGGTGAGGCCAAATTTTTTGATGTCGCGCAGAAAGAGTCCTTCGTGGCCGTATTGCTCGGCGAGGTATTGCGAGAGGATCTGCGCGAGTTGATTGTCCTTGAAGCCAATCTTGTAGAGCGCGAATGCATCGATTTCATTGTTCAGGCGGATGCGCAGCACTGTCTCGACGAGATGCCGCCGATAGTATTCGCGGTCGATCCGTTCGCCGCGGTGAAACGCGGCGGTGTCGGGCGAGGCGGAAAAGAGCGCCTGCATTTCACAGTCTGCAACCGGTTCGAAACGGGCACGATCTTGGTGGGCCATTTTCAGTCTCCAGTAAAACTACATGAAGGGAAACAGCATCGCGAGCGCGACACATACAACGACGAAGCGAACCATCCCTAGTTAGTGTCTCGGCAACATTCGAAGACTTGGAAAAAAATGCAGTGCGAGACGACGATCCAATTGCCGGCAACACTGGCCTATTTTTGGCGACAGCAGGCTGTACTGGCGCAGACCACGAGCAACGTGCCGATGCTTTGCAAGCCCGTCATAGGCTGACCGAAGACGATAAAACCGATTGCGGCGGCAATGGCGGGTTCGACGCTCATCAGAATGCCGAACGCGGACGCCGTCATGCGCCGCAGCGCGAACATTTCGAGTACGTAGGGCAGGAGCGGCACGAGTACCGCGAGATATGCGGCGTCAATCAGTTGAGCGGCGGGGCAGATGGCCACCGCTTTGCGCAAGACCAAACGGCGTGGTGACAAGGGCCGCGACGATCAGCGACATTGAGAGCCCCTGCAGGCCATCGAACAGCGTGCCGACTCGTTTCATCATCACGATGTAGGTTGCGCAGCCGAGCGCAGCCCCAATCGGAAAGACCAGCGCGGCGAGCGAGGTGGTCCATATGCCGCCCTGCCGCGCAATCAGGACGACGCCGACCATCGCCACCATGGGCCACACCACACTAGCATCCGGAATTTGCGGATGCCGGCCATCGCGACGAAGAGGGGGCCAATGAAGCTGATGGCGACTCCGAGACCAAGGGGCACGCGTTGCACGGCTTCGAAGTAGCACAGCATCATGCCGGCCATGGCGCTACCGAGAACGAGAGCGGCGATCCAGCGCTGTCGGGAGTAGGCATGGAGCGGCGGTCGCATCGCGATCGCGAGTACCAATCCCGCGAAACAAAGACGCAGCCAAGTCGTGCTGAGCGTACCGTATCGGATCATCACGGGTCGCGACAATGCAGCACCAAGCTGCACGCTGCTGCACATCGATGCGATAGCCATGGCAGGCGCGAGCACGCTGGAAAAACGTTGCGAAGACGGCTCAGAACCAAGGGCGTTAGCATCAAACGCATCGCCGTTAACTGGCTCAAGCCCGGTGTCGATACGATTCGCTTGGACGGCATCTAAATCTTCGCTCATACTCGGCTTCGTGGCAACGACGGGAGAATCCTAACAGCGCAGATCCGCTTCGTATGAGCCATTAATATTTTTGAGCGCATCAATCATATCGATGATTCGCGATCCAGAAAAAGCTTGTTCTGCAGGTAAATGGTTTTGTCGCGGTAAGATCGGAGCGCTAGAATGCACGTCTTGTGAAGTGACGGAACCGACCGCACGCTTCTCGGCAGGAGTGGGCTTGCGCGGGAGCGCCCGGTAACAAATCGACACAAACCCAACCGACGCAGCGACTCTTTGGAAAGGCATCCCGCGCATCAGTGAGGTGTATTTCAACAGCCTGCTAGATACTAGGGAAGGGCCGCGGAAGTAAGCCTCCTGGAGTAAAACGAGGATTCCGACACCCGTTTTCCGAGGTGGTACGCAAATGAATGCGCCTCGCACGGCCCTTCATGGGCAGGATACAACCATCACCGGATCGCTGTACGTCGCCTTTGAACTGGGTGACAAGAACTGGAAGCTCTCGCTGGGCGATGGAGTGCACTCCCGAGCCGCTGCACAGTGGCCGCTGGCGATACGGCCGCGGTCTTTACGGCGATTTCAAAAGCCAAAGCGCGCTGTCATCTGACCATCGATGCCCCGGTGCGCAGCTGTTATGAAGCCGGGCGTGACGGCTTCTGGCTTCGCCGCTGCCTGGAAGCACATCAGATCACGAACCTGGTGGTGGATTCAGCCAGTATCGAAGTGAACCGGCGCAGACGTCGCGTCAAGACCGACCGTCTCGACAGCGACAAGCTTCTGTCGATGCTGATGCGTTACTACGGTGGTGAGCGCCGGGCTTGGGCGGTCGCACGTATCCCCACCCCCGAACAGGAAGATGAGCGGCGGGTACACCGTGAACTCGCTCGCCTGAGGCAGGAGCGCACTGCCCATAGCAACCGCATCCGCTCGCTGCTGTACTCCACAACCTGCGGCCCGAGCGAATCGGTGGCCGCGCGTGGGCGCACTGGTGGACGCAGCACACTGCACAGCTGTTGCCTGCCCTGCGCTCCGAGATCGAACGCGAATTCGAACGGCTGTTGCTCGCTGCCAGGCCAGATCAGGGCGCTCGAGGTACAGCAGCAGCGCGAAGTGCGCAGCGGTGCGCAACCCGCGATTGCGCGGCTCGCGCTCCTTGCGGGTATCGGCACCGGCAGTGCCTGGGTCCTGATCAGGGAACTGTTTGGTTGGCGGCAGTTTCACAACCGCCGTGAAGTGGCCGGCTGCCTGGGCTTAGCCCCGACGCCCTATGCCAGCGGCACCAGTGAAGTTGAGCAGGGCATCAGCAAGATCGGCAACAAGCGAGCGCGATGGCTGATGGTGGAACTGGTTGCGCTTCCAGCCCAGCAGCCAGCTAAGCGATTGGTTCAACGAGCGCTTTGCAGGCGGCGACAAGCGTATGCGACGCATCGGCATTGTGGCACTTGCCAGACGTCTGGCGGTCGCGCTATGGCGCATTCGGCGAGATTCCCCTCGGGGCAACCCTCAAGCCCCTGCGAAGAAGGTGACAGCGACCTGAGTAGCCAACGTCGAGCGGCAGCAGCGTTTGAAGGTTCGGCGCGCCCGGACAGTAAGCGGGTCACCTTCGCAGGTGACCGTAGTTCTAGATGGGGCGCGTCCATAAGGGGCGGTTCCAGCGCCTTGCGCATGCGGTATGTGGTGCCCGGTCTCGTGCCGGAACGGATAGAAGTTGGTCCGGTCAAGTGCCCGGACTTCAGACACCCCGACCTCACTACTGTTCTCGCTTGATATGGAGGATTGCAAAACATCTGATCGAGCAGGTTGTCCACGGCCAGCGTCGTGGTCGTAACAGACGACCCCGCCGGCCGGCCGTGGATAACCACCTGTCGCGCTCGGGAGATAACTGACGGGAAAACGGATCGCGAAAGGGCTTGACTTCCATTGCACCATAGAAGTCTTACTGTGTCACAAAATCTGTTTGCGGCAAAGCGATACCTGGTCGCATTGAATACTATAGACTTCGGGCGATCGATGAGAGAAGATGTCGACGAATTTGAGACATATCCGAATCATCTTGGGCAGGCGTTAGGGCATGCCGATCGCCATGCCGGCCTCAGCGGCTACTGTTCGGGCTTGGTTTTGCCCCTGTCGCGCAAGAGTGTCGAGCCAATGGCCGCGCACATTGACCCACTTCACGCGAGTGCGAAGCACTAGTCTCTCCACCACTTTGTAGCCAGGGCAGACTGGTCTGACCGTGCGGTCTTGCAGCGGGTACGAGAATGGGTGATGCCTGCGTTAGACGCACACGCAGCCGAAGAGAACGGTTATTACTGGATTATTGACGACACCGGTTTTCCAAAGAAGGGACGTCATTCGGTCGAGGTGGCACGTCAGTACGGCGGGCAGCTCGGAAAGCAGGACAACTGTCAGGTCGCCGTAAGCCTGTCGATCGCGACGCAACGCGGCAGTCTGCTGATTGCCTGGCAGCTGTATGTCCCCAAGGAATGGATTGACGACCGTGAACGAGCGCGTTATGCCGGCACTCCCGACGATCTCACCTTCGAGACGAAACCACAGATTGCGCTGGCCCAACTTCGAGAGGCTATAGCATCCGGCATTGCACCGGGCATTGTGCTCGCAGATGCCGGGTACGGCGATAAAACCGCTTTTCGGGAAAGCATAACTGAACTGGGTTTGTTGTATGCGGTAGGGATCCGGCCTGGCACTTCAGTGTGGGCGCCCGGTATGGAGCCGCTTCCGCCCAAGCCCTGGAGCGGGCGCGGCAAGCCGCCGACATTGTTGCGCCGTGCGCCCGGCCACGAGCCGATCGCCGTGAAGGAGCTGGACATGCAATTACCCGTGAACGCCTGGCAATCCGTAACCTGGCGGGAAGGCAGCAACGCAGCACTATCCTCACGCTTTGCCGCCGTACGGGTTCGTCCCGCACATCGCGACTATTGGCGAAGCGCCGTCCGCGACGAAGAATGGCTGCTCATCGAATGGCCCGATGGCAAAACGGAGCCGCTCAAATACTTTCTCGCTACCGCCCCCGAGGAAGCGACACTTGAGCAGCTTGTGTTCGTGACCAAGATGCGCTGGCGCATCGAGCGCGACTATCAGGACCTGAAACAGGAATTTGGGCTCGGTCATCATGAAGGGAGGGGCTGGCGTGGCTTTCACCACCACGCCACACTGAGTATCGCCTCGTATGCGTTTCTGATGGCTCAGCGACTCCGAATGCGACCAGATGGACGCGATAAAAAACTTCCTTGAACGCGCGCTGCCTGCCCTTCCTCCGGATTACATCCCGCGGGGCAGTCCAGCGCGCTCAACGCCACATTCCTGATTCCATCACTACGTTGCGCATCCTGCTTGGACAAAGACTCATGCAACGATGGCTCTCTTCCTGCGCGGCAATAGAGCGCGCAACTAATTATGTGACACAGTAAGACATAAGGATATATGAGCTTCCCCAGAATTTTCGCCTTCCAGTAGGTCATGTGTAAACTCGACCCGAAGGAAGGAAAGAATCGATGTTCAAGGTACCAAAGCAGGCATACACCGCTGAGTTCAGGACGATCGCGGTAAAGCGAGTGAAGGACGGGCAAAGCGCGCGGGATGTTGCTCGTGAACTGGGGATTTCCCACCAGTCGCTGCGCAACTGGGTCAAGGCCGATGAGGCAGGCACACTCAATGTCCCGGGGACAAAGGCTGCCACGCCGGAACAGATGGAGTTCTCACGCCTGGGGGCTGAGGACAAGCGTCTGCAGATGGAACTTGAAATCGGAAAAAAAAGCGGCGGCGTTGTTCGTGAAGGACCTCCTGTGAAGTATGCCCGGATTGATTCGCATCGCCGGCACTATCCGCTGTCGGCGCTGTGCGGGTCCTGTCGGTATCGGACGTGGATGCGCGGCGGCACGCCCGGGCGCGAGCGTCTCACAGAGGCCCAGTTGCTCGCCCTGATCCAGTCTATCCACGCCGCGGTCAAGAACGCCTATGGCTCACCACGGATGACCGAGGAAGTTTGCGCACGCGGCTTTCCGGCCTGCAAGGAGCGGGTCGAGCGGCTCATGCGCGAGAACGGCATGCGGGCTCGGCACAAGCGACGTTACCCTGTCACGACGAACTCGAAGCACAAGCTCCCGGTCGCGGAAAATCTGCTGGGGCGCGATTTTCACGCCGACAGCGCCGAATCAGGTCTATACATCGGACATCACGTACATCTAGACCGATGAGGGCTGGCTGTATCTTGCGATCGTGCTGGACCTGTTTAAGCGGGAAGTTGTCAGCTGATCGATCAAGCCGCGCATGACGGCTGACATCGTGACGGACGCGCTGACAATGGCATGGTTCCGACGCCAGCCCGAGCCCGGCGCGCTGCACCATTCGGACAGGGGTGGCGAATATGCCAGCGACGACTTCCAGCGCAAGCTGGCGCAATACGGTATGTGCTGCTCGATGAGCCGCAAGGGAAACTGTTGGGACACGCCCCGACGGAGAGCTTCTTCAACAGCCTGAAGAACGAACGGGGGCATGCTACGCGATACCGTACCCATCAGGAAGCGATGGTGGACCTGTTCGGATACTTTGAAGTGTTTTACAACCGCGGTCGTCCTCATTCGTCGCTCGGCTTTGTATCGCCGGTTCAGTTGCTGCAAGACTGCATCAAAGCTCAGCAGGCCAAGGATGTGGCCGCGTAACCAGAAAACTCTGGAAGGCGAAAAACCGAGGGAACCTCAATGCTGGCGTCAGATTTGAGAGACAATAACAACCATTCGGCCAACCAAACGCTCGATCAAATCGAATTGCCAAGGGCGGCCACGCCATAGCCTCGAAATTCCTTGACGATGGCGAAATCCCGCCACGATCAAACCAGCATTCAATCGCTCCGCGTAGTGCACGACACTGTCGACCACTGTACCGTGAGAAAGGTAGCCGCTCGCCCTAATGCCTTCGCTTTTCAGACGACAAAGCGCGTTGTCCAGCAACTGTGATGTATTGCTTAAATATGTTGAATAAGCAAGGTCGGTCACGATCCCAGCTGTCGATATGAGTGCAGTGGAAATGTCGGCAACAGCAAGCACATGGAGTTCACCCGCTCCTTGCCAGCGCAGCTCGGGAATACGATTCAGAGCTTGCTGGCTTTCTTCCGATCCGTCGTAATAAACAAGAATGCTTTGATAGTCAGACACTAGGAGTCCGTTAGACTTGTGAAGTTGATAATTCGCGAATCAATCGTATTACTTCGTCGAAATCCGGCGTCCGATGCTATGGGAGAGGGCTGCGGCGGTAGGCCAGACTGGGGAAACTAACCCCCAATGACTTTCCGCCTTGGGAGACGGTCTACCAGTAGACGCAGCGCTGGTTCCAGGCAGGCTGTTTCAAATAAATGGTAAGTGTCTGCGGTTGATTATCTGCGTGACGCACGATCGCCGGGGTCAGTGGGGGCATTCTCGATGGACGCGCTCTGCAGTCGAAGTGGTAGCGTGGTCCACGCGCAGGCTATGACGGGTAGTAAGCTCATATACCCTGCCCGTGCGTACATTTGGGCAACCACTGGGCGCGCATGTCACGCCGCCGAGTGAACAGGAGCGTGCATAGATCGGGAACTGGCGCGACAGGTCGAGCAGGCTACGGGGGAGACGGTGAGAATCGCGTTCGCTGACCAAGGCTACACCGGCGAAGAGCCCACAGAAGCCGCTCGCGATGAAGGCATCGAGCTTCGCGTGGTCAGGTTGCCGGAGGCAAATGAAGGCTTTGTACTGTTGCGGCGTCGTTGGGTGGGGGAGCGCAGTTTCGGCTGGCTCAACCGCCTCAGACGACTGGCCAGAAACTACGAGGGTTTGCCCAAAACCTTGGCTGGTTTGCATTTCGTCGTGTTCTCCCTGCTTATTCTCTTCCACTGCGCAGCCCTTAACAGAGCTGCAAAGCGCCTTCTAAGCTGGCTGTTGGGTGATCTGCTGGAACACCTTTCAGCAAGCCCAACAATTTTATGAAGCCGTCTCTAAGCCTTTGAACAATTCCGTGCCAGAACGCTGTGCATCCTCGCCCAAGTCATTGTTGTCTCAGAATTCGCCACGTGTACTAGTTTCTCATGAAGTTCAGAAGCTGACGAAGGATCGATTATTCCGTTTTTGATCATCTGCGGCGCGAGGTCACTCAAGCTCATCGCGTAAAGCAACCTATCTTTGGCTGAATTGAGTAACGGGTGATATAAGCGGTAATGTTCAATTGTCAAACCGAGATTCCTGATAACACTCTCCATACGGAAGGCGATATTGTAATCACGGCCGTTCACGATAAAACAAGATCTTAAGATTCTTATAAACTCATCGATTGCTTCAGACGGTGGAAAAGAGAATGAGCCGTCATGAATCACCGGCTCTTCGCACAGCAAATGGCCATCTGGGCGGAGCGCATTCACCATTTCACGAATCGCGTGATCAGCATCCGCCACATGATGGAGCACCATCCGACAATAGACTAAGTCATATGAGTTATCCAAATGATTTAGGCAATTAACGTCACCTTCGAAAAAGCGAACATTCTTGAAACCATTTTCTCTTACCAATTCGCGGGACGCATCTAGCTGCGCCGGACTGTTATCTATAGCCGTCACCGTTCCTTGATGTCCAACCGCGCGCGCCAGATTCAGTGTCATTGCGCCACTACCGCAGCCAACTTCAAGGATCTTCCTTCCGCGAAGCGTGCCGGCTCTGCTTATAAGGTCGACACTGGACTGTTCGTATAACCGGCTTTGGATGCCGAGTCTTAGCCTGGCACTGTCATCCGTTTTTATGATGTAGCCCATATTGCCTCATTGAGAATTCTTAATTTCGATTGAGTGACGCGGCTTTTGCAACCGTTATGCTCTCGTCTTGGCCCCTGGTGATGTGCCCTCGGGTTTTCGCATTTCAGGGGCCGACTTGCGAAAGACGACGCGGGCGCTGCGGATGCGAATTTTGCGCCGATTGCAGCGGCCCTGCCCGCAGACTCTGGTCCATTGGTGGCGGTTGGCACGGACCTTGATGGGGCATCAGTCAAAGGGCCGTTGTCTAGCTGAAAACGGTGGTCCCGATACGAAAGGGCGCCACCTTTTATCGCCTCCATTAGAATCTCGCTTGCTTTGAAGTAACGTTCTGGCACCGCGTCCACATCTATCCCGAAGTAACCTCGCTTGATCGGAAGAGAGCCGAGCCTGTGCTGTTTCGAACCCACCACCGTTCAGGTGATAAAGCATGCAGATCTCTTCAAGCGCAAGTAGCGGATGACGAAGGCTATAAGCAGCATGACTAGAGGGCCGAGACGAAGTTACGCGGCGCGCTGTGCGACGCTCGACAGGAACGGCGTCGTCAATGCGCCGTAAAATGGTGCTCCGCCAGAGGGTAGGCGTAAAAGCCTCGCTGTTGACAGGCTTCGGCTAGCCCGAGGCGGTCCACGTATTGTTGTCCAATTGCGCAAATCGTCGTCGTCCAAGATGCCGAAGGCCCGCTTAGGCGGTAAAGCGTTTCTCATTCAACTCTCTCCAACTTATATCCGGATACCGGCCTAGATTGAGGTGAATCAGGGTTTGCGGGTGCGATTACCGTTTTGGTCGTCGCGCTCCAGCCCATAGACATCCCCCTCAAGCTCCGTCGCTTCTGCCAGAACTCCGGTGATAAGGTCCATATCCTTGGCGGTCAAGGTGAGACCTGAGATGGCGACGTTCGAGGCTAGATGAGTGCGGTCGCGCGCGCCGATGATGACGGCCGCCACCCCCGGTCGGTCGAGCATCGCAGCGCTGGCGACTGTGGCGATGTCGGATCCGTGCCGGTCCGCGATCTGGCGGAGCATTGTCAGAAGGGCCTGGAATAGATCCCAACCGCCGATGTCGTCGATAATCCGCTTATATTTGACCAGCGAACGGTTCTCCAGCTCCCATGTCGGTTCCGGTGCGCCGAACCATCTGTCGGCGAGGAAGCCGCCTGCCACGGTTCCATAGCACAGAAGGGGGATACCGTACTCGACTGCCGCCGCAGCCATCCGCCGCTCTGGACGTCCGTCGAGCAGCGAATACTGCACCTGCATGCAGGTAAACGGCACTCCTGCGTTCACGATCTCCAGCATATGGTAAGTGTCGAAATTGGTGCCGCCGATCTTATCAATCTTGCCGGCGCGGCGAAGATCATCGAGCCACAGCGCCACCTCGATCCAACGTGGCTCTCGGTATTCCCACCAGTGGAGTTGTACGAGGTCGAGCCGCTCCTGGTTGAGGCGTTGCAGTGACTGGTCGATCACCCTCTCGACATAAGACTTGCTGATGCGCCGTAGTATGTCTAAATGCGGCACAAATTTGGTATGGACTTTGATTCGGGCGAGGGCCTCTTCCCCTCGCAGATCGCGATAGCGCCTTCTAAAATGACCGATCAGTTCTTCGACCCCGGTATAGATGTCGGCACAGTCGAAGGTGGTTATTCCGGCATCCGCGAAGGCCACCAGGTCCGCCACGGGATCTTCGCTTCGGGGCGTGCAGTGGCCACTCGCGAGTTGCCAGCCTCCGTGGATCACTCGTGAAATCTCGTAGTTTGGGGCGAGCTGGATACTCTGCATCTTAGTTGCGCCTTATAACGGTCATCATGGTGCGGCCCCGGTGTGCTTGCGAGGGGTTGAACTGGCATTGCCAACGCCGATCGGATAACTAACCATATAGGAGGAAAGCCGACCGATCGGGAGGTTGGCGCGCTTGGAATTCGCTGAGTATGGACATGCGGAAGGCTGATACGCAGGCCTGCCACTCCTAAAGCCTCCTGCCGTTCCCCGATCCGTTCTATGGCCATTTGTCCGACCTTGACGTTCATACGACCCGCTCCAGCATCATCCGACCAGCTTCCGCGTAGTGCCGCTGGTGGACCATGGCGTGTTGCGCAGCCGCCTGCAGATCGCGCAGCCGCCGCTGAAGTGGTGAAGATTCATACACTGCGACACCGCCGGCCAGGGTAAAGCAGGCATGCGCTGCGCGGGCACAGATCGTCGCAATCCAGATTCCAGTCTGTATGCCCTCGCTGTACAGCGCTTGGCCATTCAGCGTGCCGGCCAAGGCGTGCCGCCAGTGACTCTCCGCCTGAACCTGCATGGCCGCCCGCGCCGCACGCACATCTGCCTCAATTCGGCCCAGCTCGCCCAAGACCATCTCCGAGTCGCGCATAGGAGCCGGCGCTCGAAGTTGTTGCCTGCCGCTTTGGGCGAGCTCGGCAACATCCGACAACGCGCCCTCCGCGATGCCTACGCAGACCGCGCCAATAAGCACCGACTGGAGGTGCCGCCAAGCTTGATAAAGCGGTCCCGGTTCGCATGATGCGCCAGCCGGAAAGTCGAAAAAATTGGCCTCCGACGCGAGTACGTTCTGTAGGGCTATGTGGTGACTGCCGGTACCTCTGAGGCCGGAGGCGTGCCAAGTGTCTTCAATATGCCAAGCCGAGGCCGGCAAGGCGACACCCCGGACCAAGGCTGGCCCGGCATCCCCTGCCGGGCCAAGGAGTGGCTTTCCTCCTTCCGACATGACACACAGACCCGCCATCCAGTCGGCGTTGCGGCAACAACTGGCGAACGGCCAACGGCCGCTGATCTGCCACCCACCTGGCACTTTCTCGGCGGTGCCTCCAGGCATGGATACGCTAGCTATGATGATGTCCGACTTCTCCTGATACATCAGATCGTAAGTCTGTCTCGGCAATCGAGGGCTCATAATTGCCGATGAAATGCCGATCATCGCGGTCCAGCCGACTGACCCGTCGAGCCGAGCCAACGCGCTGATCACTTCCATTCCCCAAGGCAAATCTAACTCTAATCCTCCACGGCTGCGTGGCACGAACACGCGGAACACCCCGATCGATCGCAATTTCTCGATAAGGTCGGACGGCATGCATCGTCCGGCTTCGATTTCGGTTACGCGCGCGAGCATGTCCGGGGCAAGATCGCGAATCGCGTCGAGGATCCGACCGGCTGCAACTGACGAGATCTCCAGGCCCTCGTCGTCAGACGGGGCTTGAATTTCAGCTTGATGCCCCTTTGGCACCGGGCGATCTGACTCGTGTAGAGCATTACTTTGCTTCATTAGTTTCAGCATGTGTCTGATTAATTAAATGAGCGAGCATGCCTTCACCTATGACAGGTTCAGTGCGGCGGTGGTTAGTTGTTGCGCCTTACGTCATGATTGACCAGCATTACGCGGTTCTCGTGCTAATCGCCTACCCGGCTGCAGTCTATATGCTATTGGTTCTGTGACGGGCAGCGTGCGTTCATTTCTGTGGTTTATGTGGCAAGCATCAATTGTGGCTGTAGGCGGGGGATTGGTGAGCCGGACCATGGGTTTTCCTCCTGTGCGCTTAGCGTGGTTGGAATGCAAGACCCGCGCAAATAGGCACTCGCGGTTCGGCCTCGGGTTGACAAATCTATTGTTCGTCGACGGATCTAATACTTTATACACGCTTTCAGAAGTGTGCCTCGCGTTCAGTAGAGACGCAAGGCAATTAATATCAAAAGAATTGAAATGTCGTTCAGTTATAGTAATGTCGCAATCATTGCATCGCCGAGAGATGACCGCTCAGATATTCCAGTTGACGGTTTCGCGTTCACCGCGCGTGACAATCGTCTTATCCACATGGCGTTGAGCTGTATGCTTGCATGCTGGAAGTCGATCGGTGCGGCGCCGTCAAAACCCGGCGCGAGCGATGCTAACCCGCGTTTAGATTCTTAACGGCAGGCCACTCACACCTCAGCAGAAAGCATGCTGCCAAGGAGTAAATGTAGCGAAAAAAGGCGCGTCATGCGGGTGGGCATGACGCGAAGGGAATAACCGCCGATGTCGACCCAACTGCGTTAATGTCCGACTATCAGGACTAGCGAGGGCACTGTAACGTAAGATGTCTCGATGAAGAAAAGAAAATCGCTTTATCACGGCCACCGCTTCCCAGCGGCAATCATTAGTCTCGCGGTTCGGCGGTGTTTCTGGTTCCAATTTAGCCTGTGTGATATTGAAGAACTGCTGTTCGAGCGCGCTGTCGTTGTCAGTTACGAGACGGTGCCGAAAACAGCCATCAACCTACGCGTGAGCGCGAACGCCGGATGTGTGGTTTCCGCGATCCTGGTCGCACACAAGCGTTCTTATCGAGCTTCGGACCGATTCGCCAGCACTTCGCGCTCAAGCGACATTTACTGCGTGCATCACTCTATCGCAAACAGCTCGACGCACGCTCTGCCGGGTGGCATCGCTTCACTAGGCTCACCCAAGATCCGTCCAATTTCTGAGCGAATGTACGTCCTGTGCGCTCTTGCATCTCGTACCTTAACGTGACAACGCCAATTCTACGGGTGAGCCCGTCTCCCAAGAACCATATGATGCATATCAACGTCGATGTCGAGTCGCATGAGTATCTTTGCGAATGCAGGTGCGCAAGCGTGCGGCAAGCCGTTAGCGCGTGGCGCACCGCGTTTACTAACATTTTCAAAGTATTGTCACAATGACGAGACAGTACGAGCATGAAATCCAAACGTCATCCCTATGGCCGGAAACTGGATCACGTGAGGTTGCAGGCAATGCGCCAGCAAGCAGTGAAGCCGTTGGCGAACGACAGGACGTGGCGAGTGTAGTGGCGGCCTGCGGGGTGAACGAACGCAGCGTCTATCGTTGGCTGGCCGACTTCGCCAACGGCGGACAAAGCGCCTTGCTCGTCGAGCCGGTCCTCGGCCGGGCGCCAAGGTCACTGCCGAGGAGATGCGCTGGCTGGCGCAAGCCGTACGGGGCCTCACGCCGTTGCAGTTCAAGTTTTAATTCGCACTGAAGCTGGACGACTATGAAGAATATGATCGACACCGACACGATGGAGCGGCGCGAGCGAATCCGAAAAAAGGCCTTCGAATTCGCCGAAAGCGGTGCCTTTACCAATTGGCAAGCAATTGGGGTGGCGCTCCGCTCACAATTTCCAACTAGTCACGTGGAGGATATCCTCGCGAGCCCATTCTGTCGTCTGGATCTGAATAATCGATGCGACAAAGCCCGCCGTCACGATCTGTCCGATAAAGATATTCACGAGCGAGACGGCAAGCAAGGAGGCATTGAATAGCGATCAACCGATCTTGCGCGAGATGCTCAATGCGTTGCGCTGGATGGCTCGCGCTTGGGCGGCGTGGCGAGTGCTGCCGACCAATTTATACGCCGTGGCAACTCGTGTACCAGCAGACACAACGATGGCTGGCGGCCGTCTGTTTGGCTTTTTCAAGTCGAAGGCGGTTAGAATGAGAGGGTGAAGAGGAACAAAACGCCGTACTATGGTTTGCGTTTTCCGGCCGCGATCATCAGCTGCGCGGTACGCTGGTACTACCGCTTTAACCTGAGCCTGAGCGACGTGGAGGAGTTATTGCTCGAGCGCGGCGTGATGGTCAGCTACGAGTCGGTGCGAAACTGGTGCGACCGGTTCGGGGCCCACGCGGCGCGGGAAAGCCGCGCGCGCAAAGCCTGGCTCCACCTGGCATCTCGATGAAATGTTCGTGAAGCTGCGCGGCGGGTCGTACGTGCTGTGACGCGCGGTGGACGAACATGGAGCAGAGCTTAGATGTGCTGCTGCAAGAGCGCCGCGACAAGGCTGCGGCCAAACGCTTCTTCAGGGGGGCTCTGCTCGCACCCCCGGTGCCCACGAAGATCGTTACCGACCAGTTGCGGAGCTACCCGGCAGCCAAAGCGGAAGTGACCGAGCTGGTCGGTGTGAAGCACCTCTTCGTGAAGGCCTCTGCCGGGGTCAACAACCGCGCCGAGAATAGCCACCAGCCCACGCGCGGGCGTTAGTGTCAAACGCAGGGGTTTCGCGATCCACACCGAACGCAGGCGTTTCTTACGCGCTTCGGACCGATCCGTCAGCATTTCGGCGTTGCCCCGGCATCAAATGAGCGCAGCCTGCCATAGAGCTGAACTTCAGGCGCACCTGCGCTGCTGGTTTGAGTGGACCGGTACGAACTGCATGGTTATCTGATAAGGATGCCTATTGTTAATGGGGTTTGGCAAACTCCATCGCTTAACTTGACAAAGCCAGACAAGGCATTCCAGACGTGGAAGCCGACCGCACCGAAGGCGGCCGGTTCGAACTGATCGCATCGACTAGCACGGAGGACAGAATCAGGTGAAAGGCGATACGTACAAGCACCTCATCGCCGAGTTGCAAAAGTTGAACCGGCGCATTGAGAGTGCGAGGCAGGACGAACGGCAAAACGTTTTGCGGGAGATTCGTGAGAAGATGACCGAGTGGGATATTACTTCGAACGAGCTCCGGCGATATCGACGTGGCACGTACCACATGAAGCCGGTTCTCGCGAAGTACCGAGACCCGGCCACTGGCCGCGAGTGGAGCGGCCGGGGCCGTGAACCGGCCTGGATCGCTGGCAAGGATCGCAGTCTGTTCCTCATCGAGAGCGACGATGCACCAGCCGGCACGCTGCGGGCCGTTCGCGCTGGTTAACTCTCTCTCGGCCTGCGCTACGTCGAGCCTCGTTGCGAGTCTCTGGCCAGGTGCGGCCGCACGTAGGCGCCCGCCGCGCGGAGTTCATCTCGGTTTCGGTTTGTGCCTGTGGCCGTTTCCCTGATTCGCCGTCCTGTCACGCACAATAGCTAACCCGCTACGGCCATCAAGGGCCGCGCGGAGCTGCGACGCGTCGAGCAGGGACTGTGCGAGACGCTCGGAATTCCGAGCGCGGTAGGATGATATCCTGAGCAGGGATGATCGCGTCCTTTTTGACTGAAGCGTAAGTGGCGGATGAAGCAGCTGCTAGTTCGAGGCAGAGCCGGCCATCGACGGTGAGATTTTTTGACAGTCGCAGGGTGAACCTTTGCAAGATAATCTGCAACGCCAATTTATGGTAAGACGAAACGCTTCAACAGCGTGTTAGACGCTCAATGGCCCCGGCTACCGGGCGAGGGATAACCGACAGGGCGGCGCAGACAATCAAGCGACGCCCGAAGGGATCTGTCAGATTTTTAGTTGCGGAGGTCATAAGACTACTAAGATTTCGGAAAGTGCTCTGCATGACTACATGAAAAGTCTTGTTTTCGTGCCGTTTGGCACGAAAACCCGCAGCGTGCTCATGCAACATGCATTACTCTCCGCGGTATGTAGCCACCTGCTCCATCAGTTGGCGCTCCGAGCGAACGCTGTAAAGCATCCAGACTAGCATGGCTCGCAGCAACTTCCCTGGCGCGACGCTCGACCGTCCAAGCGTGGTCAAGTTCATCTTTTCCATGTGTTCCATTGGATACCAAATAAGGTGCTTTTTCAACGATACAATGGACTAAAAGGGGCATCAATATGATTGAAGTATCCAGAAGAAATAACCATTTATATAAAGCGAATTGGTGCTGCTAGGATTTGTGCCTCATCGTCACTGAGCCGTGTATGAGCGAAGAATCGGATTCCGTCCGCGTAAATCGTAGTGCAAGTGGGCCCGCGCCTATCATGGCCATCGCGTCGATGTGCAGCGTACAGCTTGGTGCCGCGTTGCCGCGGCCCGTGATGGCACAATATGGTACGTTCAGCACGACTTGGGTGTGCCTTTGTTTCGCGGGCGTGGTACCGTCAATCGTGGTGCGACCGCCGCTTCAACCTTCTCCGGCGGCGCTAGATCGCCGCCATCGTCCTCGGTAGTGCGATGGCGGGCATGACGCTGTGCTACTTCGAAGCCGTCCGGCGCGTGCGTGTCACTCGGTCTTGCAGTCGCCATCAGCTTTCTCGGGCCGCTCTCCTTCGGTCGGTAGCCGCAAGTTCCGCATGCAGTGTGGCCCGTGCTTGCGCTGGCCGGCGTCCTGCCGCTTGCGCAGCAGGACGGCATGTAGGTCCCCTGGTTCGGGGCGCTCGTGTTTCCGATCGGGTCTGCGAGAAATCGTCAAGAATGGTGTATGCGGGTCGGTGGCATGATCAGGCGGCCAGCGCTTGATGGCCAGCATCGGATGTGGCCGTCAGACATAGGCCCACGCCAGCAGACTGTATCTTGGCATCGAACGCGACGGCCCGCTGCCGACGACGGTGTGGAACCGCTTCGTCGAATGGTAATCGGACCGCTATAACAAGACGGTCACTGAGGCCGCGGGCCGCGCCTTTTGTCTCGACACCGTCAAGGGTTCGCTGGAAAGAAACCTCGATCTTCTGCATGACTTGATCCAGCGCACGAGCGATTCTGGCATCTCCCGCTAAGGGGGCGATTAGCATGGTTTGATCAAAACGTGCAAATCGCATGAGGGCAAAGACGCAAAACGGTAGCGCTGGAACGGAACTTCCTGCACTTCGGCTCGGGCAGTGGCGGCGAAAGGGTTGCCGCAATCTACGCGCTGGTCGCCACGGCCAAGCTGAACGGCCTCGACCCCGAAGCTCTGCGCTACGTCATTGCATGTATCGCCGATCATCCAGTCAGTCGCGTCGGCGAACTGCTTCCGTGGGTAATTGCCGATCATCTCAAGAACGACCACGCCTGAGAATCCTCAAGCACTCACCGGTGTCAAGAACGGCCTGCACCGTACGCTTACGCGAGGACTGGAGGCGGCCACATCACTCGGTGGTGACGGCGAAGTTTTTGGACGCGAAAGACAGGCCACTAGGCGACGACGTGATCTCGAAGCCGTACTGAACCTCACCAAGCACGACGTCATCGAAATAATTCCGCGACTTGAGGTAATTCATGAACGCCAGCACGTCGAGCGTGGTGTGGTCGGTCTTTGTTGTGCGAAGAAACGAATAGACCGTGTTACGGCCGTTGCTGCCCACGTAGACATTCCAGGTACCACCCGACAGCGGGACATCTTTCTGAATTGGGATCGCACAGCCGGAGAACGTCCAGTTCGCGGAAATCGGTTTGACGTTGCCGCAGCCATCAGGCAATCCGGTATAGTTGAGCCAGACCATGATTTCGTGCGCATTGTTTCCGGCCCAGATATCGAAGGTCGATTCCCAAGCGCCGCCGTAAGGCGTGGTCGATGAGACGACAGCGGTCAGCGAGTTAAGCGAACTGAGTGGCTTGTTGACCGCGTATCCGATGTGCGGATAAGACTTGATGTGGCCGGTGTCGGGTTGTTTTGAAGAGACGCCCCAGTCAACGTTGCTCTTGGCCCAGATCGTCTGCTTGCCTGCGGCGACACCTTGGCAGGGCGCCCAAACGTCATTGTTGAACGTATAGCTACCGTAGGAGCTAGAAGCAAAAAGGAGATCGGCCGGATAGCAGGACGAGGCTTCGGGCGAAGTTGCAGACCAGCCATCGGCCTGTGCTTCTGCACTGCAAACCATCAAAACTGTGGCGGCACAGCCGGCGAGGAATGGCGTTCGCGGCATAAGGTTGCTGTCTCCTATACAGTGGATGATGTCAGTCGAGATTGGTCTCTCTTGGCTTTTAGGGGATATGAGCGGTAACTTTGCGGAACTATCATTCACTCATCCTGTTGCCACTTTTGACCGCCGGTCGGAACCAGCGGCGTTGGTCAAACGGGAACAGAACGTAGTCGCGAACCGTATGCGGTTCCGGTTGGTTGCGAAGACCCACTTCCGGCCATTCCTCTTTATCCGGCCAGTATGCCGTGCGAAAAACCGTGTCCCAGATGGTGGTGAAGAACCCATAGTTTTGGTGCCGGTGATGCGACTCCATTGAGTGGTGAATGCGGTGAAACTGGTTATCGCCGATGATGTATCGGAGCGGCCCGAGATTCACGCGCGTGCTAGAGTGAGAAAGATGTGCCTGAAAACTAATTAGCGTCATGGCAATCGCGGGCACGACACCGGAATTGAAGTGGATTAGCGCGAGTGGCAGTGCTACAAACACCGCGTAAACAAGCGGTTCGGAAATGTGATGATTACAGTTCCACGCGGTCAGCTCGCGGATCGAGTGATGAGTGGCATGCAAGCGCCACAGGAGCGGAATTGCGTGCTGTGCGCGGTGCATCCAGTAGTAAAAGAAGTCGCCGGCAATTGCAACCAGGACGCCAGAAAGAACCGCCATAAACACGCCGACAATCGTGTTGCCGGAATGGAACAACGCCCCAAAATCGACTGTCAGGAGTGGTTTCACCCCTAGCCACTGCAGCCCCATAGCGTAAAGGTGCCAGATTAATGCACCACAACCAATGCGGATTATCCAGTTCCGCACGCCTCGAATGTATGACGCAAAACTGTAGCGGTAGGCCGGATAGATCAGCTCGAGTACGACGCAGACGTTAGCGAACACCATCACGAGCTCTAATGAGCTCACGAAGAACCGGGCCATCTGATCAATATCGACAACGTGCATTCATTTGCTCCGGCGAATCGGCGCTCTATGCGCGAGCCTAGATTAAAGCGGTAATCGTCAGGCAGCCGCCTTACAGCTGTCGCTTCACCGGTCCGAAACTATTTGGTCCGGCGCGTCCTATAAATACCGATTCGGCATGCCATTCGATGTGAGGGTGGTAGTGCGCGGGTTGCACCTAGCAGATCAAGCAACATCAGTACCGTAGTACTTCAAACCATATCAAACTATAACCGTGACGACTGCACGGTAAGTTTTAGTATGCATCGCTTCGCGCCATTGCGAAAATCAATTGTTTGGATAGGAAACATTCGTATTCTAAATGCCGTTTTCGCTTCCGTCGTAAGTACTGGCGGCATTCAGCCACAGCTGACTTGCCGCAGGAGTTGATTGCCACACTGTTCACCGATCCTGCTCTTCTGCGGATAGGACGGCAATCTCATCGCGGCCGACCGTCCTTCCTATGCCGTCACAGTTGGGTTGGCGCGGCACGAAACCCACAGCAGCGAGTCGGTCTCTCAAGGACATCTGGGCACTAGGAGACGCGAGAAACCACAGCTGGCATTCAACGATTTGACTTCCCTGCCTGATGCACCGATATCGCCCTACATCATAGTTGAGCGGATGGGCAAGTGCGGAAGAGCCAACGGCCGTTCGGTGAAGGGGCCTGTATGGTCCAGCGACGTGGTGTCCTCGGGGCGGAAATGTCCAAAGTCCCGGTGCCGGACTGACAACGTGACAACGCCGACGATTAGCGGCTGATAGTGCAGTCTGGTTCTATGTGCGCGTAAGCGATCAGGTCTGGCTAATTGCGCATCGTCAGATGCCTCGATTTTACTAAAACTTTCTGAGGGATTTTGATGGCGCAGAACGGTCCTCTTCGAGGCGCCATTGCGCGCGACCGTCCGCTCAAATCTTCCGTGAGGAACGGACCGTGTCACGTCGGAAACAGATATCTGACAGCCTCTTGTCTAGTCTCTTCCACTCCTATTACGTCAGTAATCAGTCCATCAGCCTTTAAAAGATTAGGATTCTGGATCTCGTCAGATAGCTTCCGCATCGTGTCTTTAATAGCGCCTTCAGCACCAGACATCAGTTTGCCCATCGTGTCCGGGCTAAAAACGCCGATGTGTGCGTGCGGATACGCCAGCACGGCTATTGGATCGAATCCGGGGCCGCTCATCGCATACACACCGCCGGTGTAGGCTTTTCGGACGACAAGGAGTAGCTTAGGTACGTGGCATCTGACATGTGCTCTGAACAACTCCGCTGCTGCCAAAAATATACCGCTACTTTCAGCTTCCCTGCCTATCATGAACCCGGGAACGTCGGCAAGGAAGATGATTGGCATGCTGGTCTTTGCAGCTATGTTTATCATTTTTGCCATCTTGGCCGCGGATTTCCGGTGGATGGCGCCGCTGTTGAATCGCGGGTTGTTTGCCACGATTGCCGCGAAATGTCCCTTAATGCGCGCATAGCCCGTCAATGCTTCTCGTGCGTATTCGGCGTTTGTTTCAGTGAAGCTGCCTTTGTCCACAAAAGAAAGCAGCAAATGATGCATGTCATAGGGGGTGCGATGATTGGACGGAATCAAATTTTCAAAATCGACTGCGTCGGGTTCCTCATATTCAAGCGTGGTCGACGGTGTGCCTTTGACGAGGCAGCGTAGAAAATCTCTTACGCATTCAAACAAATGGCGTTCATCTTTGAACGCGAGCTGAACTGACCCCGAGCCCCGGCAGTGAACGTCTGTTCCGCCAAGCGAATGAAGATCCGACTGCTCAGCCAGCATCGCCTTCACCATATCCGGACGGCCCATACATAGAGCCCCTTTCTCAGTCATCAAAACCAGATCGGCGAGCATGATCGGAAGAGCCAACGGGCCTGACGTCGGTCCTAGTATTGCTGAGATCAGCAGATTGGCTTCTGCTAACTCTGCGAGCGACGCGCTGACCCTGCCCATCCCTGCTGGAGACAAAAGCAATCTCGACATATCTGATGAAATTACTTTCGTTGTATCGAAACTGCCCACCTCTCCCGGATGATCCTGAATGTATATCAACGGAGCCCGCTGGTCCCGGGCCTGATTCACAGTGCTTATGATTTGCTCGGCAGTACGCCATTGTCCGGTTCCATTGAACATACAGTCTTGTCCACGATTCATGACCAGAAATGACTTGACCGAATTGATTAGTCCCTCGCCGCAGAGGAAGTGGGCGTCCGCTCTTGGATCATGTTCGACAAAGCTACCCGCATCAAAAAGCATGCCAACTCTTTGCAACGAAATCTGCATGAACTGTTTACCTCCTGGCAGTGCGTGAGCGTTTGGAAGTCCAGCGCCAGCGCGATTGAGAGTCGCGTACGCTACGAAGCAAGAATCTCCTCCACAGCGGCCGCCATCAGAAGGAGCCGGCGGTCTTGGCCACGTGCGGCATCAAGGCTCAATCCCACGGGTAATGCATCGTTCGGCGCCACAGGCAAGGTAATGGAGGGCATTGCGACATTGCTTGCGAGGTCGGTGTTGCGTATTACGTCTGCGAACAGTCCCGGACGCTGTGCATCGCTAACGTGAGGAGTGCTGCGCGGGACAGTGGGATAAGCTAGAAAATCGATCCATCGAGCGTTGAGCAGCGCATTCATTTGTAGCCGCAAGTCGTTAATGTTCTGCACTGCGGCGGAATAGTCTTTCGCGGAAATCAAACTTCCGTCAAGGTGTTGATGAATGATGCTCCTCACGCACTTGTCATGGATGTTGTCGAACACAGCATTAACCCTGCTTCCCCATCCAAACGAGAGCAGTGCGCGCGGAAAGTCCGTAAAAAATTCGTAAACTGGAATAGTAAAAGTGCCGAACTTATTTAATTCTGAAACAACAGCGTCATCGAGGTCGACGCACTGAAAGCCTGCACGAGTGAGACGCCTGATCGCCTGCCAGGAATGCTTCCGAACATCATCATCCAAGTCGTTCCACATGGAGCTTGGAAGACCGATTCGACAGCGAGTATTTGTTTGTTTTGGCGGGCTTTGGCTATCGGAGCTCAGCAAGTCGTATAGAAACAATGCGTCTTTTGCCGAACGCGTCAGGAGGCCCGGTGAATCCTTCGTGCGTGAAACCGGAATGATCCCGGATGAAGACCACCGGCCACTTGTTGGTCTGAAACCGACTATGCCGCAAAAGGCTGCGGGTATCCTCACCGAGCCGCCAGTGTCGGTTCCGATCGCCATCGGGACAATACCGGCTGCCACAGCTGCGGCGGAGCCGCCGCTGCTTCCGCCGGCCAAATGGCCCGGAGCCGCCGGATTGCCCACGGTTCCCCAATGGGGATTGACGGACGTGATTCCAAAGCTCAGTTCATGCATGTTGTTCTTGCCGGCGACGACGGCACCGAGGGATTTGAGCTTTCTGACCACAAGTGCGTCGCGTGTGGCTATACAATCTACCATGCCCGGTGTCCCGGCGGTTACAGGGAGTCCCTTGACGCAAATATTGTCTTTTGTAGAAAAAGGAATGCCGTAGAGTGGCGCGCCTCGCAGATTGTCCCTCGCCCTCGCGAAGTGAGCCTCCGGACTGCGAGCACGTATGAAGCAGTTTAGATGTGTCTGGTTAGCGTCTGCGTTCAGCGCGCGATCCCGGATCTCTTCCGCTGTAACTGCTCCAGACCTTATGACGTCGCGAAGTGATTCAAGAGTGTTGTGAAAATGCATGAAATTTTGCAAGTGGGAGGTCGGGGAGTGCGATATTAGTAGCTGTAGGCACTGCGTATATCGTCAAGAGGGTTGCCAGGCAAAAGATCACCCCCGACGCTACGTATAACGGCGCATGCGCTGTTGATCGCTGTCTGCACGGCTCCCTCAACCCACCCACCGGTGAAAGAACAGCCGCATCCTGCCAAGTAGAGTCCTGTATCGCTTGCTGGATCGTTTGCCGTCTGAAATTGAAAAAAAAGACGCTGCGAATAGACGTCCTCGCCGGGGTAGTTGAGCTTGAAGGCGCCGGACGAATGCGGGTCGGTCAGCCAGTCATGATGGAGGACGCAGCGTTCATAGTCCTTATCTGCAGGGACGAGGTGACGCGCAAGTTCTGGATGGAAGGTTGACAGGTCGTCGACGAAGCACTCGCATCGCTCTTTTTTGTCCGAAACGCTCAGCAACTTATGAGCGTCGTCCTCCCAAGTGTAGCTGAGCAAAACCACACCCCGACCATCTGGGTTGTGAGGTTCGTAGTCAAGGCAGTATACGCCTCGTGCGAAGCTGTCAGACTGGATGGTTATGGGCAGTTTCTTGTTTATCCAGAACTTGTCTCGGGTGAGCATGAAGAGTTTTGACGATCCGGTCAGATGAGTTTCTCTGACTGCTCTGGATACGTCGCGGCTGAGAAACGTTTCATCATCTGTCAAGCAATGAACCATCTGCATCGCCCTGTTGTTGCTGGTGACGATCACCCGGTCAAAGGTCGCAATTTCGTTATCGTCAGTCACGATCTTGATCTCTGAACCTTCTTTGTAGATGCGACCGACGCCGCTGAAGCGAACTCGTTCGGAAACGGTGTTGCCATAAATATTCTCGCCTGCAATGCGTTCAGCCAGTGTTGAAATTCCGCACGAGATGAGGCGTTGATCGTCCATGTAACCGTTAATGACGAGACGCAAAATTTCAGTGAATCCGGCCTGATAGACAGGGAGAAAACCACCTGAGCCAATCCCAAGGGACCCAAACAGTTCGAAGTCGTACGGCCTTTCCCAAGCGGTACCTCCAGGCGGGCAAGGACCCGTGAAAATGGTGACGATGGCGGCATAGAACGAGCTGTCGCGAAATAAATCCAGCCATGTTTGCCACGCGGTGCGTGCTTCGTTCAAGCGCTGCGATTTTAACATGGCAGTAATTTCGGCTGGCGCGACGAGAGCTGTGCCATTGATCACGCATCCATCCTGCAAAAGAGCTCTCCACCCTTCGTGTACACGCCTGAATAGAGGCGGCGGTGGATTTCCGGCCGGCCAGATATGGCGGACGCCGCGATAATGCAGTTCCGTATCAACGACTCCAGGATCGGGGAACGATGCTGTGGTGGGAATATCATACCGGTCAAGGTAATGAAAAAGACCGGTCGAACTTGGGGGAAACCGCATTGCGCCCATTTCGGCGATGAGATGTGGGTGCTCTGAATCAAACGCCTGTGACCACAACCTGCCGCCAATACGATCGCGAGCTTCAAACACAGTGACGTCGCATACACCTGCTCGCATCAGTTCGTTCGCGGCCAGAAGGCCGCTGATGCCAGCTCCCACAATAGCAACGCGTGGACTTGCGATATTCGAGGAGAGAGTTCCGATGGCCCCTACAGATGCGCCCCGGTCCAAAAACGGAGCATAGTCATACAGTAGATCGACGGTCGTCGATGGTACTTTTGAAGATGCGACGCAGTTTTTCATGAATTCCTCTCCTGTAATGGCAATGCATCGACGCGAAAGACGATGATGGCGGGAAGTGACGCACGAATCTCGATAGAACGGGGCGAGATCCTATATTTCGTTTCCGATAACGTGTTGCTCGTCAGTAGAAAATGCCGCGCCGGAATGTCTATGCAATCGACGATAGCAATCTGCTGTAGCGAAATCAAGCAAGTAAAATTGATGTCTGTAGCAATCTGGAAGCGGGCTATGGATAGTTGTGCCGATAGTGTGAAAATGGAGATGCTATACCTGAGGTCCGACAATGTGCTCTGGGTCAACCTTAAGGGCGCTGACAACGATGGTCTTTTCATCGGGTCAGAAACCTCGTCGCGCCCGCGCGTTTGCGAGGGTCACGGCGCCAGCACCTTGATCTAGGTGCCATTGCAAGCGTTTGACGCTTCGTCGTCCTCTTGTCCATCTCATTGCCTGTGAGCTCAAGAGCGCTCGAGGAGCACGACCGGTGGACCTTCCAGCGTTGGCTTCCCTAACTGCAAAAGGGTGGGTTAGGCGTGCTCGACGAAATCCAATGCCAAGCAGCGCATCGCTCGTCCTCGCACGGCAATCATGCTGACGCACGGGTGCCGGGGAGTGTGTATTTTGAATAGACGAAGACATCGCTACTGCACAGTTGGACAACCAGGTTATGACTGGTCTTTTGGCGTCCCCTGATGATTTGCACCCAGCAACATATACATCGCCGGTACCACGAACAGTGTGAACGCAGTGCCGATCGATAGTCCGGTGAAGATCACCAGACCCATTGCGTTGCGGCCTGCTGCGCCCGCGCCCGAGGCGACGACTAAGGGCAGTACGCCGAGCACCATGGCGACCGTCGTCATGAGGATCGGGCGCAAGCGTGCACCTGCCGCTTCCTCCAAGGCTTCTCGCTTGCCGCGGCCCACGCGCTGAAGCTGGTTCGCGAACTGCACGACAAGAATCGCATGTTTGCTGACGAGTCCCATGAGCGTGACAAGTCCAATCTGCGTATAGATATTGAGCGTCGAAAAGCCGGCATTGATGAAGACGAGAGCACCGAAGAGCGCCATCGGGACGGACACCAAAATGACCAGGGCATCGCGGAAGCTTTCGAATTGCGCTGAAAGCGCAAGAAACACGATAATCGTCGCGAACATGAGCGTGACCGAGGAGTTACCGGACTCTTGCATGAACTGGCGCGATAGCCCTGCGTAGTCGGTGTTGTAACCTGCCGGAGCTGCTTCGTTCGTGGACTGACGAAGGAAGTCGAGAACTTCGCCCTGGGAGACGCTAGGTGAGATCACAGCGGAGATCGTTGCCGCATTGAGTTGCTGGAACCGATTGATCGATTCAGGGACGACTGCTTGCTTCAGGTGCGCAACCGTCGATGCCGGAATCATGCTGCCGTCCGGCGTGCGCAAGTAATAGTCGAGTACCTGTGACGGATTCAGTCGATCTATTTGCTGGACTTGCGGAATCACCTTGTATGAGCGGCCAGCGATCGAGAAATAGTTTGCGTAGTTACCGCCGAGTGCAGCGCCTAGCGCCTGTCCTACATCGCTTTGCGTGAGGCCGAGTGACGCGATTTTGTCGCGGTCAACTATGACGACCGTTTCTGGCTTGTCGATCCTTAGATCGCTATCAATAAAGAGAAACATGCCACTTGCACGCGCTTTCTGGAGTACGGCTTTCGTCACCTGGTCGAGATTCTCGAAGGGCTCTGTCGTGCTGATCACGAATTGCACGGGGAAACCCTGTGCGCCCGGCAAAGGCGGGAACTGGAACGCGGCGACACGAGCACCAGCAATGCCATTCCACCTCTGCTGGAGCTCCTGCTGTAGTTCGGTTGCGCCTCTTTTCCGCTTGTCCCAAGTCTTGAAGAGAACGCCACCGAAGCCCTGATTCAATGTTGGCAGGCCAGTTAGCTGAAACAGCTGGGCATATTCGGGCAAGCGCTTCGACATTTCTAACACCTGATCGGCGTATGTCTGCATTTGCTGGACTGTGGCATTCGGCGGCCCCTGGATCAGCGATAGGACGATGCCTTGGTCCTCCTGCGGCGCAAGCTCTGCCTGCGAAGTCGAAAAGAGATAAACGGTTCCGCAAAGCAGCATAACTCCCATGACGACGAACACGGAAGATGTGTCGAGGGCCGCATGCAAGAGCCGCGCATAGCCGGCATGCACACGATCCAGCTGTCGATTGACGAAAACGGCGAAACGCCCGGACTCGTGCACATTTTGGAAAATGCGCGAGCACATCATCGGCGACAGGGTTAGCGCAATCACGCCTGACACCGCGACGGCGCTCGCAAGGGTGAACGCAAATTCAGTGAAAAGGGTGCCTGTCAGGCCGCTCTGAAAGCCGATAGGCAGATATGCGGCGATCAGCACGGCGGTCATTGCCAGAATCGGGCCGCCAAGCTCGCGCGCGGCAGTTAGCGCGGCTTCCATGGGAGACTTGCCTTCATTCATGTGGCGGTCGACGTTCTCGACGACTATGATCGCATCGTCGACCACCAGCCCAATCGCGAGCACCATCGCGAGTAACGTCAACAGATTGATCGAGTAACCGAGCAACTGCATCATGGAGAACGTGCCAATCAGCGAAAGCGGCATCGCGACCACGGGTACGATGACGGCGCGCAAACGACCGAAGAAGAGGAAGATAACGGCCGTGACAATCAGCAACGTCTCGACGAGCGTCTTCACTACTTCATCAATCGCGCTGTTGATGAAGTCTGTCGCGTCGTAGACGATATCACCAGCCATCCCCGTCGGGAACTGCTTCTGCAGATCGGGAAACACGGATTTAACGCGTCTGGCCACATCGAGCACGTTTGCGTCAGGCGCTACCTTAATTCCGATAAATACAGAACGCTTGCCGCCAAATGCGACGCTGGAATCATAATTGTCCGCGCCTAGCACGACATTGGCAACGTCCTCGAGACGCACGATCACTCCGTTCTTTTGTTTGACAGCCAGTTTCTGAAAGTCCTCCACCGAACGGACGTCGGTACGCGCGTTTAGACTGACGCTGGTCATCTGGCCTTTTGTTGTGCCGAGTGTCGCGAGGTAGTTATTGTTGTTGAGTGCTGTGTAGACATCAGAAGCAGTGACATTGTGCGCTGCGAGCTTGGTTGAATCTAGCCATGCGCGCAATGCGAACTGGCGACCGCCCAGTACTTCCGCGGTCTGCACGCCCTGAATGGAGTCGAGCTTCGGCTTCACAACGCGCAGCAGATAGTCGGTGACATTGTTGGGCGGCAGCACGTCGCTGTAGAAGCCCATATACATCGCGTCGGTGGTCTGGCCCACCTGCATCGTCAGCACCGGCTGCTGGGCCTCGCGCGGCAACTGGTTACGCACAGACGCTATCTGTGTATTGATCTCGGTGAGTGCGCGGTTCGGATCATAATTCATGCGTAGCGTCGCGTTGATCGTCGACACGCCCGTGCTGCTTTTCGACGACATGTAGTCAATGCCCTGCACCTGAGCGATGGCGGCTTCTAGCGGCTGCGTGATAAACCCAGCCATTGTGTCGGCGCTCGCACCGTAATAGGAAGTGGTAAGCGTGACTACGCCCGTCTGGGTTTGAGGATATTCACTGACCTTCAGCGTGGAGAGCGAACGCAAGCCTAGTACGAGGATCAGCACGCTCAGTACTGACGCGAGGACTGGCCGGTTGAGAAAAATGTCGGTGAATTTCATTGGGAGGCCTCTCACTCCTCCTGAGGCGTCGGAGCAGGACTGTCCGCAGGCAGCACACGATTATTGATGATGAGCGGTGTGCCGTTCTGTAGCTTGAGCTGACCGCTCGTGACGACCTGCGCGCCTTCGTCGAGACCCCTCAGGATCGCCACCTGATCCCCGCGCGTGGGTCCCGGCGTCACGAATACCTGTTGCGCCACCGGCATTGTTTTACCGTGCGCGTTTTTTTGCTCGCGCCGTCTAATGACGAATACCGTTGCACCGTACGCATTGTGCGCGATCGCGGTTTGCGGCAAGGTCAGATAGCGCTGCTCGCTACCCACATCTATCTTCACGTTCGCGTACATGCCGGGCAACAGCTTGCGCTCGTGGTTGTCCAGGACCGCTTCGATCTGAACGTTGCGGGTTGTGCTGTCCACGCGCGGATTTATCGCGCGGACTTGGCCACCGAAGCTAAGGCTCGCAAATGTGCTTGTATTTACGGAGACGTGCTGTCCGGCCTCGAGTTGCGCCAGTTGTTCCTGGGGTAGGTGAAAGTCGACGTAAATGGGATCGACGACTTGCAGGGTAACAATTGCGTCCCCCGGGTTGATGTACTGGCCGGGATTAACGGTGGTGATCCCCACGCGTCCTGCGAAAGGTGCGCGAATGGTTTTCTTGGCGACGAGGGCAGCTTGCTGTTCGACTTGCGCCCGTCTGCTCTTCAGTTCGGCTGTGTCGGCATCCAACTGGGCTTTTGAAATGGCCTGTATGTCATACTGTGCCTTGTCGCGCGTGTAAACCGTTTGCGAAAGGTCCGCGGCAGCTTTTAGCGATGCGAGCTGTGCGCGATCAGAGTCGGCGTTGAGGCGCAGGAGAACCTGTCCGGCCTTCACCTCCTCACCGGAACTGAATTCGAGCTCGCGCACGAGGCCTGCGACTTCTGTCGTCACGTCGACGCCGCGCACCGCGCGTAGGCTGCCCGTGGCGGAAAGCTGCGGCTGCCAAGTCTGATAGCTGACCACAGCTGACGTGACCGTGGCGGCGGCCATGCCATCGCGCATCATGAACTTTTTAATCATATGCGCTTTGTAAAGATTGAAGCCGATCAGCGTGCCGAGTAGACTGCCCACGCAGATCAGCATGATGGTCATCCGTTTTCCTGTTAGTCTTTTCATCGTCATCGTAGTGTCCTTGCACGGCAAACTCACGAGGCACAAGCGTCTTTGGCGCGCTACCCGTGAAACGTATGCGGCGGCAGCAATCGTCATGAGCAGTCACTGGGAGCGGGCGCCGGCGTTTGCATGCCCAGCATGCCCCTTCTCGTCATACGCCGTGTCATTCCACCAACCGCCACCCAGTGCCTGGAATAAAGCAGCTGTATCTGCATAGCGAGCTGCTTGCGCCTGCGCGAGATTCACGACGGCCTGCTGATATTGGCGCTGTGCGTCGAGCAGCGACAGATAGCTGACTCCGCCGACTCGAAACTGTCCGCGCGCCACATCCAGTGAACTGCTAGCCGCGCGCCAGGCGTCGGTTTGGGCGGCAAGAGCAGCCGCGTCGTGATCGAGTGCGCGCAACGTGTCCGCCACATCTTCGAATGCGAGCAGCACGACTTGCCGATATCGCGCGTTGGCCTCGTCAAAGGCGGCTTCCGCCGCTCTTTTTTTTGCGGTCAATTGCCCACCATGGAATATTGGTTGCGTGAGTCCCGCGCCGATGTTCCAGATCATGTCGGCATACTTCAGCATGCCAGCCGGCGTTAAAGACTGTGGGCCGTAATTCGCGGAGAGCATGAGTTGTGGATAGAGGTTTGCCGTGGCGACACCGACCTCGGCGCTCGCCTGGTGCAGCACGGCATCAGCGGCCAAAATATCCGGCCGCTGCCGGACCAGCGAGGAAGGCAGACTGACCGGCAAGGTTTGCGGTAGTGTGAACATCGACATCGTGAATTCGGACACACCTGCTTCGCTCGGTAATCTGCCCGAAAGCACGGCAAGCTGGTGTCGAGTCCGATCGAGCGACTGCCGCAGCAGCGGTAGCGTCGCCCGTGTTTGCGCGACTAACGTCTCTTGCGAGAGCACGGCAATCCGGTCCGCACCGCCGAATTCGAATTGCTTGCGCAAAACGCCAAGCTGCGTCTCCTCGTCGGCTACGATGTTCTCGGTCGCGCTGATCTGCTCACGCAGCGACGCTTCCTTGACGGCAGTCGTCACGATGTTTGCCGACAGTGCTAGGTAGGCGCCTTGCAGCTGAAAGCGCTCAAAATCGACCTGCGCGCCCTGCGATTCGAGCTCGCGCCGAACTGCACCAAACAGATCCAGATCATACGAAACACTTACCGACGTGTTGTATAGAGTCAGTATTTTGTTGATGTTGGGCTGCCCCAACGTCGCGCCGTTCAGCTTCTCCCGTATCGCGTTGAGCTTGATATCGACAGACGGGGAGAGTGCGCTGCCTGCTTGTGCGCTCATATTCTCGGCGGCCTGGCGTAGCGCGGCACTGGCTGCTGCGATCGTTGGGCTATTTTTAAGTGCTCCGCTTATCAGCGTGTTGAGCGGCTCGCAGCGATAGAGCGTCCACCATTGAGCGGGCAGGTCGCCGCCGGCCGCAAACCGCTGCTCGAGACCCGCCTCGCCCTGCGACGAAGCCGTGCGATCAGGTAAAGGCGTTGCTGTGTAATGCTGAATCGCGGGTGGCGCTGGCGTGTGGTATTCGGGGCCGACCGTGCAGCCGGCCAGCGAGCCGAGGAGTGGAAACACTACAGCGATTACTGCGGCACGCGTGACAACCCGGCCTGTTGTGCAGTGAAAAGCTACCGCGCTGGATTGCGGATGCAAACGTGCACGACCGGAGCCGCATTGGACCTCGTCATTCATCTATCTACCTGGCTTGCGAGCGATGGGTGTTCTCAATTGTTGGATGCAGAACTCCTCCAGTTTCAACGGTGTTGCTGCGAGCGTGTATGCAATCACGAATGATGGTAACGGTCTGAACTGCGGAGCCAATTCAGGACCATATCGGCACCTTCGTCGATGGACTTGCAACATGTGTCGATGAAGACGTCCGGATCCGTCGGCGCCTCATACGGGGAGTCGATGCCGGTGAAGCGCTGGATTGCGCCGCGCCTTGCCAGCCGATACAACCCTTTAGGGTCACGGGCTTCCGCCGCGGCTAAACTCGCGTGGACATGGATTTCGGCGAAGTTACGGCGGCCCGCCGTAGAGCGGGCGAGTTCCCTATCGCGGCGGAACGGCGAGATGAGACATACCAAAACTACGATGCCGGCGTCGGCCATTAATTTTGCGACCTCTGCGACGCGCCGTACGTTCTCGTGACGGTCTGCATCGGTAAAGCCAAGGTCTTTGCATAGACCGAGCCTGACGGAGTCGCCGTCAAGAATGTAGGTGAGTCGGCCAGCTGTATGGAGACGCGCCTCCACGGTGTCAGCAATAGCCGACTTTCCCGCGGCTGATAGGCCGGTAAACCAGAGAATGGCCGGCGTTTGCCGAAGCAAGCGTGCTCTTGCCTCCGGGGGAACCCGGAAGCCGTGCGCATACAACTCTGAAGTGGAAGGCTCATTCGCCATACTTGCCTACTTAGATCGGTCCGGTCGGGGCATGAGCTAGCGCTCACTTGTTGCGGCATTGCGGTGAAGATCCAAAGTCATGCGAGTCCAAAAGAGACCGGCTCATCGACTGACGCCGAAATCTCGTCTCTGCATGTCTTGGTAAATAGAAGACCATTGCACCAAACGTGTTCGACACGTCCCCATTCACACGCCGACGCAGCATCGGGAAAAAAGCCTCGTCCCAGGTGGTTGGCGCTGGTGTTGCACAGCAAGGGAAGGCCTGTGAGCTTCTCGTATTCGATTAGCAGCTGCGCAACAGGGTGTTCGGATGACCTTGCAATGGTCTGCAACCGCGCAGAACCGTCGAGATGCACGACGGCAGGTATCTTGTCCCGCCATTCGTCGCGTGTTTGATGATCGAACAGCATGTAGGGGTCTGGAGTGCCGGGGAGAAATACAGCAGGCGCCCGGTCTTCAAGACATATAGGTGCCACAGGACGGAAATATTCCCGATGCTTGACATCGTTGAGAAGAGCCTTCATGCTCGGCGAAGTCGCAGCGGCGAGAATACTTCTCGCCCCAAGTGCTCGTGGGCCCAGCTCGGCGCGTCCGGCAAGGAAAACGACGGGTCGATTTTCGGCGAGAATATGTGCAAGTTCAGCTAAGGAACAAGGCGACGCAGACCAGCCGGGCACTCGGGTGCCCGTTTTCATTGCGGGGCCGCTATATACCGACCACTCTAACGGCATGAAGCCCTCGTTCGCGGCTATCGCGCAGCATGCGGTACCGATCGCCGAACCGCTGTCGTTCGGAAAGGGCGGAATCCAGGTAGCATCGAACAAGCCACTTGTGCGTAATGCACTGTTCCATTTGATATTGAGCCCGCATCCGCCGGATATGCACAGGTTGCGCGGCCCGGGAATACAATGCTGCCGCAGGGCCTTCTCCATTTCGCGGACGAGTAGGCGTTCAAGGAAAGTATGGAAAGAGGCGAGTACGTCTTCGGGAGGTTTAGCTTGCAGGTCCGGCACGCATGCGTGGAAGAAATCGCGTATCGCTGCGAGCGATGTACTCGGAAGGTGGAGATTCTGGCGATAGTTTCGCGCGAGTTCTGTGTCGCCTGCGAAGCGTTCCAGGTAAAGGTGACGAAATATATCAATGATGTCTTCGTCGACTGACCCCAGCGCGATGTACGCCATTAGCTTGCCAGCCACTCCCAGGTCCCACTCAGCACCCGCCGCCTTTGCGTACGGCCCGAAATGATGTCCGGCCGCTGCATACATTTGACCGATGATGGGGAACAGCTGGTCAATGAGCCGCACGTCGTCGCGTCCTACATGGTACAACCGTGGCACCATGCCGCCATCCCACACTAGGCATAACGCAGGTTGCCCTAGTTGTGCGAATGGACTCGTGCAGTATGCGGCGGCGACATGGCCGGACACGTGAGGGTAGCTCCTGTATCGATATGACTTGCCGCCGATCAGCAGCCCAGTGCCGTCGACCGAAGCCAGAAGATCGCCGTTTCTTCGTTCCGTATAGGGGGCACCCTCGAGGACGATTGGGGTGGGGCCGCTCAGCGCCTGGAACTTTGACGTCACTTCGCCGTCCCAGCCGTCTATCACAAATTCGTCGATGTCGTCTGTCTGTAGACCGTGCTCGGCTAATGCGGTTTCAATTGCATCGAGGTTCCATATAGCGTGATATCTCGGATTGTTGTCCCGCTTCTCCTGTTCGATGCAAAAAAGGAGCTTTCCATCTTCGACAACGGCGATCGCTCCGTCGTGTGTCAGCTTGAGGCCACAGATGCGCATGGTATCTTTCACCCTAGCGAGGTAAATCTGATTGATGGGAAAAATGCACTGCGTTCTGGAAGCGTGCGAGCAGGCAATCCTCGTTGGACGACTGGCCGACGCACTCGACTCGCTCAATCTCGGTGAACCGTTCGTTTAGCATCTTCAGCACCGTTTCGGCACCAGCAATATGTCCCCAGCGTCGACAATTGGCGTCACGTGCTGAACCGAATATCAACTGGCCCTCAGGCGCGAGTACGCATGCCAGATTGCGGATAGCATCTCGCACTTCGGCGATGTCGGCGAGATAGTAGAAAACCTCCGCGACTACGATCAGTTCGAACCGCTCTGCGCTAGAAAAGTGCTGGACGTCTGCAACGATCCAGTTCACGTTCGGCGGGTAATTTAAGCGCTTGCGTGTTCTCGCAAGCGCTTGCGGCATCACATCCATCACGGTGAGCCGCCCACAGTATGGCGCCAATTTCTCTGTGAACGCGCCCCCCGCACAACCAACCTCAAGGGCATGGGCAACGGGGCCTTTAGAGAGGGATAATCGAAGCATGTGCATATGACGCTCATGCTCGAACGGATTACTGTCCAGTTGCCACGGGTCGTCCGCGTCCAACTCCCGTCGCAGCAAGTCAAAATGCGTTACGGTTTTCAATTTAGTTACCCGAGAGTGTGCGTTCTAATCTCGTTGCAGGACAGATCGAGCCGCTGACCGCATGTCCGGTACAGATGCAGGCGAGTCATAGCTCAGGGCCATTGCGTTCGATTTCAGTCCCGTGCGGCCACTCACTCATAGCCCTATCAATTGGCAAAATCACCGCCAGTACATCTTCAACACGTGTTGCCGGCAAATCGAGGTGAACGTTGGGAAGCGTTGAACGGACGCGAACTCCTGGAATGATCGTTCCCATTCCATGTCGACACAACCTCGTGAAGTGGTTCTTCAAAGCATGGCGGACGGTGCCAAATGCGAATGGCACGCGAAGCTCCTGCAATACAGGATACATCGCGCGAATGGATTGGCTAATTCCGAGCCCCTCGAGGTCTGGCCGCACTCCATACAGACCCAGTTCCGCCACCAGCACATCGGTTGTGCCAACCTTGATGAAGCGGCGCAACGAACCCATGTGCGCCGCCACACCTTGCGAATCGTAGGCAATTGCGCGGAGTTCGGGCCTCGCCCCGGCCCAACTTCGACCGCCATCGAACGGCTTAGCATTGAACGGTCCGGTCGGGCCATACGTCGTCCGAAAAAACTGGGCCAATTCGAGATGATCGGAAAGCTGGAGCTCATTTTCCCAGCACAGTTTCCACTGCACCTTTGAAGACATGGAAAGATACCTTGTTCAATTGCGTCTACGCGCAACCAGTGGCGTGCGATTACCCAGGAGGTGGAAGCCTCGCGTTCGGGATGTTGCGCCAGTAGGGAACGCAAGATCGTAAAATTAGTCTTTCGATAGCAGACTTGTTTGAAGGATAGATTTGGTGCTGCTTCTATGGAAATGAACATGGGCGAACATGGATCCTGCCATTACAGGAAAGTCCACCTCTCGCTGTTTCAAAAAATCTCTCATGCTTCCCGCCACTGAAGTGACATTTCAACTCGTCGAAGTTGAGTACGGTCTGCTCCAGAGGCCGTACTTCCTGCCTTTGAAGAACTGTCCTGTGAGAGCAGGGATGCATGGAAGTCCCAAGGTACGTCTGTACCGCTTCCATGCATCCGGCGGGATCATCGAGGAGGTTTTCATAGTCTATTGAAAGCAGATTCTCTGGCGCGAAAGAGTCGACGACTTGACGATGAAAATCGTCTGCAGCTTTGAAGTAGGCTTCGCACAATTCAATGGTCAACGCGACCTGAGGAGGCGGAGCTGATCCATTGTCCGAACCGTACTTCAGCCATTCACCACTTTGTCTCGCTTGCACCAGAGATCGCAGCGATTCCAGCGTATTCCTGCGGACTACAAGCATTGCCTTCAGGCATGGCCACCGTGCCAATTCCTCAAAGAATCCTGGGCGTTCCAGAAATTGCGGCTGATTGATCTTGCAACCGATATGCGTGGCGTGTGCCTTTCCCTTTTGGACCGGATAGCGAAGATAGGCAAGCTCGAGAAGTTCCAGATTGCTGCACCTGAGCCGGTTGGTATCAGGCCAATTGGTGTCATAGGTGTTGAGCAACTCGCCATTGCTCAAGACGCTCGGATGAGCATTCAGCAGTTCTTCCAGATAGTGAGTGCCGGTTCTGGGCATCCCGAGAATCACGAATGGCTGAGTTTTCGGCATCAAGTGGGTCATGGCGTGCATTTCATTAGGTTGAAAGCGGTGGTTCGGGTGTAGCCCCAGTCTGACGCTTGTCACAAGACTGCTGCTGAGGCGCAACGCCGTCGGCATCAAGACATCAGCCGGTGGCGGACCAGTGTCGCAGACAGGAAGAACGGCAGTATTGTGTAGACACAAAGCACGCCCAGATGCAGCCCCATTCCGCCGACCGGACGTGCAAGCATCGCCGGACGGATCAATTCAACGGAGTGGGCAAGCGGCAGGAACTGTGCAAGGTCTTGAAGCGCGCCGGGCAGTTGGCCCACAGGGAAGACGACACCACTCAGGAACAACATGGGCGTAAGCACAAGCGTCTGGTAGAAAACGAAATAGTCATAACTCGGCGCGATCGCAACGAGTACCATTGCCACGCTCGCGAAAGCGAGGCCAGTCAGAAAAACGACAGGGATCACAGATACGATGCTCGAAAACGCCGCGTAACCGAGCGTCGCCGCAACTACCATCACGGCGGAGCCCGCGAGAAGGGCTTTTGTAGCGGCCCATGCCAATTCGCCAAGAATGACATCGCCAATTGTCAGTTGGGTACAGAGCACGGCTTCCCACATGCGCTGAACTTGCATGCGAGCGAAGGCAGCGTAAATCGTTTCGAAAGTCGCTGAGGTCATGGCGCTTGTCGCAACCATTCCAGCCGCCAGGAATGCAATGTAAGGAGTGCCATCGATGTGACCTATCATTATTCCGACGCCGAAGCCGAGACCGAACAAGTACATCATCGGGTCAGCCAGGTTGCCGAGAAGGGAGATAAGTGCCGCTTTTCTCCACGCCAGATAATTGCGCCGCCATACTGTGCGCCAGTTCCAGGCGTTGCCGGGTAGAGTAATCAAAAACACTTCGCGCATCATTCAATCCTTCATTTCTCGTCCGGTCAGCCGAAGAAAAACGTCCTCCAGGTTCGCGGGACGTTGCACAATACGCAGACCGTTACGCTCACGCAGTCGCGCGCATACATGTTGTGGATCGGCCGTGTAGCAGAAGAGTGCATCACCGCTAACCTCTGTACGCTGCGCAAACGGCATGAGCAGCGCTTTGAGTTCATGTGGGTTGCCGCCGTATATCTCGATAACGTGACTTCCAATCTGCTCCTGGATTAATGCATTAGGTGCACCCTCAGCAATGCTGCGTCCCCCGTCGATTACACATAGCCGATCGCACAATCGCTCTGCCTCTTCCATGAAATGGGTAGTGAGAAGAATTGTTTTGCCGCGTGCGAGTAAACAGCGCAAACGATCCCAGATGAGGTGGCGCGCATGCGGATCTAGCCCGGTTGCCGGTTCGTCCATGACAATAAGTTGCGGATCGTTGATGAGCGCGCGTGCAATGGTTAGGCGGCGCTTCATCCCGCCCGATAACTCTGTGACGCGTGCGTGAGCCCTGTCCTCAAGACGTGCGAAGTGCAGCAAGGATGGAACGACCGCCTCGATTTCGCCTTTGCTCATCCCAAAGTAGCGCCCGAAGAGTTTCAGGTTCTCGCTCACACTAAAACCTGGCTCCAAGTTGTCGAATTGCGGAACGACACCAATGCGCCTCCGCGCCAGGCGTGCCCGCGCTGGCACCGGTTCTCCGAGGACGGTAATCACGCCTGCGTCAGGCAGCGCCATACCCAGCACCATTCGCGTGGTAGTGCTTTTGCCGGCACCATTAGGCCCGAGCAGACCGAAGCACTCGCCGGGCTCTACACGGAAGGACAATCCGTCGACGGCAAGCTTACCGCCATAAGATTTCCTTACGCTGGAGAAGGTGATCGCTGCATTAGACATGGAGCCGGAAATGTATACAGACCACTGTTTAAGGAAGATTCCGTAGCGCGCGCGATGCTACGCATTACTCGCTTTTGGGAACATGGTGCTCGTCGCGGTCTTGGACGGCAGAACTGCGGGAAAGCCAGTCACTGTTGTCCAATGTACATAGAGCGTATGCCTTTACAGGAAGCAGGAGCAAAAGATTTATGAGTGTGTGCACTGAAAATCCGAGAAATCGAAGCTCGCGAGCGCGAATGGCCGCAACGGAGCAACGGACCATCGTCATTGAAGCAATAACGAAGCATGCCTGCCAAGGAGCAGTGGCTGTGAGCGCGATCTGCAGAAAGCCAGAGATCATTGAAATGGCCAGCAGCAGAGAGCCAATGTTCTGCGCTACCACATCAAGAGTTAGGTAGCGGTCAAGACGAGGCAAAAGGCGAAGGGCGAGCAGCGTGTCGCGATAGGTACTGCGCGCCCAGCGCAGTTGCTGGCGCAGGTATGGTCGCAGCCTATCCGGAACCACGGTCGCGGCGACTGCATCTCGAACGTACTCCGTCCGATAGCCCGCCGCGAGCATCAGAATTGTCAGATGGCGGTCTTCGCCGAAATCGCTGCGCTTGCCCCGGAACATTTGCGTTTCGTACTGGTCCAGCAGCAGAAGAAGCGCTGTGCGCCGGTATATTGCACACGGTCCGCAGCAGCACATCACGGCGCCAAAGCGAGCTTGCGCCGCGCGCTCCTCGTTGCACGCAAGCCAGTATTCCATATCGATTAGGCGGGTCAGCCACGTGTCGCTGCGATTGCTGGCTACCAATTGACCCATGGCTGCACCGACCGATGGGTCGCTCATTGTCAGCACGAGTTTCTTTACTGCGTCCGGCGCCAGAGTGGTGTCGGAATCTACGTTAAGTATGAGATCTGAGGTCGAAGAACGTATCGCGGCGATTTGCGCTTTACGCTTTCCCACATTCTGTGGAAGAAGCAGTACCTTGAATCGCGGATCATGCTCGTGCTCCCGATACACCACGTTCAACGCATCGCGGTTGGCGGATCCATCATCGACTACGTGAACCTTGATAGCGCCCGCGTAATCCTGGGCGCCAATCGAGTCGAGACACGCCCGCAGCGTTTCGGGGTTTTCGTTAAAGCACGGGACGATGACGTCGATGTCCGGCAAATACTCTATGTCGAATACCTTGATGCATGCAGGTGGGCCGCCGCTAGTCGGTAGAGTGTGAAGAACCTGCGCGCTTTTATAGATGGCCGAAAGTGACGCGTATAGTAGGACAGATGTCGTGTTGATTGCGGCAGGAATGTTCATCGGGTCAGTGTGCTAGGAGACGTTGGGATTCTCAGTACAGGCCTGCCGTGAGCGATGGCGCGGGAGTCAGGCGCGGTAATACCATCCAGGTTCATGCATGATTCGAGTGGCAATTATTCTCGTGCCTGTAGAGTTGACGTTTCTCCATGGGGCAGGAAAGACGCTGTTGTGGCGTACGAGAGAAATTTCCAGTAATGCACCTCATGGTAGCGAGGTCGCCCAGGACGCTTCCATCGGTATCGGCTGAAAGTCAGATCAGCCAACGCCTGCTTCTGGGTCAGTATTTCCTTAGTTCTATCCATGATCGTCCGCGCGCGGACCACGCGCATACTTGAAGCTGTTGGTGAAACGTCTCTAGGGGAGCATATCGTCCACTTGTCGACCAGCTTGGGGTCAGAGATACTCGTAAAGCGAGATTTTCCGTTGAACTTACGGAAGTGAACCGATGACGAAGCCCCTTTTCTTCAATCCTGGAATCAGGCGTGATAGTGCAATGACAGTCTGCGCGCGCGAAGCATCGCGATGATGCAAGTCGCACTCTTCGGGAGGAGCCCCGTCGTGCAGTAATACGATCGAGCCGGGCAGCACTGATGCCAATACGGAATCGACAATCGCCTCGGCGCCCGGACGGGACCAGTCTCGTGGATCTACCGACCAGTGGAGTGGCATTAGTCCCGATTTCATGGATTCGGCGATAACGTCGTTCGTCCATTTGCCATATGGCGCACGCATATATCGCACCCCTGCCGCTGGACAAGCACGCTGGATAAGCGCGTTCGCTTCTGCTATCTCGTGCCGTATCTGATCTGGCTCACATTTCGACAAATCCCGATGGGAGAGACTGTGATTCGCGACATCGTGGCCTTCGGAAACCATGCGCCGGATAAGTTCCGGATACTCCGCCGCGTAGGCACCGAGTACGCAGAAGGTTGCCGGTACCTGTTGCCGCGCCAGCAGATCTAGTACTTTCGGCGTCCATATCGGGTGCGGTCCGTCGTCAAAGGTAAGGTAAACCTTACGCTCACCGTTACGCTTACGCTCGTTTAGCACTTCCGCAATAAATTGCGGCATTTCCCAATCGCTGAGTCTTCTCATGGTCTTTCACTCATCTTTTGATGAGTCACCGTCTACCCTGGAACCGTCCCCAGTCGCAACGCGAAATGCGGCGTAGCAGATCAATATCTGGGAGTTGATGTCGAGTGTCGTTCAGTAGAACGACATGAATACTCATATTGATGACTTGCATGTCAAGCTGAATTGCCGTAACTTTGCGGTACCTCAATAAATTTGTACAATCGATTGTTTCGATATGTGTCATCCATAACGCGGATAATTAAAGATGCGCTTCAAAGGCCTCGATCTGAATCTTCTCGTCGCGTTGGACGCATTGATGGCGAAGCGTAACGTCACGCTCGCGGCACGCGACATCAATTTGAGTCAGCCTGCCATGAGCGCAGCGGTGTCGCGGTTGCGAGACTATTTTCGCGACGACCTCTTCGTGATGAGAGGCCGAGAATTCGTGCCCACATCACGAGCGATAGAGCTTGCCGGACCGGTGCGGGAGGCTCTATCGCATATCCAGCTTTCCATCATCTCGCGCGACGTTTTCCAGCCGGCCAAGTCGGATCGCCGGTTCAGGGTCTGCCTATCTGATTTCATGACGCTCGTCTATTTCCAGAAGGTCATTAAGCGCGTTGCACGCGAAGCTCCCGCGGTCAGTTTCGAATTGCTTTTCCCAGATGACGAGCCTGGGGATTTGCTGCGGCGTGGCGACGTCGATTTTTTGATTCTGCCCGATCTATTCCTGCCGGATACTCACCCGAAAGCGCCGCTCTTCGACGAGAAGCTTGTGTGTGTCGGCTGTCCTGCCAACAAGCAGTTGTCGGAGCAGCTTCCGCTCGACCGGTATATGTCCATGGGACACGTGACGGTGAGGTTCGGGCGGGCACGCAGGCCTTCGATCGAAGAGTTTTTCCTACTGGATCTCGGTCTCAAACGGCGCGAAGAGGTCGTCGTCCCGACCTTTCACCTCATTCCGTCGGTGCTAACGGGTACCCGTCGCATTGCGACGATCCCTTTGAGGCTCGCTAGGCATCTCGGGGAAGCCTCTCCTCTGCGGATCGCCGAAGTACCGCTTCCGCTATCGACTTTTACTGAGGCTATCCAATGGCCTGCGCTGCATAGCGGTGATCCTGCAAGTATCTGGATGCGCGAGCTATTGCTGGAGGAGGCGCAAAGTCTTGCGTAGCGTCATGTCATGTGTACTGCTATTCGGCGAGCCCACACTCTCTGCCAGCGTGTAGCGGAAATCGCGCAACGTCGCGCGAATTGCCCTGTCGACTTCTTCCTCCGATGCGCCGCGATAGCGGAAGCGTGCGAGGATGTTGCCCGAGCAGCTGGAACCGTTGAATAAGTGACGTCTCGCCGGGAGCACAGCTTCGTAAAGCCCCGGGATAGTGTTCGGCAATTGTGCGTCGACGAATATCTTGCCGACTGGCTCTGGCAGCATCAGGAATCCACCGCGTGTGATCGAGGTTGACGCGATTAACGCCGCCTGCGCCCGTGCGGCGTACCGCGCTTCGTCACCTGATTGGTGAGTAACCCAGAGGTCGAAGAGGTCGACGCCGTACAATTCATGGAAGAGAAAGGGAATTTCCCCGCTGCCGACACGGGCACCGACATCCAGAAAATAGAATCCGTCGCAAGCTCCGATTATCTCGAGATGAAACGGTCCATTGCTCAAGGCGAGCGCTTTCAGGCATGCCGCCGCGAATTCAAGCACCGCATCATTGAGCGGCCCCGGGTCGAGCATCACCGAGCCTAGGGGTTTTCCTTGTGCAAACTGAAGACGGTTGTTGATGTAGCGGGACGCGCGCGCAATTACCCATGTGTCGTCTCGCACGAAACCGTCAACGTGATAGACGGGTCCTTCGATGTACTCCTCGCACTCGTACTCAACCAGCGGTAGTGTCGGCCACAACATATCCAATCGCGCACGGGTGTCGATGCGCGGTACGTCTAGGCCTGCCGCGCCGGTACGTGGCTTTACCATGATCGGAAAGCGCATCACAGGGGACGAATTTGCTTTCGCAAAGGCCACATCTTCCAACGCTGCAACGCGTGGCACACGCAGGCCCGCGGCAGCAACGGTATGCTTCATAGCGGTCTTGTCACGAAAGCGGACGACGGTATCTGGCAGATCGCCAGGGATATTGAACGAATTGCGCAGTCGCGCGGCCTTCAGAAGGTCGAATTCGGACAATGCGATCAGCCTGTCGATGCCGCCGAGCGCCGATTGACAGGAGCTCATGGCCTTATGCAGCGCATCTTCATCAAGGATGTCTGCTAGCTCTTCGACATGCGCGGTTTGAGAGGCGTCGAGCGCAGCCGCGCCGTTCGGCGTGCAGATGTAAGCGACGTTATTCGTCGCGTGATCGATGTAGCGATGGTAAGCTGCAAAGCCGTCGGACCATCGGTTAAGCACGACTATGCGGCTACGCGGGGCGTGTTTGTTGGTTGTCATGAAGGGCAAACCGTTCAGATATCGTTACAGGCGCGGCCGGATCCGAGCGCTCTCAGCGCTTCAGCAAGGCGCAAATCAAGGTCGACCGATCAGGCGCGATGAACAACACATGGCCGACACGGCCGCTCGTCGCGGGACTGAGCCGCCGATTGAGAATGGACCACCACCTCCTGGAAAACTGGTATGGCGCGAACGCGTTCGACGGCGGCCGCGTCGCCTACCGGTGCGAAGAACCGCACGCCGCTGACACACAGGGCAGGTCTTGCATCGACGTCGGGGGCTGGATCAGGATCGCCGAGGTGGCTGCGTATCGCTAATTCCGGCAGAGAGATTGACCTGCTGAGTTCGATGAGCCGATAGGTGCGATCACCTCCGAGGCAGGCCGCGATCTTGATCAGCACCGGACCGTCGCGTGTTATGCGCACTTTGGCGTGGAAAACACCGAGGGTCAGTCCAATCTGCGCCGCGGTGTGCTCGACGTAATTGACGAGCGCGGCTCCTTGGTCCGCGCTCAAAGAGGCTTCGACAAAGTGGCCCAATTTTGCGAAATTCTGCTCTGCGCCCAAAAGATTTTCGGTTACTGCGACGACGCGGGGTCCGTGCTGGCTGCTGACGTAGCCTTCGATGCAGTACTCTGGGCCCTTCAGATACTGTTCAAGGAGCAACACGTTGCCGGCCTTGTGGCCGATATCGACAACGCCGTGATGCATGGCACACTCGACCGCAAGTTGCAACTGGGAAAGAGAATTGACGTACCTCACATGCATGCCGCCGCGGACAGGCTTGAGGACGGCTGGAAAACCTACGTGTAAAGCGGCTGTTATGACGTCGCGACGATGTGCGATGAGGGCGAACTCAGGAACCGCCAGTCCGGCGGCGGCGAGATGCATGCGGCTGCGATATTTATCACGCGTGAGTGCTGCCGCTTCCGGCTGCAAATGGGGAAGACCAAGGAGCGCCGCTGATTCAGCTGCTACGCCGGTTGCGTATTCGCAACCGGGTACGATCGCATCGACGCCGATGGCGCATGCGGCGGCCGCCACGGCGTTCGGCGAGGCAGTGTCCACCATCGTGTACGACACCGCGGCGGCCTGCAGTTCGCGTGACAGGGGGGGCTCATCGCTTTTGGCCGAAAATACGTGGGTGGCCACGCCAAGGCGCACGGCTGAGGCGACCAGTGCGGTCCCGGACGAGCGCGGCTCTATCACGATGATGGCGGTCATTTGATCGCTGCCTGTTCAGTGCCGGTTTCCGGCCGGGGTAGGGTCGCCACACGCAACTCTTCGAAATACTCGTGAATCATTCCGACAAAGTTGTTCAAATAGATTTCTGCTTTCTCCATTCCGCCCCAGCCACCGATCGCGAGCTTCAGAGCGATCCATGTGGAGTCTTCCAAGCTGCGCGATTCGGCGTACTCAATGTGGCTGAGTGTACCCTTTACGTGATCGTGCCCGAATGCGCGCGCGGCTGATTCCGCGATGACCTTGTTGTAGCGGCCCGAATACCATGCCTGCAACCAGTTCAAGAGCATCGTAGGGAGCGGGCCATCGCGGACAATGCTGAGGTAGAGATATCCGATTAGCTTGTCTGTGCTATTGAATGGTCTAATGCTGTCCACGCTTGCTGCGGTCAGGCCGAACCTCTCGAGGTCATGCAGAAGAAGGCATTCTTGCCCATACTCTTGTGCGAGGTGTTGCGCCAGCATCTGCGCGAGCGAGTTGTCCTGGCAGCCTATCTTGTAAAGCGCGAATGCGCCTACCTCGTTGTTGAGCCGGATGCGCAACACGGTTTCGACGAGATGGCGCCGATAGTACTCACTGTCGATCCAGTCGCCGCAGTGGAACGCAGCGGTTTCCGGCGAAATTGCGAGTGCCTGGTCCATGGCATGCTTGGCAAGCTCCTCGAAGCGAACCCGATCGTTGGGTGTATTCATGTGATCTCCAGATAGGATGAGAAGGAGCGAACGCGGCGCGCTGCGTAGCGGGTCAGCGGCGAATAAACCGGAGACACGAACTGCTCGTGGCACGAAGCAATGGTGGCTCGCTAGCTTTGCGAAAGTCCCCACGCTTGGCCTCGAAGCAGCGCACCGGACGCCGTGCAACGAGAGGGCGTTGAAGGCCGACCGCTCTCGGGTGGCCCCAAATTGGGTCGCTCTTTGCAGAGCGGTCTGCTTTGGCAAACGCCATCGCATCGAAATGATTGCTGTCAACCGACAACTGACCCAATCGTTTCCTTAAACACAGCGAATGCTTTTTGTAACAGGTATCTAGGCTCCATTCCCATTCGTTTTTTGCTCACCCATGCTCTCGACTTGGGCGACGGAAGGATACTAACTGCAGCGGTATGCGTGGTATAAGCTGATAATGTTTATGTTTGCATGAGGGAAATTGATGATTCGCGATCTCGACAGCACACTACTGCGTACGTTCGTGACGGTAGTGGAAGCCGGCAGTGTGAGCAATGCTGCCATGGAGCTGCATCGTACACAGGCTGCCGTCAGCATGGCCCTCCGGCGGCTCGAAGACGAAGTCGGCCAGCGCCTCCTTGAGCGTTCACCGCGCGGCGTGAAGCCGACCTCTGCGGGCAATGTTCTGTTGCCGTATGCACACAAGCTGCTCGAAATTGGCCTTGCGGCGCGTTCCGCTCTTACTTCGGGTGAAGTTGCGGGTACCGTGAAAATTGGACTTCCCGAGGACATCGCGATGAGTCACCTCCGCCATGCACTGCGGCAATTTTCGACATTGTTTCCTGATGTAGCCCTGGAGATCGTCGTTGATGCGAGTCCGGCCTTATCGCAGCGGCTCATGAGCAACACACTCGATTTCGCGATTGGTGATCCAGCCCAGATCCCCGCGGAACCGCTCGTCACCTGGCGACATCCCCTTCGCTGGGCGGCTGCGCGCACGCGCAATGATGATCTCGGAGACGGTCCGCTGTCGATTGTTGCATTCGGCGGTGCATGCAGGTGGCAGGAGAGCTATTTTGCCACGTTGCTTGAAGCAGGTATCGCTTGGCGCGTGGCCTGCAAAAGCACGAGCCTCTCTGCGGTTCAGTCAGCCGTTGAAGCTGGGCTCGGCGTTGCGCTACTTCTGGATTGGCAGGTGCGCCGCGATACGATGCGTGCGATCGATCCCAGCGCAGTAGGGTTGCCGCTGCCGCCGGTGGCGGAATTCGGTCTCTTTAGTCCTGGGCGATTAGAAGACCGCTCGTCTGCGGCCAACGCACTTCAGCGTTTTCTCTTCCGTTCGCTGCAATTGAGTACTCTTGGAGACGGTGTACACGACGGAGCGTCATCAGGCTTGCCACTGCGTGCTTCAAACTAATGAGCCTCTGAGGTAAAACGCGTCGAAGGGCCGAACTTCGGCGCGCCAAATGGAGGTTCAGACGATAACGTCCTGTCTTTTGAATCCAGCATCAACGCTACGTGAAGCGCATTCTCTAATTCACGCGCAGTTATGCTATTTCCGCACAAATCAAGTGCGACTCATGCATTTAAACATAGACTGCCGCACAAATCTAAATTTGTCGTAAAACCAACGCTTTCTTTCGGTAGTATCCCATCTGCGCACAAAGATACCTCGTGTTTTTGTCGTATTTCTGACACCGCGACTCCGATTGTCGCGTCTCTGTCTGTTTTGTCGGCTTTCGTGCCCGTTGCGATAAGAATTCACCGTGGCTTGCGCAAATGTAGCGCCGCCATTCATTGTGTTGGGACCCGGGTCCCGCGGCGCTAACGTGCAATTTCCGGAGTTCAGATCTATGTCGCAGCTCGATGTCAATGAGAGTCATCTCAATTTTGATGTGGTCTACAAAGTAGTAAAGACGTTGACCTCGTCACGAGATACCGAAAGGACGTTGGAGAGATCTTTGCATTACCTCTCATATGCGTGTGGATGGCGCTCCGCGTTTATTGCGGTCACTGAGCCAGACGGCCATCTGGGCGGCCTGTGTGGCACGGGGTTGTCAGCGGGCTGGCGTGAACGTCTGCGTTTCTTGCCCAATGACGGGGTATTGGGGCGAATACACACAAACGACTCAGCCGTCGTGGTGGCGAGACTGCGTGATGAACCACTCTTCGTGGACAGCATCGATATCTTCGACGGATTGGAAGGTGAGCATGTGGCACTGCTCGGGGCGCCGATCAGGTATGAAGGGCGGCCGCTCGGCGTACTTGTTGCGTTCTGCGAGAACACGGACGGACAGCGCGCCTTTGCGAGCGACCTCCAACTCATGAAGGTCGTCGCGGCGCCGATGGGCCAGGCACTTCTGCTTGATCGTGCGTCGGGACAGATGGACCAAACCGCGCGACAGGAGATGAGACGAGCGGTCAACGCAGACCAGACTTCGTCTCGTATCGACAATGTGCTCGGAGAATCTGCCGCCATGCAACGCGTCTTTTCGCAAGTTCATCAAGTAGCGCCAGCGCGGACGACGGTGCTTTTGCGCGGCGAGAGCGGAACTGGAAAGGAGCTGATCGCGCGCGCGATTTATGGGTTATCGCCCCGCAAGGGCCGGCCGTTCATATCGGTGAACTGTGCGGCGCTCACTGAAACACTGCTAGAAAGCGAATTATTCGGCCATGAGAAGGGAGCGTTTACCGGTGCGCAATATCAACGCAAAGGGCGTTTTGAACTGGCGCACGGTGGGACACTTTTCCTCGACGAGATCGGCGACATCTCGCCTTCGTTCCAAGCCAAATTGTTGCGAGTTTTGCAGGAACGAGAGTTCGAGCGGGTGGGTGGCACCACCCCGGTAAGAGTCGACGTGAGGCTGATCGTTGCCACGAACCGCAACCTCGAACAAATGGTGAAGGCGGGGGAATTTCGTGCGGATCTCTACTACCGCATCAACGTCGTTAGTATCCTTTTGCCGCCGTTGCGCGAACGCCGTGAGGACATTCCGGCAATGGCGCAGCACTTTTTGGATCGCTTTAACCGCGACAATCGTCGATCTTTGCATTTCAATGAACAAGCGTTTCGGGTTCTTTCCAGCTGCTACTGGCCTGGCAATGTGCGCGAGCTGGAAAATTGCGTTGAGCGTACCGCGACCATGGCGGATCACGACACGATAGATCGATTTTCCTTTCTGTGTGAGAGAGGCCGGTGCCTCACCAAAGAGCTACATTACATCGAACGAGAAGACGCTGTGCGTGCTGCCCGCACGTTGGACGCTACAAACAGTGAAGTGCCGAATGCCCTGGCGAGCGTAAGTGCCGGTGATTGGAATGGGCGTAGCTTCGATACGCCAAGCGGTAGCGACATGCCGGGCAGCGAGCGGGAACAGCTTGTGTGGGCAATGGAGCGCTGTGGATGGGTGCAAGCGAAGGCCGCACGACTCCTACATATCACGCCGCGGCAGATCGGCTACGCACTGCGTAAGCACGGGATCAAGCTGCGCCGCTTCTGAAGGCAGCGGCGGTTGCGCGGATGCATTTGGAGAGACTGGGCGAGAAGGCTACCGGCAGGCTCTCGCGTGTCGCAACATTGTAGTGATTGGTTCAACTCCTTCAACGCAGGTAACAAGGACGACAAATCCGGCTTCGGCATAGCGTCACTATGACTGTTAGCTTGGGCTACGATGGTGGTACGCAATTTGCCTGTAGTCGTGGACTTCTATTGTCAGGACTCTACGATGTGGCTAAAGACGAGCGCTGTCGAGATCTTCAACGAACCGGGTTGCGCAAAGAACCTCGCGAAGAGCGAAAAGGAGCGCAAGCAAGGCTGTTCGAAGCAGGTTTCGCCGGGGGCGGCCGCTGGCGGATGCGCATTCGACGGCGCGCGGATCGCATTGCAGCCCGTGGTCGACGTTGCACACTTGGTGCACGGGCCTATTGCATGTGAAGGAAACTCTTGGGACAACCGCCATTCGGCATCGTCTGGGCCGACTCTCTACCGCACCGCGTTCACAACCGATATCAATGAACTCGATGTAATTTACGGCGGTGAGAGGCGGCTTTTCAGGAGTCTGCGTGAAATTTTCGAAAAGTACGATCCGCCTGCCGTGTTCGTCTATCAGACGTGCGTGACCGCATTGATCGGCGATGATATAGACGCCGTATGCAGGCACGCGTCGGCAAAGTTCGGTAAGCCCATCATACCGGTGAATGCGCCCGGCTTCGCAGGATCCAAAAACTTCGGCAACAAGCTCGCAGGGGAGACGATCCTCGATTACGTCATCGGCACGCGCGAGCCGGCGTACAAGACACCATTCGATATTAATCTTATCGGTGAATATAACCTCTCGGGCGAGTTGTGGCAGATAAAGCCGTTGTTCGAGGCGCTCGGCATCCGGCTCCTGTCCTGCATCTCGGGAGACGGCCGCTACAGCGAGATCGCGAGCGCACACCGCGCGAAGGTCAACCTGGTGGTGTGCTCCAAGTCCATGCTCAACGTTGCGACAAAAATGCAGAAGCGCTACGGTATTCCATACCTCGAGGGTTCATTCTACGGAATTGGCGACACGAGCGACACGCTGCGCGGGGTCGCGAGGCTACTGGTGGAGCAGGGTGCGCCGGACGATCTTATCGTGCGCACCGAGCACCTTGTCAAGGCAGAAGAGGCGCGCGTATGGGGGCGCGTTGCCCCGTACAGGCAGCGGCTCGATGGCAAACGTGTGCTGCTCATCACGGGCGGCGTGAAGTCATGGTCAGTGGTCGCGGCGCTGCAGGAGGCCGGGCTCGAGATCGTCGGCACTAGTGTGAAGAAAAGTACGGATGGGGATAAGGAAAGAATCAAGGAGATCATGGGCAATGACACGCGCATGGTCGACAATTTGACGGCGCGCGAGATGTACAACATGCTCCGGGATGCGAAGGCGGACATCATGCTGTCTGGCGGGCGCTCGCAGTTTGTCGCGCTTAAGGCGCGCATGCCCTGGCTCGACGTGAATCAGGAGCGACACCATCCGTACGCTGGCTACGAGGGCATTGTTAAATTGGTGCAGGAGATCGACCGCGCAATCCAGAACCCAGTCTGGCAGCAGGTGCGTATTCCTGCGCCGTGGGACGACGAAGAGGTAGTGCATCGCGAGGGGATTCTTAAGTCTTCCACGCACATCAATCCGATTCCGCGGGGCGCAGACGGTGAGGCATACGATTGGAACCTCCGCGCGGCGGTATCGAGTTGAGTTTCGGAGTGGAGCACATATCATGGCGATAGTCGTCGAGTCAGAAAAAGCCTGTACCGTTAATCCCCTAAGAATGAGTCAACCGCTCGGCGCGACGTATGCAGCCATGGGGCTTGATGCATGCATGCCGGTAATGCACGGCTCGCAGGGCTGTACGTCGTTCGCGCTCGTACTACTGGTGCGCCATTTCAAAGAAGCCATTCCGCTGCAAACAACGGCGATGAGCGAGGTCACCACGATTCTCGGCGGATACGAGAACGTAGAGACAGCGCTGCTGAACATTCGCAAGCGCGCGGCGCCTAAGATCATTGTGCTCTGCACGACTGGCCTGACTGAGACGAACGGCGAAGATGTGGAGGGGCACCTTGCGATGGTGCGAAAACGCAAGCGCGAACTGGACGATACTGAACTCATCCTCGTATCGACACCGGACTATATTGGTGCCTTTGAGGACGGCTACAGGCGCGCGGTGACCGCGATCGTCGAGACACTGGTGAAGCCGTTGCCGACGATACCTCAGCAGATCAATCTGGTGCCGGGCAGTCATCTATCGCCTGGTGACATCGACGAGCTTCGGGAGATTATTTGCGCATTCGGGCTGGAGCCGATTGTGCTTCCAGATGTTTCCGGCTCCCTCGACGGCCACCTTGATTCTGCGTGGCGTGGGACGACGCTGGGCGGAACGACGATTGATCAGATCCGTGCGGCGGGGGCGTCGTCATTCACAATTGGCGTTGGTGAGCAAACGCGCGACGCCGCCGAGACGCTCGAAGCAATTGCCGGCGTGCCGTTCGAGATCCTCGAGCGGCTAACGGGGCTGGAGCCGAACGACCGGTTCTTGCAACGTCTTGCACAACTTTCGGGGCGTGCAGTCCCGGCCCGGTATCGCCGGCAGCGCAGCCAACTACTGGATGCGATGCTCGACAGCCATTTTTACACGGGTGGTCTAAAAGTGGCGATTGGTGCGGAGCCGGACATGCTGCTTTCGATCGGTTCGCTGCTCCGTGAAATGGGTGCGGAACTATCTGTTTGCATCAGTACCACTGCTTCGGCATCGCATGCGCTGTTGCCGGCAAGCGAAGTCATATTGGGGGACTTGGAGGACATGGAACGAGGCGCGAGTAACTGCGACCTGCTGATCACGCATTCGCACGGCAGGCAGATGGCCGGTCGCCTCGGAAAGCCGCTGATGCGCGCGGGCTTTCCGGTGTTTGACCGCGTCGGCAACGCCCATCGTTGCCAGATAGGTTATCGCGGCACAATGAATCTTATTTTCGAGATTGCCAATCTTATGTTCGAGAGGATCTCGCAACCTCATCCCGGCGACTGGAAACTGCCGCAATCATCGGGCGGCCTTGATGTTTCGGTTCAGGGTTAGGTTTAAGAGAAGGGTGTTACATGCCGTAACTTGAACTTGATGAGGAGACCAGCGCATGAAGATCGCCTTTGCGACACAGGACAAAGTGCACGTCGACGCTCATTTTGGCTGGGCGAAAGGCATTGCGGTATACGACGTGACGACGGAAGGACATTCACTTTTACAGATTTTTGATTTCGGCGACAAGCTGATGCAGGACGGTGATGATGAGAAACTTGCGCCGAAGCTCGAAGTGATCCGCGACTGCGCGATCTTGTATGTCGCGGCCATAGGCGGTACGGCGGCTGCGCGCGTAGTAGCGCTTAAGGTCCATCCAGTGAAGGTGCCGCAGCCATTGCCGATCGAAGAGATTCTAATCAAGCTGAGCAGGGTTCTGAAAGGCACGCCGCCTCCGTGGTTGCGCAAGAAGCTCACCAGGGAACGTGGCACATCGTACGATTTTGCGGGGGATGACGAGTTGCCCCTGGCTAAAACCGATCTCCCTAGTATGACGGTTCTTGTTGCCAGTGACGCCTGTAGTGCGTCGTCCGATAAGGAGGACATGATGTGCAACGACTCGCGGGAACTTAAGACGCGCCTGAAAAAACTCAACGCGTTGGCCACGCAGGCCAAGATGGATCTGCATGATCTGTCAGAAGATCTACCAACGGGTTGGGAGCAGATAATGGTAGTCGCGCAACGCTGTCACGACGCGCATGCGGCGTTGATGCAGGCACGTCAGACCGCAGTTTCGGCTTCCGATTAAACTCCGGACCTTCAAATGAGCCATCCTTTTAGTGTGATACTCCCAAGCGGAGAGGCTTGGATACCTCACTTTGTTGATTCACTCGACGAACAAAAGTGCATCGGTTGCGGGCGATGCTTCCGGGTTTGTTCTCGCGGCGTACTTCAACTGTTAGGCATCGATGAAGCTGGCGATCATGTTCCACTGGATGATGACGATGAAGAGGAGGACGAGCATGAAAAGAAGGTCATGACAATTGCGCATCGAGGTCTCTGCGTTGGCTGCACGGCATGTGCGAAGATATGCCCGAAAGGGTGCTACACACATGCTGCGGCCCAAGTGTGAGCAAGCGAGAATTCCTATGGATTACTACGCGGTGTTAATGCGCCATGCGGAAAGCCCGGACGACTTGACGGTGCTTGCGGTCGCCGGTGTGCTCGCGGCGGCGCTCGACGAAGGCGGTACGGAAAGATTGCCTATCCCCGGACTGGATGCAGCGGAGACACACTGGATGCTTGCTCGCTGGTTCCCTGATGCCGAGAGTTCTCTGGGTCTTTACTTTGGCGCGTCGGCTGCAGATTCACAGCTAGGACCGTCTTATGACGACATCGATCTTGTAATGTTGTTAAAGACACACGCCAATCCGGGGGCAGGCACAACGACCGAGATCAATTGCATTTCTCACGCGCTGGTCTACGCTTGCGCAGGCAAAAAACATCTGTGGCAGGAGTTGCGCCTTTCTTCGCGCGGCGAATTGTCGGCGCTTCTCGAGTACTGGTTTCCGGCGCTTGCTGAAAAGAACGTTCACGGCATGAGGTGGAAGAAGTTTCTCTACAAGGAACTTTGCGGGACCGAGGCGTTGAACGTCTGCCGGGCCTCAAGCTGCGGGGAATGTGCGGAATATTCCAGTTGCTTTGGGCCGGAATGAATGTGCGGATCAGTGGCGACTCCGATTGACGTAGGTATATTTGATTCGTTTCCCTGTCGGTTGCAGGAAGAATCGCGTAATGTATGTGATTTGGTGGGCAGTACGGAGAGTGATATGAAACGAAGACCATTAGGGATATTAACGTTGACCGACGGGGGCAGTTATGAAGAAGCTAAAGAGGGTGCTGTGTGGTGCTCTGATGGTCGCTGCGCTGGTCGGGGCGGCGGTGTTGGCTGCTGCTTCGGATAAGGAATGCACGTGGCAGAATGCGGAAAACCCTTTAGAGAGTTTTACCCTCCAATGGTGGCCCGGCGGGGGGGAGGAGTTCACGCGGCGGAGCGAATGGACTGAGTATTGAGCTTCACCAATGCTGACGGGTGAAGCCTATGCCAGTTGGTGTCGATATCGCAAAAAAAATCTTTCAGGTACACCACGTGGACGAAGAGACCGGCGAAATCGTCAACAAGCCGATCAAACGGGCGGAGTTTCTCGCGTACTTCGCAAACCGCGCAATCGAGCAGATGAAGAAGCGCCGGCCACTGAACGTCGTGATCGTTGCACTGGCGGACAAGATGGCCCGTACCATTTGGGCCATCCTCGCACATGGTTGTTCCTATCGGAGTGGATATGTGAGCGCCAGGCCAGTTTGAGCGATTTTCGAACGCACATGAAATCAGCTCTGTAGTCGGAGGATGGGACGTCAAAAGGTTGCGCTGGCACTTGAGAGTGATGGCAAAACATGTCGGACCGGGACTCGCCAAACCTGAATGTCCTTTCGGGCTAAAAGCCCGCGACGAAAATGAGGCGCGAGTCAGCGGAATCCATAGGGGCCCGCAGTGAAACACTAGCTGCAAAGGCCAGATATAAAGCTGCAGCCGTTCCTGTTACGTCAGAACACTCAAAGCCCTTCGCAAAAGGGCGGCGTCCATATAAAGGACATGGCCAAGCCAATACTCGACGACGAACTGTGGGCACTCATCGAACCGCTGCTGCCCCCTCTCAAACCACGGCGAACCCGTTATCCGGGGCGCAAGCCGCTCGACAATCGTGCGGTGCTCACCGGCATTCTCTTCGTCTTACAGACAGGCCTGCGTTGGGACCTGCTACCTCGAGAGATGGGGTGCGGCAGCGGCATGCGTTGCTGGCGGCGCCTACGTGACTGGCAAGCCGCTGGCGTGTGGGAGCATTTGCACGAGGTGCTGCTTGGGCGATTGCGCGCAGCCGAGCAAATCGACTGGCCTCGCGTCATCGTCGATTCCTGTTCAATCCGCGCTGTGGGCTCAGGTCAAAAACAGGACCAAATCCCACAGACCGCGCGCGACCCGGTTCAAAGCACCATCCCATCACCGAAGCGCAGGGTATCCCGCTCGCGGTGATTCTGACCGTCGCGAACCGCAATGACGTCACTCAACTTCAAGCGCTGGTCGAGGCATTTCCGGCCAAGCATGGCAGACCATATCAAAGCCTCGGTTCGTTCAGGGCGACAGAGGCTACGACCACGACAAATATCGACGTCCACTGCATGCTGCCGGCATTGCAACCGAAATCGCTCGACGTGGTCTGCCTACATAGTAGTGGGCTAGGCAAAACACGCTGGGTTGTTGAGCGGACCATCTCGCGGCTTCACAACTTCCGCCGACCGCGCATCCGCTTCGAACAGCTCGCTTCCATCCACAAGGCTTTCCGCTGCTGCATCATATGTTGGCGACACCAGCAAAAGTCATTCTGTTAACACCGCTTATTGCGCCAACGGCGGATGGAATACCGGTGGCCGTGATCACCTATTTCGGCTTTTCCTTAAGTTCCCTAACCTAACCGCCCTTGCCAACGTAAGCTCGCTTTTGGCACAAATCGCGACTCATAAATGTGCTTGATGCATCCAAAAAAAATAGCGACTTATACGGAACGAACCCGCGCTGTTACGATTCGTACATCGTTGCCACGGGGCTAGGTGCGAGCGCGGAGTTGGACGCCGTCCAAGCGAATTGCATTGCCACAGGGTTTGCGCTGGTCGCACACGGCGATCTGTCGAATCCAGCTGCGCGGAGTTGTCGCGGCCCGTGACAAGCTAGTTCAGCGCGCCTCCGATGCCTTTTTTGTTCGCGAGCTTGGAGCTCGAGAGCGTGATGCGGCGGCCGCGCTGGATTGCCACTGTCCGTGTGTCCTCGCAAGGATGGCCCTGTCTACTTCGAACCGGTCAAAGTGTGCTAGGGCGGTCTCGCAATAGCAGTCGCCATCTGCGTCGTAGGGCGGCTCCGTGTAGCGACGGTCAGGATATTTGACCACCTCGTTCACCGAGCTGGTGGTCGGAATCGGCTCAGCAGCTCGGCTGCCTCAACTGCATCGTGATGATGAGGCGGATGGGCGCGCTGTTCCATGGTCTGCCAAGGCCTCTTGACGTCGCTGTTCATCGCCACGCCGTTCGTTCTTCTGCAATGTGGCGGCCATGGCCTGCCGTGCAACTGATTGCTACCCACCGTTGCATGCGTAGCGATCGTGTTTCCCCTCATGCGGTCCTGCTGAAGTTTGACGACGACTTGCGAACAAAGCGGCAGCTGTCCACAACGTAAATGCGCTGTGCGTGTTGATTCAACTGCCGGCAAATCCACATAGACTGTTAACCTAACAAGAACAAACCGTATGGCTTTACGTCGCATCGCAACCGCATTACTGCTGGCTGGATTGATTACCGCCCATACCGCGCAGGCAGATGTGATGCTCAATTTCGTCGATGCCGGCATCGATCAGGTCGCCAAGGCGGTCGGCGCGGCGACAGGGAAGACGATCATTGTTGACCCGCGCGTCGAAGGGCGGCTGAATCTCGTCTCTGAGCACCCTGTTTCCGAGGATCAAGCATTGAAAACTCTGCAGTCTGCGCTGCGAATGCAGGGTTTCTCGCTGGTGCAGGATCACGGTGTGCTCAAGGTCGTGCCCGAAGCGGACGCGAAAGTGGAGGGTGTGCCGACGTACATTGGAAATGCGCCTTCGGCACACGGCGATCAGGTCGTCACCCAGATCTTTCGCCTCAGGAACGAATCGGCGAACAACCTCCTGCCAGTGCTGCGTCCGCTCATCTCGCCGAGCAATATGGTTGCGGCCTATCCATCGAATAATACGATCGTCGTCACGGACTACGCTGATAACGTCCGCCGCATTGCGCAGATCATCGCGGGCGTCGATTCTGCGGCCGGCCAGCAAGTGCAGGTAGTGGAACTGAAGAACGCGAATGCGACCGACGTTGCGACGCAGATGACCAAGATGCTCGACCTTGGGTCGATCGGCAATACGGATGCGACGCTGAAAGTCTTGGTGCAGGCCGATCCGCGCACGAATTCGCTAATGCTGCGAGCGTCGAACGCAGTGCGCCTCGCGGGGGCGAAGTCGCTGGCGAAGCAGCTTGATGCGGCAACCGGGCGGCCCGGTAACATCCACGTTGTGCAACTGCGGGGCGCGGATGCCGGGCGTCTTGCGAAGACGCTGCGCGGCATGCTCGGCAAGGGCGGCAATGATTTGATGTCCACAGGGGGCGGTGGTGCCGCGAACTCGTTCAACCAAGGAAACATGGACTCGTCGGCGGGCACGCCGGGCCAGCCCCCACTGCCAGGCGGATCCTTGGGCGGTTCGTCATTCTCGTCGATGGGAAGCAATGGACTTGCAGGCGGCGGCAACAACGGCGGTCAAGGTAACAACGCGGCGTTTCTTGGCGAAAAGGAAGGCGGTGACAGTGAAGAGAACCAGCCCGGCGGGATGATCCAGGCCGATCCGGAGACGAATTCGTTGATCATTACCGCGTCGGACGCCGTCTACGGCAATCTGCGCAGCGTGATCGATCAGCTTGACGTCCGCCGCGCGCAAATATATATCGAGGCGTTAATCGTCGAACTGTCGGCGACGACAAACGCGAACCTCGGCATCCAGTGGCAGGGTGCGCTGCTTTCGAATGGTGGAAACAACGGTCTCTACGGCAGCTCCAACTTCAATTCCAACGGCAGCCAGGGCATCGTGAACCTGACTGCGCAGGGGGCGATCATCGCGAACGCCCCCGCCGCAGCGCTCGCGACGAAGGGCGCGGACCTGCTGAACAACGGCCTGAACGTAGGCCTGCTGCACCGCTTCGGCGACGTGTTCGGTCTCGGGGGGCTGTTGCAGGCGCTGTCGCAGTCGAGCGACGCGAACGTCCTATCGACACCTAACCTCATCGCGCTCAATAACGAAGAGGCGAAGATCGTCGTTGGCTCGAACGTGCCTGTAGTGACGGGTTCATACGCCACGCCGACCGCGAATGCCGCAACGTCCGTGACCGCATTCAACACGTTCGATCGACAGGATGTCGGGATCGTGTTGCACGTGAAGCCGCAGATCACCGACGGTGGCATCATAAAGCTGCAAATCTATGCCGAAGCTTCGTCCGTCGATTCGGCATCGACGAACAATCAGGGCGGCGTGACAATCAACAAGCGCTCGGTGCAGTCGACGGTGCTGGCCGATGATGGCGAGATCATCGTGCTCGGCGGCCTGATAAAAGATGGGTACGCGAACGGCAACAGCAAGGTGCCGCTGCTAGGCGACGTGCCGTGGATCGGCCAGCTGTTCCGTTCGGAGCAGAAGAGCCGCGAAAAGACGAATCTGATGATATTCCTGCGTCCGGTCATCATCGACGATCGGGATAAGGCGCAGGCTGTCACGTCGAACCGCTACGACTATATTCAAGGTGTGCAGGGCGCGTATCGTCAGGACAACAACCTGATGAAGGACGACGACGACCCGGTCGTGCCGCAGAAGCCGGTAGGCCCAAGTCAGGGCGGGTCAGCCCTGAATCTATTCGATCTCGACAAGATGCGTCGCCAGTAGATCGATGTCTTGGTTTTCATGTTGGGATGCCCCCCTATGCGGTTCATCAAGCGTTAAGGGCTGACTTGTGTTCGGAAAAGGTCCCGTCGCATGGCGAACAGGACGTCGTAGCGTCGCCGTGCCAGTGAAATGAGCGCTTGGTTTTGTCGCTTGGACTGCTGGACTTTGCGTGCGTAGAGAGGGCCGTAAGATAGGTCTCTAAGGCCACGAGGGTCGATAGAAGCAAGTCGCCGAGCCAGTTCTTTCGTCATGCGCGGCCAGCCGTACTCACCCTTGACCTGCGCATGGATCGCGCGGATGTTGGCCAGCAAGGCATCGTCGCTGATTTGTACCGGGCTGTGCCTCTCCCGGCCCGCTGCAGCCCGCTGACGCCGCTGGTGATACCCGCTCGGGCTGACCTCCAGCAACTCGCACAGCAGCGACGCCGGCCAGCGCTTGTGCTCCCGTTCGATAAAGGCGTACTTCACGTCGATTCTTTCGCAAAGTACGCTGCCGCCTTTTTTAGAATGTCGCGCTCCATCTTCAGTCGCGCATTCTCCGCACGCAGTCGAGCCAGTTCCATCTGCTCCTCGGTTACCGGCTTCGTACCCGGGCCGACCAGCGTTCCTTTTCGGTCCGCCTGCACCCAGTTCGAGATCGTCTGGCTCGACACCCCCAGAATCGCCGACACCGCTGCCAGGCTCTGGCCGGCCTTCACCAGCCGCACCGCCTCCAGCTTGAATTCCAGGGTGTACCGCGCACGCTTCAATTGGCTCATCTTCGTTTCTCCTTGCTGCAGTTTAAACCTCAGCAAGGGATACGTTTTTCAGGGGCAAGCTCAAAGCGCCATGCGTGGGGGAAGGTCGATACGCGACCAGAGGTCGACGTAGAAGCTACCGTCAGGAGAAAACTCGATGTGATGATTGGCCGGTTCTGGCGTAAGTGATGTCAGCCCCCTTTCCGTCGAAGCCAATTCGGTAGGCATGAACGAAATAAGGGTCCTCGCCGACATTCATTCCGCTTGCTTCAAACCAAATTTCCCTTCTGACTGGATCGATGTGGTCCACCGCGCGGACAATCCAGTCACCTTTGGTGATTTGGTTTTTTAAAACACCGGTACGGCCATTAAAGAGGTACAGATGTTCAAATCCATCGCGTTCGGATGCCCAGATAATTTCCTCTCCATCATTAACATTGTAGCGAAAGTATTTTCCGGAATCTATTTGGTTATTTCTTAAATCTGTATAATCGACGAACGTGGAGCTGACCTCATCGATCAAAGAGCGCGTACGGCCGGTGGCGGCCTCCACCTCGATTACTCGGTAGAGCTGATGGCCGCGTTGGTTGTACTCAAATGTAAAGCCTTCCCCATCCTTCCGCCAATTAATTTTGGAAAGGTCAAAAGGATTCGGGAACAAAGCATTGTCGATATTGATCATGCGCTTGTTGACTATGTCGAATAGTACCGGTTGCGGTCGCGGAAGAATATCTCCCGCTTTGGCATACTCTATTGGCTCATACTTGGCTTGATGGTTTGTTGCTGAGGAATTGACAAGCACGATTTGACGCGGTTGGCCGAGGGCGACACGGTAACCTGCGAGGTGATTGGAGTCAGGGGACCACTTTAGGGATGAGAAGACGTAATTGTTCGCTTCTGTCCCGTCCCAACTTAACGGTACATTTACGGATCCGTCCTTACTCATTAGAAAGACGTTGGAGTTTTTGATATATGCTTTCCACTTGCCGTCCGGTGAATCGATTGTGATTCGACTATCGCTTGCAGCCGTTGGCGTGAAGTCGTTATGAAATGGCAAGATTTCGCCCTGAGAGATCCTAGTGCAGATGTAGCTTGAAAGATCACAACTCCACTGAACGGAACCAATGGAGAACAGCAACTGGTTGCCGTCTTGTCCGATTTCGAAGCGGTCAAAGGGCAGCGAATTGCCTCGGAAATTCGAGGAGGCCGCCCTATTTAATGCTTCGGCAAGGCGGCCATGATCGAAAGCTGGTTGCTTCTTCCCAGTTTTGATATTGAGTTTAATGAACTGGCGCTCACCATGTGTCGTCCGTCGGTAGGCAAGGGTCTCGGGCGAAAGCCAGAAAGGGGGGTATCGACGAAATTGACAATTTTATCCGAGTATTGATAACGAACTGTGAGAGCCCGCTGAAAGTCTGAGGGGGTAAGAGGAAAGGGGGGGTATGGTTCCGTTCCCCTGGTTGTCAGCAGCCGATAGCAACGTGCAGTAGGAAATTAGAAGCAGAAAGATGGTGACAATTTTTTGCATGGATGTTTGGCCTTGACTATGTATAGGTGTATCGGTTACGTCGTCGGCTTACCTTGAGGCAATTTTTATGCCATCAGTGAATGCGAGTGGGTATGATCAGTGTCCGCTGAGCGCAAGCGAGGTTCCAGCGACCGGTGAGATTAACTGACTGTAGTGAGGTGAAGACCTTCGATAATCAGTGAAATACAAAGCAAACTGGCGGCACGTGGAACGGAGTCGCATTTGTTCGACACTGGCCTTTGTCATCTCGTCCTTGCCTCCCATGTTGTCGAGGAAGTTACAAACAGCAGGGCCCCTTCGCTCCACCAGCGTTACCCGGTTTCACGGCTACTACGGGCCCATCCGCCACCCTCTCGCCTTCGGTCCACTTCCCGGGTTCGCCGGTTATAGAACCTACCTTGCTCCGGCGATTTCGCGCCGGGGCGAGGAGGGCTTCTCCAGTTGCTCAGCATGTCCTTGTCTTCGTGCCGTCGCTTCCACCCCGCCGAAGTGGAATAGCCGTATCGGTCAGAATTCCGCTACCCATGCTGCCTTCACCCTCACGGTTGCGGGCTCGGCCCTCGGAGCTTTTCATTTTCGAGGCCACATCTACGTTCACTTTTGTTACGGCCCGATGACTCGCGCATTCCCCTAGGAAATGCCTGTCGATAGGCTTCAGAGGCTTGGTTTCCCCCCACCCTGCTATCCAAGCTACGGGGCCTCTGACTTCTAGCGAAGTCAGCTTGATAGATCGAGCAACAGAGTAAAGCTTGGACGAATGACGTCGAAAGGTTGCGTTGGCAATCGAGCGTGATGACAAGACTGGTCGGACCGTGACTCGCTGAACTTGAAGCATAATTCGAGCGTTGAGCTCGTGCGACAAATGAGGGACGAGTCAGCGGATTTCATCGGGGCCCGCAGCGAATGAGGCTGGCCGCGATGTCGATCGGGTTCTCGTTGCGAAACGTGTCGAATTAACACACAAGAAAAACTGGCGCATCGGGGGCGTTCATATAAATTATGTTGGTCGGCGTGTCCGACGAAGTCGTCGCGACGGTGGCACCGAAGATCGACGCGTTCAAGGCGAAGCTGCCGGGCGGCTACCGGGTCGAAACCAGCGGCCTATTCGAGGAAAGCGCGATCTCCCGGACGTCGGTCTTTGCGGTGGTGCCGGTCATGATCGTGCTGATGTTCACGAGCATGATGGTGCTGCTGGTGTGCTTCCGGCGTCTGGCCATGGAGGTTGCGGTGATGCCGCTGGGCCTGATCGGCGTGGTGCTCAGCGCTGCTGGTGTTCAACCGGCCGCTCGGTATCGTCGCGATTCTGGGCATTCTGGCGTTGATCGGCACGAAGGGGCTGATCGACGTATGCCCATGCCCGCGTCCCCGCACCGCTCACGTGGTTCGCCATGGTGCTGGCCTCGCTGATCGGGCTATGAGTGCTGTATCTGCACATCCCGGTTGGCACGCTGCTCGACGCGCTCGCGCCCGGGGCGCTGTGGCCTGTCCTGGCTGGCGCGGCGCTTGCCATCGGCTGGGATCGATGGAGGAGGAAAGTGCCTCGCGCACCGGTAGGAGATGTGGGCGTGATCCTGCGCGAACTCCAGCGGGGCGCAGCGGCGGTGGCGCGATTCGCGCAATGCGCGGATACCTTCGTGCGGGAATGGTCCGTGTCGTGTCTGACGCTGCTGCTGGTTGCGCTGCTGTCCGGATGCTGCCGTGCAACCAGAGGCCTTTGGGACGCGAAAACCAAGCAGAAGGTCGGTTCCAGCCAGATCCACCAGTTGGTGCTTCACATTGACCTGTTCTCGCAGCGGATGCCGGAGCAGATTCTTCTCCACTAAACGTACCGTTGACCTCGTCTGAATCTCGCTAGGATTCGCGAGGCGACAGGTCAATGTCCTTGAAATTGCACCAAGACGGCTCCCACCGGGAAGCCGCCGCTGCCGGACGCTCAGCTTGTTCAGGACCGTCGAACGACAACGAACCTACAACGCAACGCGGTCGGCTGAGTGCATTCATAGTAGTCAAGGTCGCGAAGGCCAGATTTCCGGCGCCATAAGCCTTGATCTACCCTTAGACTTGGTAGCGGAGACCTAGGCATGTACCGTAGATTCACATGTCCGCCTTTGGCAAGTTCGTAGGAGCACTGGACTGACGCCGATTGCACAACACCGTCATTATCAAGCTGCGGTGGATCAAACGTGGCTGAGGTGAATTCCTTGATATTGCCGTCGTCCGGTCCTCTCGCAAAACCCGTCCATTCCCCCTCGTTATCGCTGGTTGTTGCAGTGTACACGTTCCGCGCAATTTTGATGACGGCGGGCGTCGGGCAGCTTTCGTATGTTTCAGCAGCAGCGCAATACGATGCGCTGAGCGCAAGGGTAACAAGAAAGAGATTTCTCATCTTCGGCTTTATTCCTCAATTTTGCAATGGCAGTGGGCTAAATTATCTGAGCATCTGGCAATGCATTTAACGAAAATTAAAATGCAAGCCATTGCAGTTTAGATGATGTCTAATTCCGCCTTTTTAGAACTTCGATTGCGTGATCGCCTGAAATCGAGCACATAGTTTATACCGTAATAGCGCTAACCATAACAAATAAAATTTATGCGAGAGTCAATGTCGTTGATGGGTATGGCAGATCCATGTTTTCGAGGCGTTAAGGCATGGAATGCCAAAGCCCTGTAGTTTCCACCCCTCGGCTATCCTCGAAGCACCGCAGAGAGATAGCGAGCAAGCGCATAATACCGGATTGGCGAACGGCGGTAGGAGTTTGAGCCGACGATATTGCGGGCAAAGGATTCGAGAAAAAATGACGAAGATAACCCGGCGCATGCCCTCAATGGCGTTCGGCGCGAATGCGGCCACTCGCAATGGCCTTCCGCATATCGTGAAGGCCCCTGACCACGATTCAGCCGAATAGCGATCATAAGTGTAGAAGTTATGAGGTGGCGGATCTTTATGCCTTGGTGGAGTAAGGAAATCGGGCTGGGGATGCTTCCCTGAGCTATCGCGTCCGCTTGCGTCGTCGAGATGCAGATAGGTCAACGTGGTCAGCCAGCGCGGGACGGCCGAGTCCTTGGCCGACTGGTCTGAATGTGCGATTTCTTACGCGGACATCGTTCGCGCCAAACCCCGTATGACATCACTTAAAAGTGTCGTGCCGGGGACCGTCGGACGCTGCGGCAACGACCCGGAGTACGTCACCTTCGAGCCTTGCCTTCCACGAAACGATACGACGGAGGTCACGGGAAAGCGGGTTAGATTTTCCCAACCAGGCGCTCGATGCCCTGTATGATCTCGCGCCGTATTTCGGGTGGAACACTTTTATCAAATCCGATCTGATCGCGTAGCGCTTCAGCACGCTCTCTCGGGCGGGAGGCTGGTATTCCACGCCGCCGCAATCGCCGTTAGCGCGCTCTGATATTCCTCCAGTGTTGGATGATCGGATACCTCATCCTGAAGCATTTGCGCGAGAGCGCCAGGAGATTTTCTGCTCCGGCGGCAGTTCATTCCGATCGAGAACGATAGCGTCGGGTTCCCTGACTGAACCGCTCCCCGTCGCAATGCATCCAGGTCGCCAACGCCCAGTTTGCGGGCACGCGACGATTTTTTCTGCTGGCTGGCTTTGCCCATGTTTCTGCCCCTTCGCTGCGTTCTGAATCCGAAAATTATCGCGGCCAACTGGTTGCTCAAGACTGGCACAGGTGTGACGGCTTTGCCGGATTTTTTGCGCTACACTGGCCAGCCCATTCGAGATCCGGAATTCGGCATGGCGACCATCGAAAGTACCGCGTATCCGAGGTTTCCCAAGGTTTTTTCACCGGAGGAATTGCAAGCGTTCTATTCGCCGGACGTCGAAGAGCTCGAGTGGGTGCGCCGCAACGCGCGTGGCCAGTCCTCGAGACTGGGCCTGCTGGTTTTGCTGAAGGCCTTTCAGCAGATGCACTACTTTCCCTTCGTTGACGCCATTCCCCCCGCTGTCATCGAGCACATCCGGGCGAGCGCGAACATAGGCGCCGAGGCCGCATTCGGCTACAACAGGGCAAGGTCGCCCGTCTTGTTTCGTCACTATGCGGCAATCCGGGAATTTCTCTGCATCCAGCCCTATTACAACTCCGATACCAAAGGTGCAATACGAAGGCGGCTTACCGATTGCTTTCAAATCCGAAAGCTTGTGAGCAGGATATCGTGCGCGGGCACTTTGAAGCTACGCGAAGCTTCGAACGCTACGCCTCTTACACGATATCTCCTCAAACTTGCCCAGCTTGGCGGACATGGATCGAGCCAGTGCCCCGCCGCCCGGAAACACCGCGATCTGGAGAGGTTTGCGAAGACTCATCGATATACAACTCGGCTTTGAACTCTCAAAAAATCATGGGTTACCGCAAGTTTAATGGACCGCATACCGCCTTTCTTCCATGCCGCTGTCACGACGCGACGCGGGGCGTGTCTCCAATCGCCCTACGCGCCCCTACGCCGCGACCTGCATCGTCGTCATACCGCTCACAGCGCACTTAGCGCTTGCAGTATCTGGATTGTTCGCCCTTTGTCGCGACGTCGATATACGACGTCGCCTGAAAAGGGCGGACACTGACCGCCATCGACACCTAGGCCCCGCCAGAAAAAACTCGTTGTTTGCGGGGCTCACTTCGCGCCGGGGAACGGGCCTCTGCCATCATGAGCCTGATCCGTTCGGGACAACTGAACAGGCACGATCCGCTCGCCTATCTGAAGGATGTGCTCGCGCGCCTGCCCACATATCTCGCGACTGACATCGACGACTTGCTGCCTCACCGATGGGAACCTTCCGCCAGCGCTCTATAGATTCCGCGCGCGCCGGGCAAGGTGACTTCACCGGTTGCTTACATCACAAGGCAGGCGTCGATATTGGAGCCAGAACCAGAGCGTGCGCTTGCATCCATGACCCTGTCAGGCCACGCGCTCGCGTCTAACGTGCAGAAAACTGCCGCCTCATGATCTCCGTCATCCGCTCGATATGCATTAGCAATTCGGGCACCGCCGTCGCCTCCCAAAAGCGTCTTCTAAGCGCGGGGCCAATATAAAAGAGTGACGGATTCGTGCAGCCATTGACTCGGACTACGCGGTAAGACTCATCAACACACAACCCCGCCCAGTCAAATTTTGCAATCCCGTCGCGCCGTAACTGATCAAAAAGAGAATCGCACCCGTGTGCTATAGGCCGATGTAGGCGATCTGCATGCGGTACTGTATCTGACGCCGCAGCTGAATGAGCGGGAGCCATCCCGGCACCCGTGCAATTGACGAAATACGATGCGCGTACAACGCGCGAGCCCGTTGCTGCGCGCGGGCGAATAGCCAGCAGCAGCCCGTCGCCATGTGCGCTGATTGTCTCGATTCGCCCACTCATAAGCGAGAGGCGGCCACTCATCCTGAGTGACGCGACGAGCGCTGCCGTGGAAGGTGGCTGTCGGTGACGATGTGTTTCCCAGTAAGGCGCAATATGACGCACGAAAGCGCGCCGGTCGGCCTCAGACCAGTTTGACCAGATCTGCGGTACCGCAGGACGCAGGCTATCGATCACCTCGCGCCAGTCACCGCCTCTCGCGCGATGTTCAGCAATGACTTTGCGTACGGCGGTGAGGCAATGCCTAGGGCCAGCAGTCAGTTGATCGAGAAGCGCCCGCCGCGCTTGTGGCTGAAGTTTCGGCAGTGACCGGCGGTGGTGTTGGGGCAACAAACCACGGCGGGACATAAGAGTGAAGCACAACTTTTCGCTGCGCCGATGCAGCGCGTAAACAACGTCGAGTGCCGTCAGACCAGACCCGTACATGAAGAACTGGCTGTCATCCGGCACGGCCCGCAGTTTAACTGCGTCCCAGGGATTCGCGAGGAAACGTTGATCGAGTGAAGCGCCACCGGTCGCTGCTACAGTGATGGAGGGGCGGCCATAGCTGTGGCCCGTCGCAAGGACGACGTGATCGGCAGAAATCTCCACACCCGTGTGCAAGTAAACCTTCGTTCGGCCATCCTCTTCGGGCGCCAGCGCAACGGCGTATCCGTCGTGTTGAGAAAACTGATGCTTCCCCGACTTTCCTACTGCCTGTTTTAGCCGATGTGCAAGATAGTCACCGTACCATGCGCGTGGCAGGAAATCATCGGGTTCCGCAGGCCGGCCCCGCAGTCGGCAATAATCGACAAAGCCGTTCCCGTTGTCCCGCTCAACACTGAGGGCCCGTGCGGGTGCGTTCAGGAGCCAACCTTCCTCGTCCGACCGATAAGCAATGCCGCGCGAAACGCTATAGCTGGCATCGACCAGTGCGATCGACAGGGGCTTTGCGGTTTGATCCGATAGTAGCCATGTGGCGGTCATCGTCCCGCAAAAGCCGGCACCCACTATCACGATCGATACAGTCATTGCCACGGTTCCAATGGTTGTTCGTATCCGCTCGCGCAGAAAATTTATTTTGACGTTCACATGAATATTCGTGCCGATAGCGTCGCTTGCTGACCTTACCCCTGTTTGACGTATCCCATAGCCGAGGGAATTCAGGCGGCTCGCTGGGCAGCGAGCCAGTTCTTCTCGAACGTCATAGGGCTGACGTAATCGAGCGTCGAGTGTAGCCGATGGGCAT